>JAGZDD010000052.1 GCA_018369015.1 Clostridiales bacterium | reverse complement strand
CGCACACAGAGCCTGCTGGCTGTGCTGCGCCGCAGCGGCAGCGCGCCTCAAAGCAATATCTATCATTGCGGTAATCTCACCATTGATTTTGAGGGGCATACAGTAGCCAAAAACGGTGAACGGCTTATGCTGACGCCAACAGAATTTAAGCTGCTTTATGTGTTTGTTAAAAATCCGGGAATGGCGCTGACAAGAAATCTTCTTTTAGAAAAGCTATGGGACAGTGAAGGAAATTTTGTTGATGAACATACTCTGACGATAAATATCAGCCGGCTGCGGGCAAAAATTTCAGATGAGCATTATAAGTACATAAAAACCATTTATGGTATGGGTTATCAGTGGATCGGTGATTCTAATGAATAGAGCAGCATTAAAAAATAATCTGGACAGCATTGTAGCTGTCTTTGGGTTGGCAGCGGCGGCTGTCTTTGTATATTGTGTGCTTAGATGGGATATTGGGAACGGTTATAAGATTGTCTGCTGTGTTTTTGCCGCCGTGGCTGTCTTTGCCGGACTTGGCCTGTGGCTTGCACTCCGGTATCAGGTCGTAGCTTTTTCAAAGTATTTGTGCGATTATGTCGATACGCTCTCGGATGGGGAACTTCCTGAAATCGCTCTCGATGAGGATACATTAAATTCAAAAATTCAAATGAAGCTGGATAAGCTGACAGATATTACAAGCTCTGCGGCCATAGGACAGGCCAAACAAAAGCAGGAGATTCAGAAAATGGTTTCGGATATATCCCATCAGCTGAAAACGCCTATAGCGAATATTACGATGTACAGCTCCATGCTTCAAAATGAAGGACTCTCAAAGGAACAGCGGATAAAATTTGCCGGCGCCGTGGACGGACAGGCGCAAAAGCTTTCTTTTCTTGTCGATGTGCTTGCCAAAATGTCCAGGCTGGAAAGCCGGTTGATTGATATAAAAGTAAAGCCTGAAAGAATTTTCGATACAATTATCAGCGGGGTTATGCAGATTTCAGGAATGGCAGAAAAGAAGAAGATCCATATAGATGTAGATTGTGATGAAAAACTGATTGTTAGTCACGATGCAAAATGGACCGGAGAGGCGTTATTCAATATGATGGATAATGCGGTCAAATATACGCCGGAGGGCGGCCGGATAACGATTCAGGTAAGGCCCTGGGAGCTTTTTACAAAAATTGATATTGAAGATACGGGGATTGGAATTAGCCCTGAACATTATCAGGACATATTTAAGCGCTTTTACCGGGAAAGCAAGGTCCATCTCACCGAGGGTGTAGGTATCGGCCTTTATCTTGCCAGAGAAATTATTACTCAGCAGGGAGGATATATTCAAGTAAAATCCCAGGAAAATGTAGGAACTGTTTTTTCTGTGTTTTTGCCAAATGAAGATGCGCCCGTCCGTTAAAAGTAAACGGACAGGCGCATTTTATTCCATCATCTTCAGCCGGTCGGTAAGGGTATGCCGGCAAAAACGCCTGTTTGTTCCAAGCGTAATAACTATGGGAAGGCCTATGGCAATAATCATATAAATCATAAGCGCTGCCCATGGAAAATGCCAGCTTATATAAGAAACGCCGCTGCTGTGAAGCACAGTGACGGCAAATTTTCCCAAAAAGGTGCCAAGTATAGCCGCTATGGCTGCGGCAGGAACACTAAGCAGCAGACATTCATCAACGAGCATTTGCCGGATCTGTCTTGAGGACATACCTGCGGATTCTAAAAGGGCAAGATTCCGGTTACGTGATGCCATTGCCGAAAGCGTTGTATTAAAAATATTTATAATACAGAACAGAATAATTATAGCAGCTCCTCCGCCGATCATGGCATTGAGAAGGTTATTTTGCCGGAGCAGCTCTTTTTTAGAGTCTGAAAAAGTTGATAGTGATATTAAATCGTAGTTATTAACTACATTTTTTATAGCACTGTCGATACTGCTATTATATACGTGGTTCTTTGTTGTTACGAGAAGATACCTTGTTGTATTTAGGCCGGGATACATTTTTTCCATAAGCGCCCTGGGAGCGAGAAAACCTGATTGGAGAAAATGGTCGACAGCATAATCCTCAGAAGTAATAGCGGCTATTTTTACATCGATTGAAGTGTATGCCTGGCCGTTAAAATAGTTTAATGTCACTATATCACCGACCGCTATCGGCATATCCCAAAAGGCCGGGCGCATGTTATAAATAACCCCATTTTCCCGGGCAAGGGTTTCCTCATCAACGGCATTTTCTCCAAGGTCTTTGTTGATTTCCGAGAGCATTGTATCGGAGAGCATGACCATATCATTGTTGACTGTATAGCCGTCATAGGTATAGGTGACAGATTCATAGCTGTAAGCAGTGACCGAGGAAACCTGGGGAATGTTGTAAAGCTCCTGGATAAATTTATCGTTTAATATATTTTGTTCCTGATATTCAAAAATTTCTGTTTCACTTCCAATATCCTGGTATTCCGAATCATAGCCGATCATATACTCTGCATTGGAAAAATAAGACTGACGTGCTAAATGCTCTGTGTCTACAGACACGATATACGTACTTCCTAGCAAAAATAAAATACCACCCATGAGCATTGATAAAATGGTAAAAAAACTTTTTTTTCTCTGTGCCTTAAAATGTATACAGGCCAGGGTCCATGGACAGAAGGTACGGTGCCTTAACCTGGCGGAAGGTTTGGCGGCACTATGTTTTCCCCAAATTTCCCCGGCGGAAAAAGCATTATGCCTGAGCGCTTCGATGGGAGTACAGGCCGAAGCAATACGTACCGGCCTGTGCAGGCAAAACATAATGACGCAGTAGTTCACGGCAAAAACAGCGGCGCCAAAAATGAGCGCATATTTGATAGAAAAAATTCCAATAATGGCCCAGGAGATCAATATTCCTGCCGCAAGGCCGAGTGCTATTCCAATAACAGATAAAAAAATACCTTCATAGCGGACCATTCTGGAAATCTGGCGCTGGCTGACGCCGAGAGTACTCATTTGGCCAAACTCGGAAATTCTGGAAAGAACAGAAATATAGAAAATACTATATATAACGAGAATACTTGCTACCAGACAAACCCCGTCAACAAAAACGTAGAAAAATACCTGTGAGGAAGAAATAGGGTTCGTGTAAAGGCTGATTGTATTGATTGCTATATTCCGGGAAGGAATGCTGCAGTCATCTGCGATGTCCAGAATTGTCTGCTCGGCTGTTGATGAATTTTTCTGAAGGCTCTTTGTGAGCTTGGCCTGAAGGCAGAAAGGCGTACCTATGAATACGGCACCGGTGCGGGAATATTGCTCAGATACATAAATGCGGCTGACAGAGGTTAATATATTTGTCCGTACAAGTCCACAGATAGTAAAAGAAGCGCTGCCCTTGCCGCTGCTTTTATAAGTGATTGTATCTCCTATACCTATATGAAGCCTTTGGGCTAAAACCTCATCAACCGCAGCATCCAAGGCATTTTGGGGATAAGTACCTTTTGTGAGCGTATAGATCTCCATAGCCTCATTGCCTTCCTGAGCATAGGCCAGACGGGCATAGGTATTTCCCACCTGCCCGATAGAGCTTTGCCTGGATATAAGGGCAGCCTCAAGGCGGGCATCCTTTTGGAGCTGAGAAATCTGAAGCTGGTTAAGCTCTGTATATGTGACATGTTCCTCATTTTTTACATCTTCATAAATGCCGAGAAAGGACAGTGTGTTTGTCAGAGGCACTGCCATCATCACGGCCGAACACAGAAAAATCGACAAGGCAATGGCAAAAGAACGGAACGGGTGCTGTCTCAGGCTTTTTAAGGCCATTTTTTTGAGAGGCTTTGTATTGTTATTTTTTATTATAGACATGGTTCTCCCCACTTTCTTTTGACAAGGCGGCCGTCCTCAATATGGATGATCCGGTCCGAGAGCTGGGCAATTTCTTCGTTATGGGTGATTATGATCATTGTCTGATGGAAGCGGGTACAGCAGGCTTTTAACAGCCCAAGAACATCCTGGCTTGTCCGGGTGTCCAGATTTCCTGTAGGCTCGTCGCACAAAAGGATTGAGGGCTTTATTGCAAGCGCCCGGGCGATAGCAACGCGCTGCTGCTGCCCTCCGGACAGCTTTGTGACGTTTCGGCCCAGCTTGTCGCTCAGGCCAAGAGTTGCTGTAATTTCCTGGATAAAGTGTGAATCTGCATGGTTCCCGTCAATTTCTACCGGAAACACGATGTTTTCATAAACATTGAGCATGGGTATCAGATTATAGTGCTGAAAAACAATACCTATATTGCGCCTGCGGTAGATCGTCGCCTGTTCTCTTGTAAGCGCAGACAGATTGCGGCCGCTGACAATGACTTCTCCCTGCGTGGGAGTGTCAAGGCCGCCGATCATATGGAGCAGTGTAGATTTTCCACTGCCGCTGGCCCCTACAATGGCTGTAAAGGAGCCTTCCTCTATATCCAGGTCAATTCCGTCTAAGGCTTTGACAATATTATCGTCACTGCCATAATATTTTTTCAGGCCCCGTACCGAAACAATGGCCGAACGGTTCATTCTTTATCACCTCGTGTTTGTCATTATTTTAACGTAAGTATATCACAAAAAGCTATCGCCTTTATTTCAAATACTGTAAAAATTATCTCAATTTTGTAACATTTCTTATGGAGATATTTTTGCGTTGTTCTCATTTTGAAACCTTTATTTAGTATGATTACAGTAAACTTTCATGCCGCGCTATGGTCGGCTTTGCCGCGTATGAAATCCTAAAGGAGCAGACATAGTACTGTGAGCAGCCTGGAAAAATAGAAAAACGCCGCAGGGCGGTATACCTGGCGCTGTGGAAAACATGGAAAAATAGCAGGAAGGAGATAGGATATGAAACAGTGGATGATGAATATTTTAGCTGCAATTTCTTTACTTTTAGTTGTTTATGGGGTTCTGACGGCCGGAGTTTTTTTCTTTGACACCCTGATGGACTTGATTGGCTATGCCATTTATTTAAGTGTTTTTGCGGTTCCGGCTGCATACTATTATAAAAAATCAAAGGCTGCGTAAGCAGCCTAGAAGCTGCATTGGCCACAAGGCACAGAGAAAAAGGCAACTATTCAGCCCATTATCAGCCGTACTGCTGACTAGTTATAAAAAAGCAGAATTGTTGTCATATCCGGGATGGCAATTTCAGTCGATTAATGGTAGAATAAAAACAGTGTGCAGAAACGGTATATGCACAAATAGAGAATACGGTATATGGCACAAATAGGTAACAGTTCAGCATGGCTGAACTGTTACACAAATTGAGAATATGGAGAGAACACCAATGACAAAAAATGAATGTACATACTATCAAAATGATGAAAAATTTATGAAGGAAGCTATCCGTCTGGCCGCTTTGGCAGTTGACCACGGAAATGAGCCTTTTGGGGCAGTCCTTGTGAAGGACAATGAGATTGTATATACGAATGAAAACCAGATCTATTCCATGTCCGATCCGACCTTCCACGCGGAAGCCGGGCTGCTCCGCCGGTTTTGCCATGAAACGCATATCACAGATCTTAAGGCGTATACGCTTTATTCAAGCTGTGAGCCTTGTTTTATGTGCTGCGGGGCTATGGTGTGGACACAGCTTGGGCGCCTTGTTTATGGCGCCAGTGACAAAGAGCTGTGTCAAATATTAGGCACAGAGGGAAGTTCATGCTGCGAGCTTGTATTTTCTCATTCCCACTATGGCCCGGAGGTAAAGGGCGGCGTCCTTAAGGAGGAAAGTATAAAGCTCCTTAAGGACTATTTTAAGAATCATGTTAAAGGATAATTTAGCCGCGTTAGCTGCTCAAATCCAAGATACATGGCTGGACCGTTTTGTATTTTAAATAAACTGTTCAATAATTTCTTTGGCAACATAGGGCTTGTCTGAAATAAGCCCTGTGACGCCCATTTCCAGATATTGCTTCATGCGTCCGGCATCATCGACTGTCCATACATAGACGGGCAGCCAGGCCCGGCGGCATGTTGTCACAAAATTCTTATTAACCATAGCTTCTTCGATAACGACAAAGTCTACATTTAAATCAATAAGGTCAGAAACAGAAGGTGTTCCCAGGTTTCCAAACATACAATAGCCCACGTTTAAATCGGTTCTTTTGTTTTTGGCCATAGAAACTATATCATAATCCAATGACATAAGAATACACTGTTCTTCAATGTGATATTTTTCAATAAGCGCCAGTGTTTGATCGACAAGCAGCTCTTTCTCCCCGGGGGTTCCTGCTTTTAATTCAATGAGCAGGCCAATGTCCTGGCCGGCGGCAATAATAATTTCCTCAAGAGTAGGAATAACGCCGCTTTTTTCATTTTGTGAAAGAGTATATTCTTTAAGCTGCGCGGCGGTAAGATCGCTGACGGCTTTTCTGCTGCCTGCAAGGCGGCTTAGATTGCCGTCGTGGATAGCAACAGGAATATGATCTTTAGAAAGCTGGATGTCCAGTTCTACATAATCGGCTCCGCTTGCAACAGCGCCTTCCACCGCCGGCAAAGTATTTTCCACGCCCAGGTCACTGCCGCGGTGGCCGATGTTAAGAAGCGGGAAAGACGAGGGTGGCTCCTGAGCGATATTGTATACGAAAAGAAGGGTGGCTGCCAATATAGCAGACAGGGCCAAAATAGCCTGGGATCTGCGGATATGTACTTGTCTGAAAATTGGCCCCAAATACTGGCAAAGTCTTACATAGCCTTTTGTAATCATACTTTTTGCCGATCCAAAATTTTTTATCGCCTCCGAATCCCTTTTGACCGTCTGCCTGTCTGTCTGCTGCAAAAAGACAAGGCGTTCTGAGCGGATAAAGGCAGAAACAATTAAAATGGCAAACAGAATCATCAGAATTGTTTTTAAGGCCCATAAAAAAACGGCAAGAGCAGCAGCGAGCAATGATTTTGGGGAAAAGAAAAGCATGCACAGTGTTTTTAGCATGTTTTCCTCAAAAAGGCCGGAAAAATCTTTAGGAGCAATACCGGGCCGGATGAAAATAATAATATAAACCGTCATAAAAAGAACAATGGCTATAAGATACCGGACACCAATATGCCGCCATGTTTTCAGGCTTTTTTTGCAGGCATGGAAGAAATCCTGCCGAGCCAAAATCATTGACGGAAGGACAAAAAGGAGCAGGAGAAAAATAATAAAAACAAGAAGATAAGCGGTGTCAAGAACCGCCGGCCCATACCAGCGCTTGGAAAATTCTCCTGTAATAAAATTCGGGATATGAAGGGCCGGCATTATGGACGGTCTGAAAATGATTCCCTCAAAGGGAAGTAAAAGAACCGTATAAATAAAATAACCGATAATACCGGGGCCGGAAATGCGCATAAAAGCCAGCATGGACTGTTCCATAGCGCCTTTGATTAAGGGGCGTGAGCCGGCCTGGATCTCTTTGATCATAAGAAAAATAACGGAAAACTCAAAATAGGTCAGGGCAGATGAGGTCAGCAAGATTAAAATGACAGCGGCGATTCCGGGCATGGATAAAAGGAGCCGGGCTATGTTAAAGTTAAATAAAACATTCTGACCGGAGATTTCCAACATTTGGGAAATAAGAGCAGAGCCGGCCGGGGCAAAGATAAAAAGGCAAAGCCCTTTAAATACAAACTCAAACAGAAATATTTTTTTCATAGGAACAGACCTCCTTGAATTTAAAGCAATGCGGTAACTGCGCTAAAGCCCGCGCTATATCCGATCAGAGAAACAGGGCGGCACAGCAGGATGATAATGAAGAATTTTTTGAAGGACATGGACGAAAGGCCGGCGAGCATACATAAAAGATCGTCAGGAAAACCCGGGAGAAAAATCGCCGCGGCAAAAAGCAGGTTAAATTTTTTGCCCTTCTGAAGCCAGCCGGCATATTTTGTATAATTTTTTTCTGACACAAGCTTTTGGATAAGTGCCTGTCCATATTTGCGGATCAGCAGAAAGCTGATGACAGAGCCAAGGACAAGGCCGGTATAGCTGTAAATAAAACCGGATAAAGGCCCGAATACTGCAACCCCTAAAAGACAGCTTACGCCGCCGGGAAGAATGGGAAAAATAACCTGGATGATTTGAAGCAGTATAAACGCGGCAGGAGCTAAAATCCCGGCCTGGTTAAGAAACTGCTCCATTTTTTCACTGGACGAGAAAACTCCCGAAATTCCCAGGGCAGCGGCAAAGCCGGCGAGTATGAGAACCGTTAAAAACGTTATGGAATTTTTTTTGAAATGGAAAATTACTGTCGTCATTATTGGATCCCTCCTAAAGTTGTTTGTTTTAAAGCAAGCCTGTGAAGCTGCCGCATTTTCCATGCAAGAAGGAGCAGTGCCGGTGCAGCAAGCAGGGCAAAGGCCGCTCCATAGGTCATAATATTTATGGCAAGCTGGGCCAGGTAAGGCAAGGTTGTGATGACAGCAGCGCCCAAAAGTAATGCGGAAACAAAAAATTTATGCTTAAACGTGATTTTTTTCATGTCAATCTCCTCCGAATAGCTTGTTTTCTTTTGATATTCTTATCATATCAGCACTACGTTTCAGTATTATTTCAATGCAAAAAAATATTGTTTCAATTTTGTTATTTTCTTAGAAATCCCTTGACAGCAGAGATACTTCAATATATACTGTACTTATCAGATAAGTACAGTATATATATAGCAAGTACAGTGAGGTGATCTGATGGAAATCATTTTAAGTAACAGCAGTCCAAAACCAATTTATGAACAAATTACATCCCAAATTAAAGGAATGATTATGAGCGGTGAGCTAAAAAGCGGAGACGCTATGCCGTCTATGCGGGGGCTGGCAAAAAGCCTGCATATTAGCGTGATTACGGCACAGCATGCTTATGAGGATCTGCAAAGGGATGGCTTTATTGAAACTGTAGCTGGCAAAGGAACCTTTGTTGCCGCGCAGAACAGGGATTTTATACGTGAAGAGCAGCTTCGGATGGCTGAAGAAAAGCTTTCAGAAGTTGCCCGTATTGGCCGGGAGAATGATATTTCCCTGGAACGCCTGGTCAAAATACTGACCATGTTTTATGAGGAGGAGTAGTGTATGGAGTCTGTATTGAGTTTGAATCATGTAACTAAGAAATATAAAGATTTTTGTTTAAAGGATGTGGAGCTTACCATACCTCCCGGGATGATTTTTGGCATTATCGGTGAGAACGGCGCAGGAAAGACGACAACAATCAAGGCGGTTCTGGATATGATTAAAATTGACAGCGGGGAGATAAAAATTCTCGGCAAGGATTATAGAAAATGTGTCCGGGAGGTTAAACAGGAAATCGGCGTCGTTATGGACGGTATCGGGCAGAACCCTTATTTGTACTGTAAAGATCTTGACAGTATTTTTAAAAGAATTTATAAAAATTGGAACAGTGAACGGTATTTTTCGCTTTTGGAGCGCTTTGACCTTCCGGGCGATAAGAAGATTAAAGAGCTTTCTAAGGGGATGAATGTGAAGCTGAATTTTGCCGTGGCTATGGCGTATGATCCGAAGCTTCTCATATTAGACGAGGCCACAAGCGGCCTGGACCCGGTCATGCGGGATGAAATTCTTGAGGTATTGCAGGAATTTGTCATAGATGGCGGCAAGTCGGTTTTAATGTCTACCCACATTACAAGCGATCTGGATAAAATCGCAGATTATATTGTATTTATCCACAAGGGTCGCCTTAAGTTCATTAAATCTAAAGAGGATATCGACAATAATTACGGTGTGCTCCATTGCAGGAAAGCATTTTTCGATGCTCTGGCGCCAGCGGACTATGACGCTTATATACGGGAGGAGTTTTCGTATAAGGTGTTATTAAACAATAAATATGAAACTATGGAGCATTTTAAAGATCTGACGGTGGATAAAGCGTCCATTGAGGATATTATGCTGTTTTATATTAAGGGGGAGCATGTATGCGAGGATTGATTTTAAGGGACTTATTATCTTATTGGCGAAGATCGTCAAAATCGGCTGTCATTACGGATATTTGCCTGTTTGTCTTTTTTATGCTGCTGGGCATGCGCTCCCAGGCGACTGCCCAGCTTGACGCCTACGGATATTTATTGCTGTGTATGCCTTTGGGAACTGGTTCGGTTGTACCGACCATAAAAGATAATGATATGGTCAGCAACGGCGGGGCGGCGCTGAGATATTTGCCCTTTTTGGACCGTCAGATTGTTTTGGCCCGCTTTTTAGCGGTTGGCTGCGTCGGCCTGTACCATACGGTACTTATGTCTGTATTTTGTGTTGTCCATGGGCTGTTATACGGTGTCTTTGATGCCGGCACATATATTTTATTGCTTATTTTCGGCTGGATGACCGGTCTGGTTTTATCTAGTATAAATTTGGTGACAGCCTATTTAGGCAGCAATAATGCCGTTGCTGTTGTTTATCTTTTAGTTATTGCCCTTTCTATTGGAGCCTACCTGGGGTTGCTGTTTATGGATATTGATATTTATGCTATTTTGAGCAGCCAGCTTCTTTTATGGGGCGCTGCCGTTTTTGTCACAGCAATGGTTGTTGTCCTGTGCTTTGTGATTTCAGTGAAAGCTTATGGGCGGAGGCGGTAAGCGGCTGACAGTGAGATATGGTGTATAGGTCCTTTTCCTAATTTTGTTGTTAAAGAAAAAGCCGGAAGTCCGTTTTGGAAATTCCGGCTTTTTTGTATTTTGAAATTCCGGCTTGGCTCATTGCTTCGCGCAAAAGGAGCCTGCTCACTCCTGAATGACTGTCAGGCCTGGCTGATCAGCGAGTGATTAGCCAGGCTGTGAACAGTAATGAACTGTTACAAAATGATAAAATTTATCGATAGATAGTATTGACAATTTTATACTGTTAGCATATACTAACAAGTGGATAGAGAAAATGAAAATGATTATCAATACCTTTTGAAGCATAGAAAGAAGATGACGTAAAATGCCTTTGACAATGGCAAAAACAGGAGAGGAAACCGTTATCCGCAAGGTTGGCGGAAAGGAAGAAACACGCCGCTTTTTAGAAAATCTTGGCTTTGTAGCCGGCGCGATTATTATGGTGGTTTCTGAGATTGGAGGAAATCTGATCGTAAACATTAAAGATACCAGAGTGGCAATCGGTAAAGATATGGCTAATAAAATAATGGTAGGATAAGAGGTGCTTAAAAATGAAGACATTAAAACAAGTTGCATGCGGTCAGACCGTAAAGGTAACAAAGCTGGCGGGAGAAGGTCCTGTCAAAAGACGTATCATGGATATGGGTATTACAAAAGGCGTTGATATTTATGTGCGCAAGGTCGCACCGCTGGGTGATCCCATTGAGATTACTGTGAGAGGCTATGAATTATCCGTGCGCAAAGCAGATGCCGAAATGATTCAGGTTGAATAGCCGGCGGCGGGGGCATGCCGGAAAAGTGCGGCTATCTGATGAGAGGTTAGATAGAACTAATTGATATAAAGACTTAAAAGTTTTGACAAGACAAATTGCCGTTGGCAGAAAAGAGGTAGGAGAGTAAATGAAAATTGCGTTAGCGGGCAATCCCAACTGCGGTAAAACCACATTGTTCAATGCCCTGACCGGTTCTAATCAGTTTGTTGGCAACTGGCCTGGCGTTACAGTGGAAAAGAAGGAAGGTAAATTAAAAGGACATAAGGATGTTGTCATTATGGACCTTCCCGGTATTTATTCACTTTCTCCATATACATTGGAAGAAGTTGTAGCAAGAAATTACTTGATTAATGAAAGGCCAGATGCGATTTTAAATATTGTTGACGGTACAAACATTGAACGTAACCTGTACTTATCCACACAGCTTATGGAGCTTGGTATTCCTATAGTTATGGCTGTAAATATGATGGATATTGTACAAAAAAGCGGCAATAAAATACATATTGATAAGCTCAAACAAAAGCTTGGCTGTGAAGTTGTGGAGATTTCCGCGCTGAAGGGAGCAGGAATCAAGGAAGCGGCCTCAAAGGTTGTTGAGGTTGCTAAAAAGAAAAATGCGGCTCCTCCGGTTCATAAGTTTGCCCCGGAGGTTGAGGATGTATTAGATTCTGTAGAGGCTAAGCTTGGAAGCGATATTCCTGAGGAACAGAAACGCTTTTTCGCAATTAAGCTTCTTGAAAAAGATGACAAAATTGCATTACAGATGAAACAGGTTCCAGATGTGAGCGATGAAATAAAATACATCGAAAAAGAAATGGACGACGATACGGAGAGTATCATTACCAATGAGAGATATGTTTATATTTCCTCAATTATTAACGAGTGTTATACAAAAGTATCTAAGGAAAAGATGACGGTTTCCGATAAAATCGACCGGATTGTGACGAACCGCTTTGCAGCGCTTCCTATTTTTGCGGTTGTCATGTTTATTGTTTATTATGTATCTGTATCTACTGTAGGTACAATGGCTACAGATTTTGTTAATGACAATATTTTTGGCGATGGCTGGCATTTATTTGGCATCGAAAGCATTTTTGTTCCAAGTATTCCGGATCTTGTTACCGGAGGCTTAGAGGCTATCGGGTGCGCAGCATGGCTTCAGGGCCTTCTCGTTGATGGTATTGTTGCCGGTGTCGGCGCTGTTCTCGGATTCGTTCCACAGATGCTTGTACTATTCATCTTTCTTGCATTTTTGGAAAGCTGCGGTTATATGGCCAGAGTTGCATTCATCATGGACCGTATTTTCCGTAAATTCGGCCTTTCCGGTAAGTCCTTTATTCCTATGCTTATCGGCACAGGCTGCGGTATCCCGGGCGTTATGGCCTCCCGTACAATCGAGAGTGACCGTGACCGTAAAATGACAGTAATGACCACAACCTTTATCCCATGCGGCGCTAAACTGCCGATCATCGCCCTTATTGCCGGCGCTCTGTTCGGAGGCGCATGGTGGGTTGCACCAAGTGCTTATTTTGTAGGTATTGCAGCAATTATTTGCTCCGGTATTATTTTAAAGAAGACAAAAATGTTCGCAGGCGATCCGGCGCCATTCGTTATGGAGCTTCCGGCTTACCATCTGCCGACGGTCGGCAATGTTTTGCGCAGCATGTGGGAGCGCGGCTGGTCTTTCATTAAAAAGGCCGGTACGATTATCCTTCTTTCCACAATTGTTGTTTGGTTCGCCACATATTTTGGATGGGTGGACGGACAGTTCAGAATGTTGGAAGATATGGAGCTTGACCACAGTATTCTCGCTAAGATCGGTAATGGTATTGCGTGGATCTTTGCGCCTCTTGGCTGGGGGGATTGGAAGTCTGCGGTTGCAGCAATCACAGGCCTTGTAGCTAAGGAAAATGTTGTTGGTACGTTTGGTATTCTCTACGGATTCGCAGAAGTTGCAGAAGACGGTGCTGAATACTGGGGCGAGCTGGCAGGCAGCATGACAACTGTTGCAGCATATTCCTTCCTTGTATTCAACCTTCTGTGCGCACCTTGCTTCGCTGCTATGGGTGCTATTAAGAGAGAGATGAACAGTGCAAAATGGTTCTGGTTCGCTATTGGCTATCAGACATTGCTTGCCTATGTTGTATCTCTTTGCATCTACCAGATCGGCACATTGATCACAGCAGGTACATTCGGTATCGGAACTGTTGTAGCATTCCTTCTTGTCATCGGCTTTATTTATCTGCTTGTAAGACCTTACAAGGTAAGCGCTACATTAGAGCTGAGTGCTAAGACAATGGCTAAAATAAAATAATTGGATAACAGGCCGGGAAAAAGTTCTGCTTGCGTAAAAGAGCCTGCACTGCCAAAGTGCAGGCTCTACCTTTATCCAGACACATATAAACGCAGCCTGAATAGGTATGAAATGGAGATGATAAAATGCCTGACTGCAATCCTATGGATCATCTGCGAAAAGACTGCTGCAACGGGAAGGAATACCAGAGAACCCGGATGCAGAAGGAAATAATTATTGAGAAGCTTAAACAGCATGGCGGGAGAATTACAAAACAAAGGCTTATGCTGTTGGATATTATTTTAGAAAATGAGTGTTCAAGCTGTAAGGAAATTTTTTATAAAGCATCTAAAATTGATCATAAAATCGGAACGGCGACAGTGTACCGTATGATTAATGCACTGGAGGAAATCGGCGCCATCAGCCGGAAAAATATGTATCGTGTGGCTTATTCCTCAGATTGCACTATGGAGGATGCATGCACGGTTATTCTCGATGATTCTACGACTTATCATTTATCCGCAAAAATGTGGAACAAAGTTGTTCAGGAGGGCTTAATCGCCTGTGGCTACGCAAAAAATCAGAAGCTTGTTTCTGTAACTATAAAACCCTGTGATTGTGCATTAAGTAATGAAAGAGGTGTCTATGAAAAAAGTTGTTAATGGATTTTGTATTGTTCTTGGATTTATAATGATTGGCCTGGGTGTTGTTGGAATTATCCTTCCGGTGCTTCCGGCCACTCCGTTTTTAGTTCTTGCCGCGATTCTTTTTGCTAAAGGCTCTAAACGGTTTCATACGTGGTTTCTTGGAACCGGACTTTACAAAAAATATGTAGAGCCGGCTATGGGTAAGAAGGCGATGGATAAGACTTCAAAAATAAAAGCAATGGCGATGTTGTTTATAATTTTTGCAGTCAGCTTTGTTCTTGTTCCGATCTGGCCTGTGAAAATCATTATCCTCCTCGTAGCCTTGTTCCATTTCTACTATTTTGGCTTCAAGATCAAAACAGCGCCAGCCCGGAAATTGGAGGCCGCACAAGATGAATAAAGCGATTGATATTGAAGAAAAGCGCAAAAAAGAAAAAATGACGATGAAAACCATGGTAGAAATTTATTGCCGGGGAAATCACCATACTAAACGGGGGCAGCTCTGTAAGGAGTGTGAGGAGCTGCTTGCCTATGCCAACATGCGCACCGATAAATGTCCATTTATGGAAACAAAAACCTTTTGCAGCGCATGTAAGGTACACTGCTATTCAAAGGCTATGCAGGCCAGAGTGAAGGATGTGATGCGCTACGCCGGGCCGAGGATGCTTTTCGTACATCCGGTGCTGGCTATCAGACATGTAAAGACTACTTTGGAGAACAGGAGAAAAAACAATGTTCAATAAACGACTGCTGAAAGAATTTAAGGAAAATCAGAAGTATGTTGCCGGCATGGTCATTACTTCGTGGGCAGCCCTGGCGGCGAATGTCGTTCTGATTTATTTTATTGCCTCATATATTGGAAGCCTGTTAAAAAATGAGGCGGATATGAAAAATAGTGTCTGTCTTATGGCTGTAGGGGCAGTTGTGCTGGTTTTGCGGGCCGTAATGAATACATTAAACAGCAAACTGTCCTTTGCGGCCTCAACGAATGTGAAGCGCAGGCTGCGCCAGATGATTTATAATAAGCTGATGGCGTTTGGAACGGGCTACAGGGAAAAAATCGCGACGTCCGAGGCTGTACAGATCAGTACCGAGGGTGTGGAGCAGTTGGAAATTTATTTTGGGAAATATGTTCCCCAATTTTTTTACAGCCTTCTGGCTCCACTGACGCTTTTTGCTATTGTAAGCACAATGAGCCTCAAGGTTGCTGTTGTTTTGCTTGTGTGCGTACCTCTGATCCCAGTATCTATTGTGGCAGTACAGAAGTTCGCGAAAAAAATGCTGGCAAAATATTGGGGAACCTATACGGAGCTTGGCGATTCCTTCCTTGAAAATCTCCAGGGCTTAACGACATTAAAAATTTACGAAGCGGACGGGCGCTATGCTAAAAGGATGGATGAAGAGTCAGAAAAGTTCCGCAAAGTGACAATGAAGGTGCTTATTATGCAGCTTAATTCCATCAGTATCATGGATCTTGTGGCTTATGGGGGCGCTGCGGCGGGAATTATTCTTTCTGTTTTAGAGTGCCGGGCCGGCAATCTGTCATTTGTCCAGTGCTTTTTTATTATATTAATTTCCGCAGAATTTTTCTTGCCTCTTAGGCTTTTGGGGTCATTTTTTCATATCGCTATGAACGGCAATGCGGCGGCAAATAAAATTTTTGCGCTGATGGATAAACCTGTAAGTAAGGAAGGCAGTGCAAAAAATGTGTCCGGCAGCGATATTGTTTTTGACAATGTAACCTTTGGCTATACAGAGGATAAAACTGTGCTGAAAAATATCAGCCTTGTGATTCCCCAAAATTCCTTTACGGCGCTGGTAGGTGTTTCCGGCTGTGGCAAGAGTACCATGGCTTCGCTGATGATGGGAGATTTGTCAGGCTTTACAGGAAGTATTTCGATTGGCCAAACGAAGGTTGGCGATATAGCTCCCGGCGCGCTTTATGAGAAAATGACCCGTATCCGCCACGATAGCTATCTTTTCGGAGGAACGGTTGAGGAAAACCTGCGCATGGGTAAAGAAAACGCTGCACAAACAGAGCTTTATGAGGTTTTAAGGAAAGTTGACCTTTACGATACGATTATGGAAAAGGGCGGCCTTTCCATGAAAATTGAGGAAAAGGCTGCCAATCTGTCCGGCGGACAACAGCAGCGCCTTTGTCTGGCGCGGGCCATTCTTCATAACAGTGACATTTATATTTTTGATGAAGCAACCTCCAATATTGATGTGGAGAGTGAAAATAAAATTATGGAGGTTATCCGGGAGCTGGCAAAGACAAAAACGGTGGTGCTCATTTCTCACCGGCTGGCGAATGTGGCCTGCGCAGATCAGATTGCCGTCTTAAAGGAGGGCCGCATCATCCAGCAGGGCAGCCATGAGGCGCTGATGGGCGAGACGGGCTATTACCGCGAGCTTTATTCAAAGCAGAGAAGTCTTGAAAACTATTCAGCCCAGGCGGCAGAGGAAGTGAGGCGGTTAAAGAATGAATAAGAATGAGAGAAAACGCAGCGCTATTGGCGTTATGGCCGGATTAATTGGTATGGTTAAGCCGCTCCTTGGATTTATGGCTCTGGCAATTTTTATGGGCTGTATCGGAAACCTTATGGCAACGTTTATAACTGTTTTGGGAGGCTATGGACTGCTCACCGCTGTCGGACTTTACGACAGTATGAGCTTTGGGCTTATTTTTGCACTGATTATTATTTTCGCTGTGTTGCGCGGCATTTTGCGCTATGCAGAGCAGGCCAGCAATCATTTTATTGCATTTAAGCTGCTGGCCCGTATCAGACATCAGGTATTCGCTGCCTTGAGGCGTCTGGCTCCGGCAAAGCTTTGCGGAAGTGAAAAAGGCAATTTAATATCGATTATTACAAGTGATATTGAGCTTTTGGAGGTTTTTTACGCCCATACAATTTCGCCGATTGCCATTGCTGTTATTACATCGATTGTTATGATTTGTTTTATGGCTGCCCTCCATCCTGCAGCGGCAGCGGCGGCACTGGTTTTTTATCTTATTGTTGGCCTTGTGATCCCGGTGATTAACGGGCATTTTGGAAGCCGCAAAGGCCTAAACTACAGAAATCTTTTCGGAAAGCTTAATACCGCAGTGCTTGACAATTTGTACGGCCTTGAAGAAATTCTCCAGTACGGCCAGAAGGAAAAGCGCCTGCGCTATATGGACAAGCGCACGGAGCATTTAGAGCAGATTTCCAAAAGTCTTAAGGACGGGGAAAATGTCCAGCGGGTCGCTGCGGACTGGGTTATTTTGGCTGCCGGTATTGTAATGGCCGTTACGTGCGGGGCGCTTGCCGCCGCGGAACAGATGGAAAATTATGAGGCAGTGATCGCTGTTGTGGCAATGATGAGTTCCTTTGGACCGACGGCGGCCCTTTCCTCTTTATCAAATAATCTCAACCAGACATTAGCCAGCGGAAACAGGGTGCTGAACCTTCTTGAGGAAGAGCCGGAGGTTTCAGATGTTTTTGGAAAGCGCGATGAATGTGCCGGGGAAATTGTGTGTGAGCATGTAAGCTTTCAGTACAAAAAGTCCGGCGCTAATAAGAAGGGTACGAATAGCTCCGAAGCAATGCGGGCGGCAGAGCAGGGCAATAGCGCAGCCCCGGAGATTTTAAGTGATTTTTGCGCCTCCTTTGACAAGGGGAAGATCCATGGCCTTCTTGGAAAGAGCGGCTGCGGGAAATCAACCCTGCTAAAGCTTTTAATGCGTTTTTATGAGACAAACAGCGGAAGTATCCTGTACGGCACGGACAATGTCAATAATATTAATACGCAGGCCCTGCGCCGCCATATTGCCTATGTAGAGCAGGAAACCTTCCTTTTTCACGATACAATTGAAAATAACATCAAGGTGGCCAATGCCGGGGCCACCCGGGAAATGGTCATAGCGGCGGCGAAAAGGGCGGCGATCCACGACTTCATTGAGTCTCTTCCCGAGGGTTATGAAACAAAGCTTTCAGAGCTGGGAGATTCCATTTCCGGAGGGGAAAGGCAAAGAATCGGTATTGCCCGGGCCTTCCTCCATGACAGCGAGGTGATTTTGCTTGATGAGCCGACGAGCAATATTGACAGCTTGAATGAGGGTATTATTTTAAAAAGCCTGAATGAGGCCAAAAAGGAAAAAACAATTATTCTTGTTTCCCACAGAGCATCGACCATGGGAGTTGCCGATGATGTTATAAAAATGTAAGTCTTTCTCCTCCTTAATAGGAGTTGTTATTAATGAAACAGGCGATAAAATTTATCGATAAGACAAGTTAGAATTGACTTCTTTTTATCGGATCTTTATATTATATGAAAGTACCTGGTCATCTATTTTCCTGGCAAAGGGAGTGATAACAATGAAGTACCATAAGTTTTTTGCATGGACAATGATTATTTCTTTAATCATCGTTATGTATACAGGTTATAAGCACAAATAGGAGGTAAAATAAAATGTTTGATATTTCTAAATTAAAAGGATTAGGCTTGTTTGCAGGCGGTGTTTTATTCGGAACAGCCGGCGTTAAAATTCTTTCCAGCAAGGATGCGAAAAAGGTTTATACAAATTGCACGGCTGCTGTTCTGCGTGCAAAGGACTGCGTAATGAAGACAGCGACAACTGTTCAGGAAAATGCTGAAGATATTCTCGCAGAAGCTAAAATGATTAATGAGGACAGAGCTTCTAAGGAAGCGGCGAATGTATGTGAAGATTGTACAGAGGAAGTTACTGAATAATAGCGCGCGTGGGCGGCTGTGAATAGTAACGATAGAAAAAAGGGGCGGGTTCGCCCCTTATCTGTTTGGAGGAATAATTGTGAAATTTATAATACGGCATGAAACGAAGGGCAGAATAAGGATACACCTGGCGCAGACGCGTATGGCGTATAAACAGGCGGACATTTTGCAGTATTATTTACAAAATCTTGACAGTGTGGTTGACGCCAAGGTATATGAGCGCACATGTGACGCTGCGGTTACGTTTACAG
The DNA here is from genome assembly GCA_018369015.1 of Clostridiales bacterium. Taxonomy (GTDB): domain Bacteria; phylum Bacillota; class Clostridia; order Lachnospirales; family Lachnospiraceae; genus Catenibacillus. Next base: position 3,130 of record JAGZDD010000052.1, on the reverse strand, counting down.
GAAACCGGGATAAGCTTTTGGAAGCAATACGAAAGTTCCATTATGAATCAGCCCCGGTTCCTGAAAATGCTGTTGCCAATTCCGGGCGGGAATTAAACAGTCAGTTTAAAGAAAAGCTGACCTTAAAGGTATTATGCCATTTTGGGCGGAAGCTGTTTTTGCCAAAGCCTGTTAGGATTGCTTATACAGTATTTAAGTCGGTAAAGTATTTGTACCATGGCTTTTGCTGTCTTGCAAAAGGCAGGCTTCAGGTGCCTGTATTGGACGCGACGGCTATTGGAGTTTCCATTTTCAGGGGAGATTTTAAAACTGCCAACTCCGTGATGTTTTTGCTGGGCATTGGTGAAATCCTTGAAGAATGGACCCATAAAAAGTCGGTCAGCGACCTGGCACGGAGCATGTCCTTAAACATAAGTAATGTATGGCTTTTGAGGGATGGGCAGGAGATTCTCGTTCCCTCATCTTCCGTTGAGGCCGGGGATGAGGTTGTGGTCCATATGGGAAATGTCATTCCTTTTGACGGCGTTGTCAGTCTTGGTGAGGCGATGGTCAACCAGTCCTCTATGACAGGCGAGTCCATGCCGGTAAAAAAGGAAGGCGGCGGCTATGTTTATGCAGGAACAGTTGTGGAGGAAGGCGAACTGACGATCAAGGTCAGGGCGGTGTCCGGCTCGAACCGCTATGAAAAGATTGTGACAATGATTGAAGCATCAGAAAAGCTGAAATCCGGATTGGAAAGCAAGGCAGAACACCTTGCGGATCATCTTGTGCCATATACTCTTTTAGGAACCGGACTTGTAGGGCTTGTGACCCGGAATGTGACGAAGGCACTGGCCGTACTTATGGTCGATTTTTCATGCGCCCTTAAGCTTGCTATGCCTATTGCTGTGCTTTCGGCAATCCGGGAAGCGGGAGCTCACCATATGACGGTAAAGGGAGGAAAGTATCTGGAGGCTGTGGCTGAGGCAAACACGATTGTTTTTGATAAAACCGGAACATTGACAAATGCCAGGCCGACGGTGAAGGAAGTCATTACCTTTGCCGGGGGCAATCCCGATGAAATGCTCAGAATTGCCGCCTGCCTTGAGGAACATTTTCCTCATTCTATGGCAAAAGCGGTTGTAGATGCGGCCAAGGCTAAAAAGCTTGAGCATGAGGAAATGCATTCTAAAGTCGATTATATTGTGGCCCATGGAATTTCATCTTATATTGAAAATAAGAAAGTGATTATAGGAAGCCATCACTTCGTATTTGAAGATGAAAAATGTGAAATCCCAGATGGGGAACAGGACGTATTTGACAAGCTTCCCTCAAGCTGTTCCTATCTTTATCTGGCCATTGAACAAAAGCTGGCTGCGGTCATTTGTATTGAAGATCCTTTAAGACCGGAAGCTGCCAGGGTGATTCAGGGGCTTAAAGCTGCCGGAATTAAGAAGATTGTTATGATGACCGGAGACAGTGAGCGGACAGCCGCGGCGATTGCAAATGAGGTTGGCGTGGATGAATACTATTCGGAGGTACTGCCGGAGGGCAAGGCCAGCTTTGTGGAAAATGAAAAGAAGCAGGGCCGCAAGGTTATTATGATTGGCGACGGGATTAATGATTCCCCGGCTTTATCGGCAGCCAGCGCAGGTATTGCTATCAGCGACGGCGCTGAGATTGCCCGGGAGATTGCGGATATTACGATTTCAGCCAATGATCTGCGGGAAATTGTCATCCTAAAAAGATTGAGCAATCTTTTAATGGCCCGTATCCATAAAAATTACCGCAAGATTGTAGGCATTAATACAATGCTGATTATCCTTGGCGTTGCAGGAATCATTCCGCCAACAACATCTGCCCTTTTGCATAATATGTCCACTTTGGCGATCAGCTTAAAGAGCATGGAAAACCTCACGGAGGATGAAAAGGCTTAAATAAAAGCGGTTGAAAGCATGGAAAATTCGTAACGGTTCAGCCATGCGGCTTAGGATAGCAAAATCTCTCTGAAAGCTAACTTTCAGAGAGATTTTGCTGTCCTAAGACACAACAGGGCGTATGGCCCGAATCGGGGATTTAGCTGCAAACACCTGTTGTCTGCGGTGTAAGAACATGATATTAGTGTTGGACAGGTTCTTTTGGCTTTCAGCCGCATTTGGGAGCAATCCTGAACTTTCATTTGTGGTGATGCCGCTGTCCGGCGGCATGTCGTTTTACTGAGAATTTATTGACATTAACTCCTATTGACGAACCAGAAAAAATAGGGTAGTATATACACAAGTTAGTTATTACTAACCAAAGAGGAGGACACATGAGCGAGGAAGTATTTCAGATGATTAAAAAAATGAATATAAATGAACTGAAAATGCAGATTGCCCTTCAGTGTTCGCCGCTATTGGCCGGATTGAAAATATCCAATCTGCTTATTACGGGCAGTGACGATGAGGACCGTGTCAGACATTTATTCAAAAACAGCGGGATTGCCGCGCAGGTCATTTATAAAGATGCATCCAAGGTAACATTTCTTCTTTATCGTCCGGAAGAACTTGAGGGGTATTTAAAACGTCCGAAGGTGAGCCGGCTGCTGTGCTGGCTTGGTTATGAACAGATACGGCTCTATGAGGTTTTTGATCTTTTTTGCAGCCGGTATAAACTCTACCGGCAGGGAAAGAAAAAATTCCCCCACGAAATGGGCCTGCTTCTTGGCTATCCTGTGGAAGATGTGTACGGCTTTATTGTCAATAAGGGTAAAAATGATTTATATACCGGTTACTGGAAAATTTACAATAATCTATCCGATACATTAAAATTATTTGAACAGTTCAATCAGGCAAAGGAGTTCATGGTCAGGCAAGTATATTTGGGCGTGAACATTTCAGAATTAATTACTATGAAAGTTATCAAGGGAACAGGCGCAGGGGCAAATTTATTTGACCATGCGTATGCACATTTGATAACCCCAAGGTATGAGGACGGGCTGCTGCAAGCAGCGGAAAGTCCGAATACCTTGGGGCAGGATTGCGGGAGTGCTAAGCGCCAGTGGCGCTTGTCAAGCACCGACCGGAGCGGCAGCGGAGACCGCCATAGGCGGAACGTAAAGCACGAATACCACCGGCGATTGCGGGAGCGCAAAGCGCGGAGCAATCGGCTT
>JAGZDD010000051.1 GCA_018369015.1 Clostridiales bacterium | reverse complement strand
TAACAATCTGATCCTTGCCATCACTGTTTTCAATACATTGATAAACTTTTGACTCATTTTTAAGAAAATCATCCTTATCAGGAAAACGAATCCAGATCTCTTTTGGTATTTGTGAAAATGCTACAACCTTTTCGCAAATCAGCTTTGCCTGGGCGTCCTCACTGGCCGACACGCGGCCCCGGACATAGACTTTTTCCTCCTCGTTAAGGAACTCTCTGTTTTTCTCATAATCTCTCGGAAAAACAATGATCTCCACGCTTCCTACAAGGTCCTCCAGGGTAATAAATGCCATAAGCTGATTCGTCTTTGTTGTTTTCACTGTTTTTGCCGTAATCATACCGCCGACAATGACCGTCTGTCCGTCATTCACCCTTGCATGGCCCAATTCTTCATCCGAGTCAAAATCCGTAGTCACTGCCGTTATATTTTTACGCCACGCCTTTTCGTATTCTTCAAGAGGATGGCCGCTAATATATACACCTAAAACCTCTTTTTCATAAGAAAGCAAAAGCTCCCTGTCATATTCACCGACATCGGGGTACTTCACTTCAAACGCCTGCTTCTCCTCCTCACCGACAAAATCAAAGAGAGACATTTGCCCGGTCATGGATTTTTTCTTTTCCATAGCAACCTGATCCATAATCTGGGCGTAAACCATCATCTGCTGCCTGAGCGTAGGCCCAAGGCTGTCGAAGGCCCCGGCTTTAATAAAATTCTCAATCGTCCGCTTATTAACTTCCCGGCCGTTTAACCGGTCGCAGAAATCCTTAAGGCTCTTATAAGGCCCAGCGCTCTCCCTCTGCGCAACAATCGCCTCGATCACCGGCTTTCCTACACTCTTAATCGCAGACAGGCCATAGCGGATCTTTCCGCCAGATACAGAAAAGGCGCTTTCTCCCTCGTTAATATCCGGTGGAAGCAGTTCAATCCCCATCTGCCGGCATGTCATAATATATTCTGCCACCTTCGATGAATTTTCAATCACGGATGTCATCAGGGCTGCCATAAATTCTACTGGATAATAGCATTTTAAATATGCCGTCTGATAAGACACAATTGTATATGCCGCCGCATGAGATTTATTGAAGGCGTATTTTGCAAAATCAACCATTTCATCAAAAATCCGGTTCGCTGTCTTTTCATCAATCCCATTTTTTATACATCCCGGCACATTCAGTTCTTCATTGCCATAGACAAAATACTCCCGTTCCTTTGCCATAACATCGGCCTTTTTCTTGGACATGGCACGGCGCACCAGGTCACTGCGCCCAAGATCATAGCCTGCCAGCTTCATAACAATCTGCATAACCTGCTCCTGGTAAACAATACAGCCGTAAGTCGGGGAAAGAATTTCTTCCAGCTCAGGGCAGTCATAATGAATGGCTGACAGGTCATTTTTTCCCTTAATGTATTTGGGGATAAAATCCATCGGCCCCGGACGGTACAAAGAGATTCCCGCAATAATATCTTCCAGGTTCCGGGGCTTTAGCTCTTTCATAAAGCTTTTCATCCCCGCGCTTTCAAGCTGGAAAATACCGTCTGTCCTTCCTGTGCCTATAAGGTCATAAACATTTTGATCCTCGTAATCAATCCGGTCAATATCCAAATGATTGCCAGGCTGGCGGTTTACAAGCTTCTCCGCGTTCTGGATCACGGTCAGCGTCCTAAGGCCCAGAAAATCCATTTTCAAAAGGCCCAGCTCCTCCAAGGTAGTCATCGTAAACTGGGTCGTAATGGCATCCTCTGCACCTCTTGACAGCGGCACATATTCATCCACAGCCTTGGGGCTTATAACAACGCCGGCCGCATGCATGGATGTATGGCGCGGAAGACCCTCCAGCCTTTTAGACATATCAATCAAATAGTGGATCTGCTCATCCTGTTCATAGACGGCTTTAAGCTCAGGGTTCATTTTCAGAGCCTTGTCAATCGTAATCCCCAGCTCTGTGGGAATCATTTTCGCTACAACATCCACCTGGGAATAAGGCATATCCAGCACCCGGCCAACATCACGGAGGACACCCCGGGCAGCCATTGTACCAAAGGTGACAATCTGGACAACCCTGTCCTTCCCATACTTTCGGACAACGTAATCAATAACCTCCTGGCGCCGTTCAAAGCAAAAATCAATATCAATATCCGGCATGGTGACACGGTTCGGATTTAGGAAACGTTCAAAAAGCAGGCTGTATTTAATAGGATCCAGCTTTGTAATCCCAAGGCAATAAGAAACAATACTTCCGGCCGCGCTTCCCCGTCCGGGCCCTACGATAATTCCATGATCCCTGGCATATTTGATAAAATCCCACACAATGAGGAAGTAATCCACAAATCCCATCGAATGAATGACATTAAGCTCATATTCCAGGCGCTCTTTAAGCTTTGCCGGCTGATGGGGGTAGCGCTCTAAAAAGCCGTCAAAAGCCAGCTTTTGAAGGTAGGTCCAGGCGTCAAAGCCCTCGGGTACAGGAAAGTGGGGCAGCTTATATTCACCAAAGGTAATCTCCACTTGGCAGCGCATGGCTATCTTGTGGGTATTTTCCAGGGCTTCCAGGGCATAGGGGAACAGAGCCTTCATTTCCTCCTCTGATTTTACATAATACTGCCCGCCCTCATAACGCATACGGTTTTCGTCAGCAACCTTCTTTCCAGTCTGAATGCAGAGCAGAATATCATGGGCCTTAGCGTCCTCGGCATATGTATAATGAATATCATTTGTTGCTACCAAAGGTATTCCCGTTTCCTTACTCATACGCAGCAGCGCCTGGTTGACCATCTTTTGGGCTGGAATACCGTGATCCTGAAGCTCCAGGAAAAAATTTCCCTCCCCAAAAATATCTCTTAAGGATTTTGCAGCTTTTACGGCTTCCTCATAAAAGCCCTTTGTAATCAGGCTCTGCACTTCCCCGGCCAGACAGGCGCTCAGGGCAATAATCCCCTCGTGATACTCCAAAAGCAGCTCCTTGTCCACCCTCGGTTTATAGTAAAAGCCCTCTGTAAATCCCCTAGATACAATTTTAATCAGGTTGTGATAGCCGACATTATTTTCAGCCAGAAGCACAAGATGATGGTAACGGTTGTCATCCCGCCCTTCTTTGTCGAACCGGGAACCGGGAGCCACATAAACCTCACAGCCGATCACCGGCCGTATTCCGTTTTTCTTTGCTTCCCGGTAAAAATCAATCACGCCATACATAACCCCGTGGTCCGTAATCGCTACGCTGTCCATACCCAGTTCCTTTACCCGGGCAATACACTCTTTAATTTTATTCGAGCCGTCCAAAAGGCTGTACTCCGTATGGACATGCAGATGTGTAAAGCTCATGTTTTCCTCCTAACCAGCTTTTATTTTATAGTGATAGCACGGCCCTCAGACCCAGACTGCCGCCATTACAAAATGTTACACAGCTCTGTTTATGAGATCGTCATAGCCTTGTCTATAAACCAGCCGCGGTCTTATTTATGAAATAGCCACATTTTTTAAAACATAAAAAGTAACGGATGCCTTAGCAATCAAAACCCCGCGATCATCTTTCACCGTCACATCATAGACAGCAATATGGTTGCCGATTCTTGCAGGCACTGCCTGGGCTGTCAATTCCTTAGATTCTATAGCAGCACTTAAAAAATCAATATTGGACGATAAGGTCGTACATATTTTTCCTGTTGTTACAAATGCCGTTCCTGCAACAGTATCTATAAGTGTAAAAATGCATCCGCCATGAACTGCTCCTATAGAATTTCCGTGAACCTTGCCAAGAACAATCCGGCCCAATGCGTGTCCATTTTCTGCCTCTAATATTTCAATACCCGTATGCTTTGCAAAACCACCGGATTCTATGATTGTTTTAATTTCATCAAATGTCATTTCCTGTCGAGCCTCCTGTCATTATTAATATAACTATTCAGCCATGCGGCTGGTGACACAAAAAATCCGGCGCAAGACGTCCAGTGGACGTCTGTCCTGCGCCGACCGGAGCGTAGCGTAGACCGCAAGACGTCCAGTGGACGTCTGTCCTGCGCCGACCGGAGCGTAGCGTAGACCGCAAGACGTCCGGTGGACGTCTGTCCTGCGCCGACCGGAGCACAGCGTAGACCGCAAGCTTGCTTGCAGAGGAGTTTTTATATCACCAGACCTATGGCGGTACGCCATAATCGAGGATTTAGCTGCGTAAGCAGCGAAAAAGCTGCGACAGCTGCGAATCCGGGATGCATGTCGGAACTGTTACTTATTAAATTTATTATAATCGATTTTTGTCATTTTTTCTACATTAACTTCCGTGCATCTCCCAAATGCTTTGCCATAAGTAGCAACTAGTCAGCCCACTCCATTCGCAAAGCCGCACTAAGGCGCTTTTGCCCGATCTTTGCCGGCTGTACTGTTACCATAAATGAAAGCCGCCGGAGCAATCCGGCGGCTAAAAGAGTTCAACTGATACTTTTTATTCCAGAGAACATTTATTCACTGGCTTCTTTACCAATCAGATATTTTTCAATATTTTCTACGGCCTTGTTTTCATCAGCGCCATTCGCTATGATCGTTACGGTTTCTCCTTCACTGATCGCAAGGCTCATCATTCCCATAATACTTTTTGCATTTACTTTTTTGTCTTCGGTTTCCAAATAGATACTGCTGTCATACTGACTAGCCACCTGAACTAGCAACGCTACTGGTCTTGCTTCTAACCCGGTTGGAATTTTAATTGTAACATCCTTTGCAACCATAATTTGTACCTCGCCTTCCTTCTTGCGTTTTAACGCCCATGACATCTAAGTTCGTCTGCCATCATACCAAGCTTTCTTAAACGGTGATTAACCCCAGATTTTCCTACTGGGCTGGAAAGCATCCTTCCAAGCTCCACAAGTGTTGCCTCTGGATAATCCAGCCGAAGCTGGGCAATCTCCCTCAAGCCGTCTGAAAGCTGGCTAAAGCCTATGGAATCTCTGATAAGTGTAATATCCTCCACTTGTTTTACAGCAGCAGACACTGTTTTATTAATGTTGGCAGTCTCACAATTCACACGCCGGTTCACGCTGTTGCGCATTTCTTTCAAAATCCGCACATTTTCCATGTCCATGAGCGAATTATAAGCCCCCATCACATTAAGCATATCAACGATCTGGGCACCCTCCTTGATATAAACGATATAGTGCCTTTTTCTCACAATAATCTTGCCTTCGATATTAAACTGAGCCATAAGCTGTAATAATTGAAGTGCTTTTTCATTACTGGAACAGGAAATCTCAAAATGATATGTTTTTTGTGGATCGCTTACGGAACCTCCTGCCAAAAATGACCCTCGAAGGAACGCACGCATACAGCACTGATTTTGAATCAGTACATGATCCGAAACTGAAAAATCTTCTGAAAATTCACCATCCCGGGTCATCAGCCGTGTCGCATATAATATTTTATGCGCCATTTTATCATCGGGTACCGTAACAATATAGGTTCGTCGTTTCTTCAAATAGTAATTACACCGAACAGAAACATCGCTATTAATATTAAATGATTTTTTCAATAATGTAAAGTACTTTCTTGCGACAGAAACACTTTCCGTATGAATTTTTATAGAAAATTTATCATCTTCATCAATAATAATCCTGCCGCACATCGACAAAATTGCGGCAGTTTCTGCCAGTTGGCAATGGCGTGCCGGCGGACACTGCCTGGAAAGTTCATCCTTCACAACTGCGGAAAATGACATAAGCCTTCTCCTTTCCTTATGATCGCCGTGCTTTCTCACAGCATCAGGTTATCCCTCTGCGGGATTTCCTTTATGGTAATGCTCCGTAACAGTTCCGTTGCCTAAGCTGTTAGGCTATTCCGGCTGCCAGGTTACTTACACCGACTTATAGTACCTGTCTTTTTCAATATCCCGGTGTTCCACCTTAATCCCGTATTCATGTCCTAAAAGCCGCCGGTACAATGCGTTGGCCAAAGTCACGGAACGGTGCTTCCCGCCCGTACAGCCAATAGCAATAACAAGCTGGTTCTTTCCCTCATTCATATAATTAGGGATTAAAAAGGAAATCAAATCTACCAGTTTTTCAAGAAAGATACCCGCTTCTTCAAATTTTAATACATAATCCGATACATCCTTATCATTCCCTGTTTTAGGTTTAAGCTCCTCAATGTAATACGGATTCGGCAAAAAGCGCACATCAAATACAAGATCTGCGTCCGCAGGTATGCCATATTTAAAGCCAAAGGATAAAATCGTCACAAAAAAACTTTGATAGTTTTCATTTTTCACAAAAATTTTGTTAATTTCCGTCTTTAATTCTCTTGTGAGAAGCTGGGATGTATCAATGATATAAGTGGCCTTCTTTTTCAAAAAATCCAGTCTGCGCCGCTCTCCGGCAATACTTTGCTCAAGACGCCCGGATTTTGTCAGTGGATGAAGCCGCCGGGTTTCCTTAAATCGTTTAACAAGCACTGAATCCTTGCAATCTAAAAATAAAATCTCATAGCAGACACCATTTTGTTCCAGATTATTCAGCACAGGCAGCAGCCTTGGGAGATCCTCCCCGCTGCGTATATCAATGCCTAAAGCCACTTTATTCATCATCGCCGGCTCCTGGCATCCAATCTCAGCAAACTTTGAAATCAAAGGAATGGGAAGATTGTCCACACAAAAATATCCGGCGTCCTCAAGCATTTTAAGCGCCGACGATTTCCCGGCGCCGCTCATTCCAGTTACAATAACAAAACGCATTTTTACCGACCTTTCTTAGCTGGAAGCCCCAAAGTCTCCCACAATTCTTACCTCTGGCTCCATCGTTACGCCAAAACGCTCATAAACCGTTTCCTGGATGTGGCGGATCAGGCCAAGCACATCTTCTGCCGTTGCCTCCCCTGTATTAATGACAAAGCCACTGTGCTTTGGAGATACCTGGGCTTTTCCAACACAAAAACCTTTTAAACCGCAGTCCTCAATCAGCTTTCCGGCGAAATAGCCCTCCGGCCGTTTAAAGGTACTTCCTGCGCTTGGATATTCTAACGGCTGCTTTTCCCGGCGGCGCTCGCTAAGTTCTTCAATACGGGCCATAATTTCCTCCCGATCTCCTGTTTTAAGCTTTAAGGCCGCCTCTAAAACAATCATTTTTTCCTTTTGAATAATACTGGTGCGATAGCCAAAATCCAGAGCGTCTTGTCTTAACGTACGAATATGCCCGTCCGCTGTGAGTACGGTCACAGTATCAATGAACGACTGCATTTCCCCGCCGTAGGCACCAGCATTCATTGTCACTGCGCCCCCAAAGGTTCCGGGTATACCGCTGGCAAATTCAAAACCGCTAAGTCCTTCCCAGGCAATAGCTCTTGCCAGGCGCGACAGTAAAATACCTGCCCCTGCCACAACACGGGTAGCGCCATCCCTGGCCGGCTCAAACCGGACGCTGTCCATGGTCTTAAAAATCTGGAACACAACGCCCCGGATTCCTTTATCACTTACAAGCAAATTACTCCCATTTCCAATAATCATCCATGGTATATTAAATGCCTTGCAACATTCTACAGCCTTTTTAAGGCTGTCTGCATCCCCAGGGGTCACAAAGATATCTGCCGGCCCTCCGATACGAAATGTTGTATGCAGCTTCATCAGTTCATCAAATTTTATAGTACCTGCTCCGACAATCTGAGTCAATGCATGAATAAATTCTGTTGTCATAGCTTTACTCCATTCTGCTATTTTATAGTACAACTTTCATGCCGCGCTTGACGCGGCACCACCACGGATGAAAGCCTGACTTTCATAGAAGTTTTGTTCTCCTTTAGTCTAGGGCGCTTAGCCCGAGTCGAGAATTTAGCCTTGTTGGCAACGGTTAGCTGCGCAAATCCGAGATGGCATGGCTGAATAGTTACGTTTTATAAATAACTGTATAAAACAGTTACGATATTCATTATATTACATGATTTAGTGGTGTTATTCAAGACTTTTCATTTTTAGAGGGTATACATAGTAATCGTTCAGCCAGGTCTGCGCACTTGCTGCGCTGACCGTCAGAAAGTGAAACAGGAGTGCAAAAAATCCCATTGCCGCAGGCGATTTTTAATGGATTTTGCAGGTAACAGTTCAGCATAGCTGAACTGTTACCATACATAACATCGGATGTGTGTTTTTTTATTCTATAGAACAAGAAAGAATCCTGCTTGGCAGGATCCCCCGCCCGCGGCGGGTCGCGCAAGCAGCATCTTCCATTCCGCCGCAGTGCGATCCAAAGCGGAGCTTTTTTATTCCCGCGAGCAACGAGCCAAGCGGACATGCTTGCATGTCCATTTGGCGACTGCCGCGAGGGTAAAATACCCCGTAGCTTGCTGTGGGGTATTTTACTTCATAGGAAAGCAATTTCCTATGAAATAAAAAAGCCCCCGTAAAAAAGCTTTAGCATCACGAGCGAGCATTTTTACGGGGCAGGATTGTATGACAGGGCCGCCGTAAGGCGGCACATCTGTTTATTGTAATACCAGTCTTGCCGCTCCAACCATACCGGCATCATTGCCAAGAGTTGCAAGGGCAAATTCTGTATTTCTTAACGCATGGAAAGCTTTTGGCTTAAAGGCAGCCGAAACCTTATCAATCAGGTATTGTCCGGCTTTCGATACGCCTCCGCCGATAACGATAATTTCAGGATTCACAACAGCACAGATAGCGGCTAAGGCACTGCCAAGATAATCTGCCATCTTATCGACAACACTCCCGGCGCCCGCGTCCCCGGCCTTTGCTGCGTCAAGGACATCCTTTGCAGTAATCTCAGCAAGATCACGCAGAGATGTCGGAGTGTCTGTTTCCTCAACAAGACGTTTGGCCAGCTTTACGATACCTGTCGCGGAAGCAATCTGTTCAAGACAGCCCTGATTGCCGCAGCCGCATGTGCCAATCGTATCTTCCGGAGCTACAATGTGGATATGGCCGATTTCACCGGCAGCACCGCACACGCCAGCCAGAATTTCGCCGCCAAGAATAATGCCGCCGCCGACGCCGGTCCCAAGAGTTACCATAACAAGATCGTCATGGCCCTTGCCGCCGCCCTGCCACTGCTCACCAAGCGCCGCAACATTGGCGTCATTTCCTGCCTTTACAGGAACGCCAAGAAGCTTGCTCAAAGCTTCGGCACAGTTAAATACGCCCCAGCCAAGATTTACGCACATAAGCACGGTTCCATCGCTCTTTACAGGGCCCGGAACGCCCATGCCTGCGCCCACAACATCGGCCATGTCAATACCTTTGTCTGCAATATATTTTTTTACGGAAGCCGCAATATCTTCAAGAATATATTTTCCGCCTTCTTCTGTACGGGTATGGATCTCCCACTTATCCATAAGCGTTCCTTCCATAGAAAGTACGCCGATTTTTACCGTTGTTCCCCCAATATCAATACCAAAGCAAATTTTAGACATTTTAAATATCCTCCTTAAATGTGTATATATATTTAGCGTAACAGCTCAGATGGCCAAACTGCTGCTATTTTTCATCCTACACGTAACAGTTCAGCTATGCCAAACGGTTACTCCTATGCTTCCCCTTCGCTTTCAGCACGTTTTTTCTGAAGGTTTCCGGTCACGCGGCGATACAGCTCATGGGCTGCATTGTAGCCCATCTGCTTCTGACGGTAATTGACTGCGGCAGATTCAACAATAATCGCCAAGTTCCGGCCCGGCCGGATAGGAATTGAATGGCAGACAACCTTATGTCCAAGGAACTCCGTATACTGCTCTTCCATTCCAAGACGGTCATACTCTTTATCCCTGTCCCATTCTTCCAGCTTTATAACAAGATTAATATTCTGAGTTTCCTTGACGCTTTCTACACCAAAAAGCGTTTTTACGTCAATGATCCCAATACCGCGAAGCTCAATAAAATACCGGGTAATGTCCGGGGCCGTTCCTACAAGGACATCTTCTCCAATTTTTTTAATCTCCACAACATCATCGGACACAAGGCGGTGCCCTCTTTTAATGAGTTCCAGAGCAGCCTCGCTCTTACCAATACCGCTCTCCCCGATAATAAGAACGCCCTCTCCGTAAACATCTACCAAAACGCCGTGGATTGAAATTCTCGGAGCCAGCTCCTCGTTAAGCACATGCATTACTTTTGCAAGGAAATATGACGTTCCCATGTCCGTCAAAAGCACAGGGATTCCATATTTATCCCCAAGCTCGATAATCGCATCACAGGGACGGTTATTTCTGCAAAAAACAAGACAAGGAACTCCCGTCTGGAACATTTTTTCAATACTTGCGGCCCCTTTATCCTCATAGACTTGGTTAATATAGGAAAATTCCACATTCCCTATAATCTGAAGCCGGTTGTTGTCAAAAAAATCGTAAAATCCCGCTAACTGAAGTGCCGGACGGTTAATATCCGTCTGTTTTATAAGAATTTTACTTGTATTTATATTTGGATTCAAATTTGTAAGCCCCAGCTTGTCAATAATCTTACTCAGCTTTACACTATAATTGCCCTTGCCATTTTCAAACATGGGTACCCTCCTTACCTGCGGTATGCTTGATATATGTGTACACAGCACGTTCCCAGCCTATACACTCTGCAAATATTTTATCACGGCCGCAAGCAGCCGTGATATGGCTCCGCCTGCGATGCGTACCTTCGCGCAACGGAAGGCATGCTTACGGTCTACGCTCCGCTTCGGTCGGCGCAAAACAGACGTCCACCGGACGTCTTGCGCCGCCGCGCAAAAGACGCGATAAAATATTTGCTACGCAAATATTTTATCATAATTAACCATTCACATCAATGAAAAAAATCATAAACCTTCCTGGCAGCGTTGATATTCATAGAATCAATCGCTGACATTTCCTCCACTGAAGCGTTGGCAATGGCCTCAATTTCCTTAAAATGGCGCAGCAGAGCCTTTCGTCTTGCCGGGCCAATACCTTCAATATCGTCTAGTACCGAATGGACCTGCCCCTTTTGGCGCAGGCTCCGATGGTATTCAATGGCAAACCGGTGCGCCTCATCCTGGATGCGGGTAATAAGCTTAAACATTTCAGATGTGCGGCTGATCGGTATTTCCACATTATTAAAATAAAGGCCCCGGGTATTGTGGTGGTCATCCTTAACCATACCGCATACCGGGATTTCCAGGTGAAGGCGCTCGAGTACTCTTAAGGCTACATTCACCTGGCCCCGGCCGCCGTCCATCATAATCAGATCAGGAAATATAGAAAAGCTTCCCATAGCGGCGTCCATTCCCTTCGCCTTAAGCTCCTTTTGCTCCTCCAGCCCATGGGTAAACCGCCGGGTCAGCACCTCCTCCATGGACTGGTAATCGTCCTGCCCTTTAAACCATTTAATTTTAAACTTCCGGTAAGCGTTTTTCTTTGGCTTGCCGTCCTCGTATACAATCATAGAACCTACATTTTCATAGCCGCTGATATTTGAAATATCAAAGGCCTCAATGCGCTTAATGGATGGGATACCGATGGCCCTGGCAATCTCCTTTACCGCCCCAATCGTACGCGCCTCTTCTCTCTTGATTTTTTCGCTGTCTTTTTGGAGTACCATGCTGGCGTTCCCAGCAGCTAATTCTACGAGCCGCTCTTTCTGCCCTTTTTTGGGAACTGTCAAAGTCACCTTCTGCCCTCTGCGCTTAGAGAGCCATTGGGTAATGACATCCGCCTCTAAAATCTCCTCCTGAAGCAAAAGGTTCCCTGGAACAAAGGGGGTTCCCGCATAAAACTGTTTTACAAAAGCCGTCAATATTTCACTATGGCTGTCATTTTCCACGCCTGTAAGATAAAAATGATCCCTTCCGATAAGCTTCCCGCCGCGGATAAAAAACACCTGGACAACGGCTTCGTCGGCAGCCTTTGCAAAGGCGATGACATCCCGGTCATCCATCTGTGAGCTGGTAATCTTTTGCTTCTGGGAAATCTGAGAAACACTATTGAGTAAATCTCTGTATTCAATAGCCTTTTCAAACTCCATGGCATCGGAGGCTGCCTGCATCCGGCTTTTAAGCATCTGGAGCACTTCTTTATAATTGCCCCCAAGGAAGCTTAGCGCTCCCTGGACATTTTCCCGGTATTTCTCACCAGAAATATAATCCTGGCAGGGCGCTTCGCACTGGCCAATATGATGATACAGGCACGGTCTGTCTTTGCCGATCTCTTTAGGCAGAGATTTTTGGCAGCTGCGGATTTTATAAATTTTGCGCAAAAGCTCAATTGTGTCCTTCACTGCCAGACCGCTCGTAAATGGTCCGAAATATTTGGCGCCGTCCTTTTTCATTTTCCGGGTCATTATAATTCTCGGATAAGGCTCATTAACCGTCACCTTTATGTATGGATAGGTTTTATCATCCTTAAGCATCGTATTATATTTAGGCCGGTGTTCTTTAATCAAATTACATTCCAGTACAAGAGCCTCTAGTTCCGAATCCGTGACAATATATTCAAATCTGGCAATCTTTGGAACCATGCTGGCAATCTTTGGCGAAAGGTTCCTGCTGCTCTGAAAATATTGTCTTACCCTGTTTTTCAGGCTGATCGCTTTACCCACATAAATAATATCATCATGGCTGTCATGCATAATATACACTCCCGGACGGGCCGGCAGTTTTTTCAATTCTTCCTCAATATCAAACATATTATCACTTCCTTCGTTAACTATAAAAACCTGACAAGATCTGAGATCTTATCAGGTTTTTGGTGATTCCGTCATCCAACATCCGGTATAGCAGCACGTTTTTTAATCTTTAATACTTCCGGCCGATATAAAATTATTTCCAGAATCTTTGTCCTTTCCAGAATCTTCCGTCTTATCGTCTTTTGACATCTTTTCATCGTTCTTTGACGTTTCTTCTGGATTTGAAGCGGGCTGCTTTACGGGCGGCCACACATTTTCCTCCGACAGAGGAAAAACACCACAACCATGGCCGCCGCCATTTCCCTGATTTCCAGGTCCAAGCTCATCTGGCATAGATACACGGTGTACCGGCTGATCGCCTGAATTTTCCGGCCCATATCCGCCAAAGTCATCCGACTTTTTCCTTTGCGTCTTTGGCTCTGTCAGGACTGGATCTTTTTCTTTTGGTGCGGCAGCCAAAGAAGGCTCTTCATCACTCGTGTCCTCGTCAGGCAGGCCTTTAACCTGATTAAAAATATGCATAAACTCCTTACCGGTGATCGTTTCGTGCTCGATAAGGTAAGCGCTGATCTTGTCTAAAACCTCTAAATTATCTCTCAGCAAATTGACCGCCTTATCATAAGCTACCTTAAGGATTTTCATAACCTCTTCGTCAATCTGACCGGCGGTAGTATCACCACAATTAAGAACAGCTCTTCCGTCAAGATACCTGTTTTCAATAGATTCCAACCCCATAAGGCCAAACCGTTCGGACATACCATACTGAGTAACCATAGCTCTGGCCAGCGCCGTAGCCCGCTCAATATCATTGGAAGCGCCTGTAGTTACAGACTCAAAACGCACATACTCCGCAGCGCGCCCGCCGTATAGAACAACCAATTCTTCCTCGATCTCTTTTTTAGACATGAGATATTTTTCTTCTTCCGGCACCTGCATTGTATAGCCAAGAGCGCCCATGGTCCTAGGCACAATGGTAATCTTTTGGACAGGCTCCGTATTTTTTTGAAGCGCCGCGCAGAGGGCATGGCCTACCTCGTGATAGGAAACAATTTTACGCTCTTTTTCACTGAGCACACGGTCCTTCTTTTCCTTGCCTGCAATAACAACCTCCACAGACTCGAACAGATCCGCCTGGGAAACAGCCTGGCGATGGTGCTTAACCGCATTCAACGCTGCTTCATTAATAATATTTGCAAGGTCCGATCCTACGGCCCCGCTTGTCGCTAAAGCAATTTCATGGAAATCCACAGTTTCATCCATACGGACATTTTTAGCATGAACCTTTAACGTATCAATACGGCCTTTAAGATCGGGTTTTTCTACAATAATCCGGCGGTCAAAGCGTCCGGGACGCAAAAGCGCCTTGTCAAGAATTTCCGGCCGGTTCGTCGCTGCCAGAATAATAATTGCCTTAGAGGTATCAAAACCGTCCATTTCTGCCAAAAGCTGGTTAAGTGTCTGTTCACGCTCATCATTTCCGCCATAGCGGGAATCACGGCTCTTTCCGATGGCATCCAGCTCGTCGATAAAAATAATGCATGGGGCAGACTGCTGTGCCTGCTTAAACAAATCGCGGACACGGGACGCACCCACACCGACAAACATTTCTACAAAATCCGAACCGGACAAAGAGTAAAAGGGTACATTGGCTTCCCCCGCAACAGCCTTGGCAAGAAGGGTTTTTCCAGTTCCCGGAGGCCCTACAAGAAGGGCGCCCTTTGGAAGCTTTGCGCCAATACTCGTATATTTTTCAGGATTATGAAGAAAATCTACGATCTCCCGCAGCGATTCCTTTGACTCCTCCTGTCCTGCAACATCCTTAAATGTTACTCCGGTCTGCTTTTGCACATAAACCTTTGCCGTACTCTTTCCAACGCCCATCACACCGCCGCCCTTAGACATGGCTCTGAAGATGAACATCATTACAACATAGATAATGACTAAGGGCAGTATATAGTATAATAAAATCGTCATCAGCGTATTGCTGGATTTTTGAATTTCTCTCTTAAAGTCAATCCCGGCATCCGTCAAGCGGTCCGTCAAATTCAAATCGGTCATCGAACCTGTATAATAAGTCATCCCCAGCATGGGATCTTCGTCTTTTCGGGTAATTTCTATAGTTCCATCATTTTTTACAAGAACTTCCCTAACTTCATCCTTTTCAATCCAGTCAAGGAATTGATTATATGTTATTTCCTGCCGCCGGCTTTCGCGTAGCTGCGCGGATAAATAGTTAAAAAATAACATGACAATCAGTGCCAAAACACCAATAATAACCCAATTCATTATACTTTTATTCTTTTTATTTTTATCATCCTGTTTATTATCCATAGCTTTCCTCCTTTCCTTATTATTGCCGTGCTTTTCACGGCATCAGGTTATCCCCTTGCGGGGTTTCCTTATTATTGCCGCGTCCTTTACGGCATCAGGTTATCCCCTTGCGGGATTTCCTTATGGATATACTTTTCCATACTTAATTACTATATCCTAAAAACGCATTTAAGTCTACTCAATTCACAAAATTTTTATCAAATAATGATTCATCCGCGATAGCTGCGTGAATCCGAGATGGCATGTCCAAGCTGTTACGTCGGTTAATATCCACAGCCAGCCGCAAGCACCTGATGTTCGCGTTTTAACCGTCCTAGCGCTTTCCCATGCTTCCTAATGCTGCCAGGATACTTCCGGCAAATATGCAGAAATCACCAATGTTAAATATGATTTTTTCAAGCTTTTTACAGCCAATGGATATACGGAAATAATCTGTCACCTTTCCGCATGTAAAACGCTCAAAAGCATTGCTCACAGCACCTCCTAAGAGCAGGGAAAGCCCCAGCTTCATCACAATATTCCCCCGCCGTCCTGAAACAGAAAGAAGCAAGCCCAAAATCATTCCAAGGGCCACTAAAGTTACGCCGGCCAAAAGCTTTGCATGGTCTTTCATAAGCCCCAGCATTGCTCCGGGATTAAAATATTTTGTTATAATAATCCTGCCGCCCAAAATCGGTTTCCGGGAATTGATTTCCTTGTTTTCTCTGATCCATTTTTTAATCCACAAATCGCCCACAGCCACAGCCGCCGCCAGTATTATCCAAAACATAATTTACCTCCTTGCTTAGCCTCAGCTTTGCATCCGCAGCTTCCGTCAGCAAAAATCGCCCCTCAGATACATGACTGCATAAATCTGAAGTTTCCCACTGCTTTTTTGCTGATTTTTTCTTCCATCCGTGCCACTTCAACAGAATCTGTAATGACAAGTTTATTATCTAAAGGCATAATCGTTTTCCTTTCACTAAAAGCAATAATGCCTCCTTAACTTTATCCATTATACATAAATTTTATTATTTCTTCAATAATCTGATACGTAACTCTTTATTTCCGCGTAACTATTCAGCCATGCGCCGGTGATATAAAAAAATCCTGTGCAAGACATCCGCCCTGCATTGTTCACAGGTACCCTGTAAACAGTAGCCTGTTTCATTTTCTGACATCGTAAATCTCTTGTCATTAGAGCAATTTTTTGTTATAATTTGTAACAGCCCGAAGCCAAGCAAAATTGCAGAAAATTGCACGGAAATGCTTGTATTTCCATGTAATTTTCTGCAATTTTATTCACTCGGGCAGCCGTCGGTAAACAAAATCCCGGCAACAATAAGGACACCCCGCAAGGGGATAACCTGATGCCGTAAAGGACGCGGCAATAATAAGGAAAGGTGAGAAAGTTATGGAAAAACAACAGAATAAGATGGGCTATGCTCCCATTACACCTCTGCTGGTGACAATGGCGCTGCCGGCGATGATCTCTATGCTCATCCAGGCATTGTATAACATTGTCGACAGTATTTATGTTTCACGAATCAGCTCCGAGGCGCTTTCAGCAATTTCACTGGCATTTCCTATCCAGACATTGATGATTGCAGTTATCGTAGGAACAAATGTCGGTATCAATTCCCTTGTATCAAGGCGTCTGGGAGAACGCCGCCAGTCTGAAGCCAATGATGCTGCTGCCCATGGTATTGTTATTGCCATTTTTAGCTGGGCTGTGATTGCGCTTCTTGGTTTTTTCGGTTCACACGCTTTTTTCAGCATGTCTACAAGCAACCAGACAATCATTGATATGGGAGTGTCCTATACGACAATTGTCACAGTTTTTTGTATTTTTTCATCGGTGCAGGTCTGCGTTGAAAAAACACTACAGGCTACAGGAAATATGATTTTCCCGATGTGCTCCCAGCTTATTGGCTGTGTTACTAATATCATTCTGGACCCGATTTTTATTTTTGGATATTTCGGTGTTCCTGCCATGGGAATCCGCGGTGCTGCCATCGCCACAGTGACCGGCCAGGCTTTTGGTATGATTTTCTGTCTGTGCATTTTAAAGTTTAAAAATCATGCAATTCAGATTTCCTTCAAAAAATTCCGTTTGAAAAAAAGCGTCATCAAAGACATTTACCAGGTCGGCTTTCCTTCCATTATCATGCAGGCCATTGCCTCTGTAATGATTACCTTCCTGAATATGATCCTCATTGCCTTTTCCGAATCTGCGGTCAATGTCCTTGGTATCTATTACAAGCTGCAATCCTTTGTCTTTATGCCAATCTTTGGCCTTACCCAAGGCGCCATGCCGATTCTTGGCTATAACTACGGCGCCGGGTATAAGGACCGTTTAATTAAAACATTAAAAGTAGGCACCGTTTTGGCCGTCGGTATTATGGTCGTGGGAACACTTATTTTCCAGTTGCTTCCGACACCACTTCTGGCCTTATTTAATGCCGATGCCGCCACAATGGAAATTGGTATTCCCGCGATGCGTGTCATCAGCCTATGCTTTATTCCGGCAGCACTTGGCATTATGTTTTCGACAGTTTTCCAGGCCGTGGGAAAAGGCTTCAACAGCCTCCTGCTTTCCCTTGTACGCCAGTTAATCTGCATTTTGCCGGTCGCTTATCTGCTTTCAAAAATTAGTCTCATTGCAGTTTGGTATGCTTTTCCAATTGCTGAAGTCGTTTCTCTGCTGCTTGCAATTTTCATGTTTACAAGTCTGTACCGCAAGAAGCTTGTACACCTTGTTCCAATTGATGGCAGAAATGCCAACGCTTAACAAGAAAGAATCCTGCTTGGCAGGATTCCCCGCCTGCGGCGGGTCGCGCAAACGACATCTTCCGTTCCGCCGCAGTGCGATCCAAAGCGGAGCTTTTTTATTTCATAGGAAAGCAATTTCCTATGAAATAAAAAGAGTTCCGCAAGCTAAACTAATGCGCCGGGCGCGGCTGCTTTAGCGACAAATTTCCACTCTGCGCGAGTGCGCAGCCTCGCGGAGCGTTTTAATTTAATAGGAAACAAAGTTTCCTATTAAATTAAAAAAGATATGCATAAACGCCGGGCAGTGTTTGGAATCAACGTTTCAAATGCTGCCCGGCGTTATATTATGTATCTATTCAAACTTCAGACAATAGGCTGGATACTCTTTCATATATCCCATTTCTCTGGAAATATTCATGCACGCCTCCCACACCATATGGGCGGCTTTAAGGAAATTTTCTTCTTTAATGCTGCGGAACATCCCTGCCACGACAAGGGCGTAACGAGGGAAATCTGCACTGTCAAAAATCGGGGCGGAAACACCTCTCAGGCCAATAAAATGCTCGCCGTTTTCAATAGCAACTCCATTTTTGCGTATGCGCTCCATTTCCTTTTTTATAGGTATTTCCCCGGTAATTGTATGGGGGGTAAATACAGACATCATATCCGATCTCACCATCTGATGAATACGGAAATCACAATCCGGCATCCATGTAAGAATTGCCTTTCCCATAGCTGTACAGTGAAGGGGAAAACGGGTTCCAGCCTCGGTGACGATACGCATAGGATTCCCCGTGTCCTGCTGGTACAGGCAAATCACCTCACCGTCCTGATACATCCACAGCCCCACATTTTCTCCAATTGTCTGGGCAATAGCAGGCATATATTTTCGCGCGGCGCCAATCACATCCCAGGAGGCGCGCACCACATTTCCAAGCTCAAACAAATGCATCCCCAGATAATATTTCCCGCTTAAAGCGTCCTGTTCAATAACATTGAATGTACGCATCGTAGACAAAAGGCCATATACCGTACTTTTCGGATAGCCGCTTCTTACAGAGATTTCCTGAAGTGTCAGAGGAACTCTCGTTTCTGCCAGTAAATCTAACAAATTCATAGCTTTCTCTACAGACTTAATATCTCCGGCCATACGCTTTATGCCTCCCACAAATTTGCCCGGCACAAAATCAGCTCAGCGGCAATACTGATAGCGATTTCCGCCGGAGTCTTTGCCTTGACTGGCAACCCAATCGGCCAGTGGACCCGTTCTATATCTTTTAGTGAAAAGCCGTCGTCAAGAAGCCGTTCCTTTGTCCTTGCAATTTTATTTCTGCTGCCAATAACGCCAATATAAGCTACCGGACATTTTAATATTTGAGTCAATACTTCATAATCGCACTGGTGTCCACGAGTCATAATAATGACAAAATCTCTTCCAGTCAGTGTAATTTCCTCACTAATTTTCAAAAACTCCCCATAAATGACCTTGTGTACCCCTGGAAATAGCTTTGCATTGCAAAATTCTTTCCGGTCCTCATATACTATAGTTTTAAATTCCAGGTTAGAAATAACAGGAACAAGAGCCTGAGCCACATGGCCGCCGCCAAAAATATAAGTATATCCCGAGCGCGTCAAAGGCTCCCCAAACCACGATGGATTTCCCTCAAGCAAAACAGGAACTCTTTTAAACAGCCGTTCTTCCCATCCATCGGGAAGCTTTGGCCTCTCTTTTAAAAACTGTAAGCCGTGTATCGGATCATATATACCCATATCCTCTGCCGCTTTATCCACAAGCTTTGTCACAAGCCATGTATCCAGGTTTTCTTTGTATGCTGCCAAAATACGGCCAATCATTCGCCCAAAACGTTCGTTCCCGGCATCGATATATAAAAAGCACACTTCAACCCGGCCGCCGCAGACCATGCCAAGCTCGGCTTTATCCCCAGGGGTCAGTGAAAACACCCGGCTCCAGGAGGCGCGTTTAGAAAAGCCCTCCAGCGCGGCTTTAGTACTTACATATTCTACAGCGCCTCCGCCAATCGTTCCCAGCGTTTGGCCATTTTCAAAAACGGCCATTTTAGCCCCGTCACCTCTTGGTGTCGAGCCGGTACTGGAAATAATGCTGACAAGCACAAAGTTTCTCCCCTCTTTGAGGGCTATATTTATCTGTTCAAAAAAATGCTGCATTTTACGCCTCCTTCTGGCTGTTGTCCACGGAGCATCCAAGAAATAATTGATTCATGTACTTCTTATATCATAAAAGAAAAGCGTTATTTTTGCAACAGATAACTAACCATTCAATCATCCCGGCGATTAACAGCGTTAGCTGCGCAAATCCGAGATGCAGGACTGAATAGTTTCGACTTAAGCTTAAGGGTTCACTTCCAGCGTCGGCTGGGCTACTATTCGAGGCTTCGCCGAGAATAGTAACTTCGCAGGCGCATTTAGAGTTTTGCTGCGCACCCGTTGACGATTCGCTTCAACGGGTCGCGGCAGTCGCCAAGCTGGTGAGCAAGCTCCCCGGTTTGGCTCGTTGCTTCGAGCAAAAGGAGCCTGCTCACTCCTGAATCACTGTCAGGCCTGGCTAATCAACGAGTGATTAGCCAGGCTGTGAACAGTAACTCTGCTGGCACATTTTAACAATACGTACTTCATATTTTTCCATAGCTTCTCCTAAAGCGATCTGCCTGCCTGTCAAAAGGTCTGTCTGTCCGGCAAAGGCTTTGGGAATCTCCTGCGCTTCATCGCAAAAATTCATCAAAAACCAAAAGCTTGCATTAGTGCCATCCCGGCATATAATTTCCAGCTTTGAATCTAAAAAAGGCACACTAACCCCGGCTTCTTTTACAGCCATATCCAGCACTTTATAAAGACCACTTTCCTCCATCCGAGTTCCTACATAGTAGACAGCGCCGCTTCCAAAAGTATTTTTTACAACAGCAGGCGTTCCTCTGTAAAAATCATCCCCATAGCAGGCAACCGGCCTGGCGCCCTCAAGGTGCATAAGATCACACAGGAAACCACATTCTGCCCGGCTGCCGTCGTTAAATACAACCTCATTTTTTTGTTCCGGCGCCAGCGCGTCAATTTCCTCCACCCAGACACCTGCCAGTGATCTTAATGGCCCAGGATAGCCACCAAGATATACATTGTCCGATGCCCCGACAATGCCACTCATATAAGTTGTAACCAAAATTCCTCCACCATTAACAAAACTTTCTAAAGCTTCCCTCATGCCTTCTTTCATCATATAGAGCACCGGAGCCGCAATCACCTTATATTTAGAGAAATCGCCATTCCATGGAATCATATCAACACCTATATTTTTATCATAAAAATACTTGTAATATTCGTGAATATGATCCACATAGGTCAGATCTATCGACGGCCCGCTTGTATATTCCAGCGCCCAATAATTATCCCAGTCAAAAATAATCCCAACCTGAGCCTTGTTGGCCGTTCCAAGCGTCTGGCTTCCAAGCTTTTTAAGCTCTGCTCCAAGCTGGCTGACTTCCCGAAACACCCGCGTATTTTTCGTTCCCCCATGGGCAATCACAGCGCCGTGGAATTTTTCACAGCCGCCGATACTTCTTCTTAATTGGAAAAACTGAATCGTATCAGCGCCATGGGCAATCGTCTGATAGCTTTGAGCCCGCATCTGCCCCGGGCGCTTCAACGAATTGTAGTGCTGCCAATTCTGCTGGCTGGGCGTCTGCTCCATGAGCATAAAAGGCTCCCCTTTGAGGCCGCGCATTAAATCGTGGCGCATAGCTGTCAGGCTCCATGGGGTGTCATAGCCGGGATAATTATCCCAGGATATAATATCCATTTCTCCGGCCCATTTAAAATAATCCAGCCCTTTATAAGTTCCCATAAGGTTCGTGGTAATCGGCGTATTTAGGTCATACTTGCGGATCGCATCTCTTTCCAGCTTAAAATTTTCCAAAAGGCTGTCCGAGTTAAACCGCCTGTAGTCCACGGAAATTCCTGCAAAGGCCGTCTTTTCCTCGCCAATACCTTCGCTGAGGGCATTGGGAAGGACGATCTCATCCCAATCATAAATTGTATGCCCCCAAAATTCCGTATTCCAGGCCGCATTAAGCGCCTCCAGCGTTTTATATTTTTCCCTTAGCCATACCCGGAACGCTTTTTCGCAGTTTTCACAATAACATTCCCCGCCATATTCATTATTAATATGCCAGCAGGCAATATGGGGATTGCTGCCGTAGCGTCTGGCAAGCGCCGCAGCCAGCGCCTTAGAATATTTTTGAAATACCAGAGAATTAGGGCAGGCATTATGGCGCTGTCCGAATTTATGGCGGCGCCCATAATAATCCGTCCTGGCAACTTCTGGATAGCGCTTCACCATCCAGGCAGGCAAGGCCCCTGTGGAAGTAGCCAAAACAATATCATAACCGTCCTCGCTCAGCATATCCACAATTTCATCCAATTCCGAAAAATCATATCTGTTTTCCTCGGGCTGGATTTTAGCCCACGAAAAAACGTTGATTGTGGCACTGTTGATTCCGGCGTCTTTAAAATAGGACATATCCGCTTTCCAAATCTCCTTAGGCCACTGATTCGGGTTATAGTCGCCCCCATATAAAATTCTCTGAAACTTTTTGCTCATTGTTATTCCTTCCCTTTCTGTATTATCCGCATTGTGGATATTATACCAAGGCCGCGCGCGGCCTCGGTGCCTCCGGCGGATGCGCAGCAGCTTTCTGCGGCGGGCGCAGAAACTGTCTGTGCGCAGTATAATATCCACGTGGTGGATATTATACTATGGCCGCGCGCGGACACAGCGCCTCCGGCGGATG
>JAGZDD010000050.1 GCA_018369015.1 Clostridiales bacterium | reverse complement strand
GGTTAAGGTAATTTATACTATGCCGGTTATTCATGGCAAGTAGCCAGCGATATAACTGGGGCCGCAGTTACCAGTCAGTAGGAGGAGAAGGATTTATGAGAAAAATTATGATCGTAGAGGATGAAATTCTCGTGAGGGTGGGGTTAAAATCCTTTTTAAATTGGGAAGAATATGGCTATATCATCTGTGACGAGGCGGCTGACGGCAGAGAGGCGTTGGAAAAAATTGAGAAGGAGCAGCCGGATATTGTTTTGACAGATTTAAAAATGGACGGCATGGATGGCTTCGAGCTGATACGTATTTGCCGGGAACAATGGCCGGATATACATTTTATCGTTTTGAGCAGTTATAATGATTTTGATAATGTGAGGGAGGCTATGAAGCTTGGCGCGGACGATTATATTTTTAAGCTTGCGTCAAGTCCGGAGAAGCTGTTAAAAACTCTGAACGAAGTATCGGAGAAAATGGAGGCCATTAAGAAAAGGTCAAAGAAGGAAGCAAACGAGCGGATGAATACATTTGTGTCAAAAAATGTTTCTAACCTTAAACGCTCCTTTATCAGTGACGCCATTAAGGGAAATGTGGTCAATACCCGGGAATATATCGAAGAATTTTCTAAAATACTTAAATTAAATGTTACCTTTGATAAGCTCTATACACTTTTATATGTAAGCATTGATGACTATGAAAATATTAAGGCTGGTCAGGGTTCGGAAGGAATTTTAAAAGCCTCCGTAGAGGATATTATTTATAAAGCAGTAGATGAATCGATGGCGGCAGATGTTTTTAATTATACAAACGGGGATTTTATCGTTGTTCTCCAGACGGAGGAAAATAATTATTCTACGGCAGATTTAAAACGGTTATTTGAACATATTGCATTGTATATAAAACGCTATGCCGGAGCAGGGATTAGCGGTTATGTGGGGGAGCATTGCTGTGGAATTGAGGATCTTCAGGAAATTGCAGGAAATATGCGCAGGCGTATGTACGGGCGCCTGCCCTGCGATTATGGAAAGTTAAATTTTTATACAGATAATATGCGGGAAGAAATCGCTTATATTGAAAAATATATTTATGACCATCTTGACCGGGAGCTTACAGTATCTAATGTAGCTTCCGTAGTCAATATGAGTGAAAGCTATTTTTCTCATGTATTTAAAAAGGAAGCAGGACAAAGCTTTACAAATTACGTTAATTTTGCGCGTATTAATAAGGCAAAGGATCTTTTAAAAAACAGTGACCTTAAGATTAATGAGATCGCAGCCATGGTTGGGTTGGAAAATGCTAATTATTTCAGCACTCTTTTTAAGAAGCTTACGGGAAAATCACCGAATCAGTACAGGGGGATTTCTGACCGGTGATAAACTATTTTGGGGAGGCAAAGTGTTCATGGGGAAAAGCTTTACGGGTATTTTAACGGCTGCTCTAATTTTTTTCTTTGTATTTTTGGCTGCGTGCAGAAACGGCGTATTAGAATCGGAAGATCAGGCAGGGAAAACGGCAAAGGTGCTGCTTCATGTTTGGGGTAATCAGCCGCTTAATGAATTTCTTCCAATTATTAATGCATTTGAGAAGGAATACAAAGATATTGAAATCGTTTATCATGTGTACCAGGCGTCGGATGCGGCTCAGAACCTAAAGCTGGAAACGAATTTACTGTCAGGCGGAAGCAATGTGGATTTGTATTTCACGTATACGACCCAGGCTCTGAGTAAGAGAGTAAAAGGAAAAATGGCTCTGGATCTGTCCAAGCTGTGTGAGCGGGATCATTTTGATATGGAAAAAAATTTTACCGAAAATGTAACAAAATTTTATTACGGTCAAAAGCCGTATTCGGTTCCGACAACTGTCGGGAAAATGGGAATTATCTTAAATAAAGATATGTTTGACGCTGCGGGGATTGAAATTCCTACGGACTGGGATTTTGAAGAATTTAGGGAAATTTGTCAAAGGTTGACTCGCGGGGAGGGCAGTGATAAGGTTTATGGTGTTTTTTGGAATACACAGGCAAACCCTTCGGAGGCATTGCTTCATTTGGCACTTCCTACATTGGGAGGAGATCCTCTTTACAAAAATGGAGGCCAAAAGAGTAATCTGGCTGATCCGGTCCTTATATCAGCGCTGAAGCTTATGGATGAAACAATGAATATCGATGGCTCGGCTCCAGATTATAAGGAAAGCGAGATACGTAAGTTATCTATGGAAGAGATGTTTTTTGGAGAGCATTGCGCTATGACTGTGGGAGCATGGATGTATGGAACGGCTACAAATACAGAGGATTATCCCCATGATTTTGTGACTGCCTTTGCGCCGTGGCCGGTGGCCGATAAAAATGAACGTAATTATACTCAGGGCTCCTTTGGCGGCCACATGTCAATTAATCCTAATTCCCAAAATGTGGAGGAAGCCTGGACCTTTATTAAATGGTATTCAACAGAAGGCGCCCTTTTAAATATTCCCTGGGGATATACGCCATGCTGTACCGGTTTTTCACAGGAAACGATTGAAACCGAGCTTTTTAGAAATTCAAATGGCCTGTTGGACGAGGAAAGTGCAAAGAGGGTCCTTTTAAATCCTGATACAAATTTGTCTATACCGGTCATTGAATTTAAGATTGATATTATTACAGAGATTTTTGATAATGCCGTGGAGGCTGCGCTCACTGGGAAAAAAGATGTGGAAGCGGCTCTTAAAAATGCTGAGAAAACGGCAGATGAAGCTTTACAGCAAAAATAAAACAGAGAATCAGGGCTTTTACGATCTAAGAAATTTAGAGGTAAAAGCCCTTTTTTTAAAGATAAATTATCTGAAATTTAAATATAGTTAGCAGATATATTCATTTAAAAATATAAAAAATCAGGTAATAATAGGAACATCAACATAACACCGTACGCCAGACTTAAAACCGGTGTACGAAAACAATCCCGTAAGGGATATTGTAGTGCCAAGGGAAGTATGGCACACGAAGGAGAGGAGGATGTATTTTATGTTTAAGGCGAGAAAATGGTGGGCTTTAGGCCTGACTGCAGCAATGGTTATGGGAACAATGGCCGGCTGCAGTTCTGGTTCGGGAGAAACGAAGGGAACCTCGGGCGGCGATCCGGCAGCTAACACAGAGAACGGAAGTACAGATAGTGGACAAACCTCAGAGAACAGCGGGGTGGCGGGGAATGAAGAAGCTGGTTTTGAAGAAAAAGCTCCGGAAGATTATGAGGGGGAAATTGAAATATGGTCGTGGAGTGAATCTGAGGTACAGACATTGGCGGAAAATTTTAATGCGGTTTATCCCAATGTGAAAATTAAGTATGTGCCCATTGACAATGGCGATGTAACTATGAAGCTGCAGACGGCAGCGGCAAGCGGGGGTGATTTTCCAGACATCGCTTATGTGGAATTAAATACAAGGGGGCAGCTTTTGTCAATGGACATTTGGGAAGATCTTTCGGCCGCACCTTATAATCTGGACACAAGTATGATCTGGCAGCCGCTTCTTAGTCTGGAAACAACAGAGGATGGGAGGGTTGTATGTATTGATAGAGAGTATAATCCCAGCGGTTTTGTTTTTAGAAGGAGCCTGGCAAAGGAATACCTTGGCACTGATGACAGAGATGAGATATATAGTATGATTTCAGATTGGGATAAATTTGTGGAAACCGGTAAAAAGGTTTTAGAGGCCAGCAATGGGGAGGTTTATATGCTGGCAGGATTAGATGACATTAACTGGATGCTGGCGAATCAGTATGGCGAGGAGGTCTTTTCAGGAGATACGGCATACCTGACAAAGTATTTTACACATATGCTTACACCAATGGTGAAAATCCGGGATGCTGGGATTGCCGGGCAAATGAAGCGGTTTACGCCTGCATGGAATTCATCTTACAGAGATGCCAATGTGCTGATTTATGAGTACGCTCCATGGTCCGCAGCTTCCGCAATTAAGGCTAATGCCCCGGACACGGCCGGAGACTGGAGTGTTATTGAAGCAACCGGAGGGCCTTATGTTATGGGAGGAACTGCTTATGGTATCCCAAAAGAGGCTAAGAATAAAGAGCTGGCATGGCTGTTTATTGAATGGACGCTTTTGACCGAGGAAGGAACAAAGGCATGTGAGGAGGATCTTGGTTCTATCGGGCCTCTTCAGGGCTATTATGATAACCGGCCTGAAAATAAGGATGAGTTTTTTGGCGGACAGGATGTGAATAAATTCCTTCTTGAAGAAATTGCTCCTAAATTAAATATGCGCACGGTAAATCAATACGACCGCGTACTTGACGAGGTTATGGGGCTTGTTATGGAAAGGCTGCAAAGCGATAAGGAGTTCGACCTTGACAGCGCTCTGGAATATGCCATTGAGGAAGCAACAAATAAGCTGCCCGCGACAATGACCATTGAATGAGGAAAATCGGCAAAGAGAACCTAAATGCCGTGAGAAACACGGCAATCAGAAGAAACCTTATAGGGGGAAAGGAGGGGCAAGTATGTCCTTACAAAAACGTCTTAGCCGGACCGGACTGCTCTTTGTCCTGCCATTTTGTGTGATCTATGCGGCTTTCCAGCTATTTCCTATTATATACTCTCTATGCTTAAGCTTTTATAGCTGGGATGGTATCACAGAAAAAACATTTGTGGGCTTTGCAAATTATATAAAAATTTTTACAAAAGACCCTTATTTCTTTAAAAGTATTGGCAATGTGTTGATTATTATGGCAGGCTATTTGCCGCTGGCATTAATATTAGGCTTTTTGATTGCTGTTCTTATGTACAATAAAATTTTTTATAAATATACAAGACTTAAGCGTTTTTTTCAAACAGTTCAATTTTTGCCTTATATTATTGTTCCCGTAGCTTGTGGCTTACTATATATGCTTCTTTTTGACTGGGGAACGGGCGTTGTGAATCAGATGTTTCTGAAAATGGGGCTGATTGATGACAAAATCAACTGGCTTGGCAATCCTGAAACAGGAAGGCTTGTTTTAATGATTATGCAGGTATGGCGGCTGTCAGGATATGTAATGACAATTTATCTGGCGGGGCTTGCTAATGTGTCAACAGAGCTTATTGAGGCTGCGCAGATTGACGGTGCCAATGCAAGACAGGTCATGCTAAGGATTATGCTGCCGCTTCTTAAAAATGTAACGATGTTCCTTGTACTTACGAGTGTGATCGACGGTATACAGCTTTTTGACGCGCCAAAGGTGCTTTTTACGACAGGGCAGGTAGGCGCTGCGGTTGGCGGGCCGCAGCGGAGCTGCCTGACGCCGGTATGGTATATGTATGATACATCCTTTGGAAGCTCCGGCTCTTCGGATTTAGGATTGGGAGCAGCGATTTCCTACGGAATATTCTTATTTATTGTTGTAGCATCCATTTTTTGTAACCGGCTGCTTACCGGAAAAAATAAGAATCCGGAGAATGACAATGGGGCCGGAGGCCATCGGCACGGAAGGGGGAGAAATTTATGAGCCGGGTAAAATTAAAGAAATGCCTGACTGTGTTTATATTGGCAGTGATTACGCTGATTAGTTTTTTCCCTTTCTACATGATGCTGATTATGGGCACCTATAAAACAGAAAACCTTGCAGACGCCATATCTATGCTTCCGGGAAATTATTTGCTTGAAAATCTCAGCAAGATTATTAGCGGAGGTTTTCTGAAATACTACGGAAACAGCCTGTATATTACCGTTGTGGGAACGGCGCTTTGCGTTTTTGTCAGCGCATTGACAGGGTATGGGTTGGCAAAGTTTAAATTTAAGCTGAACCGTTTTTTGTCTGTATTTATAGTGCTTTGTATGATGATTCCGTGCCAGCTTGGCATTATTGGCTATGTCATTGAAATGCGCTTCATAGGACTTGCCAATACAAGGGAGGCTGTTATTTTAATGAATGTTGCCAACTGCTTTGGCGCTTTTTGGATGACCCAGTTTATTAAAGGCGGCGTCCATGACGAGGTTTTGGAAAGTGCCAGGATTGACGGGTGCAGCGAGCTTGGGATTTTTTTAAAGATTGTTGTTCCTTACATCAAACCTGGACTTGCGACACTTGTTATTTTGCAATTTATGTGGAATTGGAACAGTTATTTGCTTCCGCTGGTTGTTTTAAGCGACCCTGATTTGTATACAATCACGCTTGGTATCGCTTCATTGGGAAATAGGTATTCGTCAGATTTTGCCGCTCAGATTTGCGCGCTTTCTCTTGGAACGATTCCGCTGATTATTATATTTATTATAGGCTCTAAATATTTTATTAAGGGGCTGACCGCCGGGAGTGTAAAGGAATAGTAGCTTTAGGCACCTGCACGGTTGGAATAGGAGGGATATAGGAATGAAGGCTGCAATACAGCTTTACAGTGTCCGGGATCTTATGGAAAAGGACCCTATGGGCACGATTGAACAGCTAGCAATGGCCGGCTACCACTACATAGAGGTGGCAAACCATAATACGACAAAGGATAAAGGGATTGGCTTTGGAGTGCCGGCAGATAAAATGAAGGCAATGCTTGAAAGACTTGGAGTCCAGGTCATCAGCGCCCATTTGGATCCGTTTGACGACCTGGACGCCCTGAGTGATTACCAAAAGACGATTGGCAATAAAAATGTTGTTTATTCGAGAGATTTTTATCATAACCGTCAGGAAGTTTTGGATCGGGCCTATTGGCTGAATAAGACCGGGGAATCGTGTGCCAAAAGAGGGCTTACGTTGTTTTATCATAACCATTTCCATGAGTTTTTGTCCTTTGACGGGGAGATGATTATGGACATTTTGGCAAAACATACGGATCCTGATATTGTAAAATTCCAACTGGATACATTTTGGATTTTGAGGGGCGGACAGGATCCGGCGGAAATAATAAAAAAATATGGCAGCCGGGTGACAATGCTTCATCAGAAGGATTTTGCAGCAGGCTTTGAGAATGATATGGATATGACTAAAAAGGTAAAGCCTGGACAGTATATCGACCGCTCTTTCTATGATCTGTATGAAATTCCGGAAAGCTTTACAGAAATTGGCACAGGCATTATGGATATTCAGGCGATCATTAACGCCGGAGCATATGTAGATTATATTATTTTGGAGCAGGATCACTCACAGCTTAATTCTATGGATAGTGTAAAGCTAAGCAAGCAAGGCTTTGAGAAATTTTCAGGGATTAAGTGGATTTAACAAAAAGGAACGCCCGCAGGGCACATGTTATGGCCTGAAAAAGATGGCCGGGAGGAGGAAAAATTATGCATAGACTTGGTATTGTAGGATGTGGATTTATCGCAAATTGTAAACATTTAGTTTCCTTAAAGGAGCTGAAAGACAGAGTAAAGCTTGTGGCTTTTTGCGATATTATTGAGGAGCGGGCCGTTAAGGCTGCCAGAGAGTATGGCGATGAGGCTGCGAAGGTATATACGGATTACAGGGAGCTTTTAAAGGACGAAAGTATTGATATTGTCCATGTTTGTACACCGAATGTATCGCATTGTGAGATTTCCTGTGCAGCTATGGAGGCCGGCAAGCATGTGATGTGTGAGAAGCCTATGGCGATTAATACGCAGGAAGCAAGAGCAATGCTGGAAACAGCGAAAAAGACTGGGCGAAAGCTGACAATCGGGTATCAGAACCGTTTCAGGGATGACGCTATCTTTTTGAAAAAGGTTGTGGAGGAAGGTACGCTTGGGGATATTTATTATGGAAAAGCCTATGCTATCCGAAGAAGAGGGATTCCTACATGGGGCGTATTTACGGACAAGTCTAAGCAGGGCGGAGGCCCTCTGATTGATATTGGCACCCATGCGCTGGATCTGACATTGTGGTATATGGATAATTATGATGTTCATTCCGTAACTGGCGTCAGCTTTGAGAAGATGGGAAATGATCCCAATGCCTGCTATGGAAATAATAACGGCCCGTGGGATACGAATACATATGATGTTGAGGACAGCGCCATGGGATTTATCAAGATGAAAAATGGTTCTGTTATCGTCCTGGAGAGCGCGTGGGCATTAAATACTCTGGATGTCCGGGAAGCCCGCTGCCAGCTTTGCGGAACAAAGGCCGGTGCGGAGATGTATAAGGGCGATGACGAAAGCTTCCAGTGCAGGCTTAATATGACTATGGGAGAGCGTCTTGTGACCGTAAATCCTGAGTTTGCAGTGTCAAAGCAGGCTGTTGTTTCGACGGAGGCGGATGGCGTCCGTGAACAAAAGGCATGGCTTGACGCTATTGATAATGACAGTGAACCCGTCGTAAGGCCGGAGCAGGCATTAAAGGTGACTCAGATTCTTGAGGCGATTTATCAATCCTCTGTCACTGGCAAAGAGGTTGTTTTGTAACTATTCAGATAGCAGAACGGCGATGTTTTCGAGGATGAATTTATGGATTATGTGGTATTTGGTCAAGTCATTACCGACGATATTTATTTCCCCGGAAAGGAACCTATGAAAAATTTTCTTGGCGGCGCTGTATATACGGCATCAGGAATCCGGATCTGGTCGGAGTCAGTAGGTATATGCAGCGGCGTCGGCCGCGACTTTGAAGGGCTGTATAGCTCGTGGTTTGATGAAAATGGGATTGACCGGAGGGGCTGCATTGTAAAAGCAAAGCGTTCCTGCCATTCGGTGATCCATTATTTTGAGGACGGGGAGCGGGAAGAGCTTCCTGTAAAGGGATGTGCGACGATTGACGATATGTGCCCGGCGGTTGCGGACCTGCCTGAGGATTATAAAAAATGCCGGGGCTTTTACTTTTTTAAAGACTGCGACAGCAGGTTTTGGGAGGAGGTCGGCGCTTATATGTCGGCGGCCCATCCGGTTGCTGTCTGGGAGATACATGCATCCGCAGCGTGGCCGGAATATATCGATAAGGTTTGCGCACTTCTTCCGGCGGTCGACATTTTTTCAATTAACCAAACGGAAGGCCGCCGGCTTCTTGGCCTGACGGATCCTATAGCTATTGTCAAAAGGCTTGTGGAGCTTGGGGCAAGGAATGTACTTTACCGTATGGGGAGCCAGGGCGCTCTGGCAGGGAATACATCGCATATATGGCACATTCCTGCGGTAAGGACTTTGGTAAAGGATGTAACTGGAGGAGGAAATTCGTCGACAGGGGGATTTTTGGCTGGCTTTTGCGAAAACAACGGCGACATAGAGCTGGCGGGCCGGTGGGCGTCCGCCAGTGCGTCGTTTATTATTGAACAGTTTGGACAGCCAAAGCATATTGACGATAAAGTTATGCAGGAGGCACATATAAGGGCGAAAGCGCTTAAAACAGAGTGCGTGTGGAAAGGAGGGAGCATATGGCTGAAAACTTGCTGATGGATGAGATTTCCAGAGTTCCGGAACAGATCAGAGGATGCTTTTGGGATATGGAGAGCCGTATCCGGCAATTTTTATCGGTTGAAGAAATATACGATA
Source organism: Clostridiales bacterium (assembly GCA_018369015.1). Taxonomy (GTDB): domain Bacteria; phylum Bacillota; class Clostridia; order Lachnospirales; family Lachnospiraceae; genus Catenibacillus. The sequence continues at coordinate 13,661 of JAGZDD010000050.1, read as the reverse complement.
TACAGAATATTTATATAACCGGATGTGGAGATTCCCATATGGCGGCGCTGTGTGCGTCAATGGCATTTTTACGGCTGACTGGCTGCCATGTATTTACACCAACAGCATTGGCCCAGTCATTTTATACATTTCCAAAAAGCCCGGCGAAAAATAACCTCGTGATTGGGCTGAGTAATTCTGGAGAAACCTCAAGGACTGTAGAGGCTTTGATACGGATGGGCCGGCTAGGCTGTAAAACCGCCGCATTGACATGCAAGAGAGAAAGCAGGCTGTCTGAGGCCGTGGACAAGACGTTTTATCTGGAAATTCCCCAGTGGACGAATCAGCCGGTGCCTGGTGTGCGGGGAATGGTGATTCCCCTTCTGGCACTTTACCTTTTATCAATTCGTATCGGTGAGGTGAAGGGTATTATTTCTATGGATGAGGCCGGAAAGCTGCGCCGGGAACTTTATAGTATGGCTGACCGTATTGAGCAGGGGCAGCAGGAACCATTATGGAATATAACAAGGCTTTTGGAACATTGGAAGGAAATTAAAGGTATTGAAATCCTGGCAGCAGGCCCTTCCATGGGAGCAGCTTTATTTGCCGCTGCTAAATTGTCGGAGGCGGCTGGGATTTTTGCGAAGGCCGTAGATATGGAGGAGTTTTGTCACGTTGAATATTTTGAAAAATTTCCAGCGGATATACCGGTGATTGTCCTTGGGGGGCCAGGGCTTTATTGCCATTCCCGGGAGGAAGAGGTAAAGAAAATATTGGAAAGTCTTGGGCGTTTTACATTTTATATCGAGGAGCCAGAGGTGGATGAAATGTGGCTGCCGCTGTTGTTTTGCATAGATACTGCCAGGGCTGCCGCGCAGCTTTGCGCTTTTAGCGAGTGTCAAAATGGTGAAACAGAACCGTATTTCCGGGGCTTTAAAGGCGTATGGGAAAACGGGAGGTGCCCGGGAGTCAAAGATAGCAGATTGATATTATAGTATGAGGTAGCGGCAATGAGCAGCGTTAACTGCGTGAATCAAAGATACATGGCCAAATAGCTGCCTATTTGCTGAATAGAGGGGGATTTGATGGAGAGAATTGATTTAAAAACTGACCGAAGCGGATTGTTTGAAATTACAGACCAAGTGCAGGCCTGTGTGACACAGAGTAAGGTAAGCTGCGGAATTGCCGTACTATGGGTTCCTCATTCGACCGCAGGGCTGACGGTTATATCTAAAATGGATCCTCTGGGATTTGAGGATATTGAAGATGAAATTTGCAGGCTTATACCGACGAGGGTAGATTTTAAACATCAGTTTGACACGCCCAGCGATGCGGCAGGGCATATTAAATCGGCGGTAGTCGGCGTTTCTATAACCTGTATTATTGAAGCTGGAAAGCTTGTACTTGGCAGCTCCCAGGGCATTTATTTTTTTGAGTTCGACGGCCCGAGAAGCAGGCAGGTATATGTACGGATCGGAGGCGCGTAATGGGAACATTTCACTATGAGCTTGTTATGGCACTGGTGTGTGGCGCGCAGACGCCGCTTATCTGGTTGGAAATGTCCGTTTGTCTGACAGTGAGCATGAGGGGGCGGCAGGCCAGGACAAAGCTTTAGAAACAGTATTAGAAGGGCTGGCCTGCCTGTGCCAGATGAGAATATACGCAAAGAGCAGGGGGGATTATATTGTTCGCAGGGTACCTGTGAACAGCAACGATTACTGGGAAAACAGCACATAGCACATTTCTAAGCAGGTGAATTTTTAGGGATTTTATGGTACAATGTCCATGTAAGTGGACATTGTACCGCGTCTTTCGCGCGGAGAGCGAAGCGATCTCTCTACTGCGAGAAAGTAGGCATTTTGGCAGAGCCATACTATGGCCGTTTGCGGCCATAGTACAATGTCCATGTAAGTGGACATTGTACCGCGTCTTTCGTGCGGAGAGCGAAGCGATCCCTCTACTGCGAGAAAGTAGGCATTTTGGCAGAGCCATACTATGGCCGCTTGCGGCCATAGTACGATGTCCATGTAAGTGGATATTGTACCGGGCTGAAGTTAAAAGTATATATTGGAGGAATATTTACAATGACAAACGACCAGTTAAGAAAACAAAACCGTGAAACAATCGAAAGATTTCTTGAATGCCGCGGGCCGCAGCGGGGAATTTTAAGAGCGCCGTTGTTTGCAGAAGGCGCGACCCAGGAAATTGCTATGCCGGGAAGTAATGGATTTGAGTACCGTGTGACGCCGGTACAGGAATGGCTGGATTCTACGGCGGTTTCCTTCCCGGAGTGGGGCTTTTATGACAATATGATTTTTGAAACAGAAGATCCGGATATTTTCATCGTAAAATCCCATGGTAAGGGCGCCATGGTTAAGGACGGAAAGTCCTGTCCAGTGGAACATTTCTATGTGAATGAGTTTCGCATGGAAAATGGTAAAATTAAGCTGTTCCGTGAAAATCCTAATCCTTGTGAGGAGTTTAATGGATATAAACGGTAGACGAAAGAAAACGCTGCCACAAAATGATATTCCCTTAAGCGTTTACGGACACCTAAAATAATGTGCTTACGCCTAAAACAGCAGAGTGGTTGCGGCTGATCTGAACAGTAACTAAACTTCACCGTAGCATCCGTATTTTTTGACACTATTGTTGAATTTCACCCGATTTTTTCGTATAATATAACTGTTGTTACAGTCCGATTGTTTTAACTGTTATGTATAATTATAAATCAGCGGGAAATTTTATAGAAAAGGGATTGACTAAAGTGTCTGCAAAGCCTAAAATCGCCATACATACATACATACATACATACATACATACATACATACATACATACATACATACATACACGTACGCACATAATAGCGTAACGCTGTTTTTTTCTGGTGTAAAAAATCAAATACTAAAACTATTAAAAGGTGTATTATGCCCATATTTTTATGGGCGTGATGCACCTTTTTGTTTGTATGAAAAAAGCCGTGGAAAGAATATAATACAATAAACGTACATGCCGCGCTGCGCATGGCTCCACCACGGATAAAAATAAAAGCCAGATGGCTCCGTGCTTACGCACTCCGCCATCTGCCGGTGGTATGTCTACGTTCCACTTCGGTCGGCACTAAACGCGTGGTCTACACTCCGTTCCGGTCGTTGCTAAGCGCATCGGCGCTTAGAAACACTGGCGCTTAGCGACATTGGCACGCAGCACCCTGTACTTATACCACATTGTCCGTCCGATGTCTATGAGACATTGCGTACAAGCACGCTCTGTCTCATAGACGTCGTTTGGAGCTTTCATAATAAATCGGTAAGGAGACGAATATGAACAAAACAAAAAAGCTAATATATCTGCTGCTATTTTGCAGCATTTTGCTGCTGACTCCAGCGGCCTCATTTGCCGAAGGCAACGGGGAAGCGATGGAAGGCAGTGGCGAAGCGGCAGTGACATTGACTGCGGCGGGCTATGCCACAATCGAACTATTCGGTATAACTGGCAGTATGAAGTGCAGCGTTAATGGCGGTGAAGCTGCGATGACTTTGACAGAGAAGGGAACTTATACTGTGGGCGGCCTGGCGGAAGGCGACCATATTTTGGTGTCAGATTCTAATACAAAAGAAACTAAACTAGAAGCTATGTTGTCTATGGCAGGTTCTCCGGGGGATATTCAGACAATAGACAGCACTGCAGGCCAGTCCGATGGAAAAATCACGGGAGTGGACGGCACGATGGAGTACTGCCTTGCTGGACAGACAGGAGATATGGACACATGGAGCTGGAAATCTGTTGACGGAACAGAAATCACAGGACTTGCGGCTGGAACATATTATGTACGCGCCAGGGCAAACGGGCAAACTCTCGCTTCCGCGTATGTATCTGTGACGGTTGGGGAAAAACAAGCTCCAGTCGGGGAAAATAAAGCCCTGGCGGCAAGCGGAGTCAAAGCAACACCAGCAGGATACCATACCGTGGAGCTTTCTGGTATAACAAAAGGAATGGTATATACGATTAATGGAGGAAACAAGAAGGCCTTCACAGACATTAAGGATGGCGTTGCATATGTAAGGCTAGATGCGAACCAGAAGCTTTGTGTATATGTCTCCAATGGATCGGAGGAGCCATTACTGGACACTTACTTTGGGCGGGGAACCGAGTTGACAAGGATTCAGAAAACACACAATACTCCCGGGCAAGCGGATGGCGAAATTATTTGTATGGATAGTATGTTTACAGAGTACTGTTTGGCAGATTCCGCTACAGCGGGTATTGACGTTGACAACTGGGAATGGAAGAAAATGAATATGGGTAAAGCCGAGAATCTTAGCGAGGGAACATATTATGTGCGTAAACAGTCTAATGCTAAGTCCTTTGCTTCTGAATATACTGCCGTGAAGATTGGCGTGGATATCCAATTTGAAGCAATCGGGTACAGCACGGCGAAATTACATGGCGTGGAAGCTAACATGAAGTGCGACGGCCCCTATCCGCCCCAAAAAACAATAATTTCAGCCAGCAGTATTAAAGATGGGGCCTTTACTGTGACGGGAATACAAAACGGAATTACAATCTTTAGCGTCTATGATATTTGGGAAAAACTATTGGTGGCATTTGACGTATCCTGGGAAGACAATAGTGGATTTTCACTTAAAGCAGAAGAATGTACGCCCGGACAAGCCGATGGAAAGATTATTGTCGAAAATTCTTCGGGCAAACAACTGGAGTATTGTCGTAATAATAATGACGAGAATATAGGCAATGCGGATGCCTATACGACATGGATGCCTGTTTCAGGAAATGAAATCACAGGGCTTGAAGCCGGTGAATATTGGGTGCGCGTTAAGGCTCATGGCCAGGTGTTTGCTTCCCGGCCAAGAACTGTGGAGGTTGAAGAAAGAAGCCCTTTTACTTTGAATACTGATAACTTAAAATATGCTAGGGCAGTGGCCAGCGATGTTAAAGCCGATGGGAACAGAGTCAGCTTAACGCTGACTGTTTCGCCCAGCTCCAAATATTCTTTTGCCGAAGCGCCGGAAGTCACTGTCAGTAATGCGGGGATTCCAGAGCCTTCACGGCAGCCGGACGGAAGCTTTGTTTTTCAACTGGACATCCCGCGCTATAGTGTAGTCGAAGTGTCCGGAGAAGGGGCTATATTCGCTGTCAATGGGGAGAATATTCTTACGGCCCCAAACTATACCGTGACATGCGGCAGCGGTTTTGCCAGGTATGATGCAGATAAGGGTATTTTATATTTAGATAATGCTGTAATGACAAAATCGTATGATATGGGCGGATATTTACAAAACGATATGATCTATTCTACATTAAAAACCCCGCTTACTATTATAGTAAACGGCGATAATACGCTGGGAAAAGACCCAGAAAGCGGAAAATGCTCGGATGCCATCGACGTAAGAGGGAATCTTATAATAACCGGAACCGGAACGCTTAACCTTTATAGTAATATCGGCGGCGTATTTGCGTCAGAGTGTGCCATAGATAATTGCAGGATAAATCTGTATGGCCAGGGCGATATGGGGATTAAGGCAAAAACACTTGAGGTTAAAAATAATTCTGAAATATATGCCTCAAATTGCAGGGTTTTAGATACTGATCAATATACGGGCGACCGGCTGACTATTGCCGACAGCAAGGTGATTGTGGAAAACCTACAGTCAAACAGCAGCCTTGGCGCAGGCGGGGATATATTGATCCAAAACAGCAGCCTGGAGTTTCGTAATGAAACAGCGGCCAACCACATATTTGCTCAGAAAAATGTTAGAATTGAACACTCGGATTTAACGTTTGCCGAATCCGGCGTTCCGTCAATTTGGGCGGGGAACGGAACTATAGAGATCGTCAATGGAAGCAGGGCCGAGGTAATCGCAGGCAATGCCATTGCCATATATAGCGGCAATGGTATCAAAATAGAAAATTCGGTTGTCAAGGCACAGACAGGCAGCTTAGGGAACACGGTTTATTCCCTGGACGGTGTTTTGAATATTAGCGGCTCATGGGTTGAAAGTATTGGCGGAAGCGGTTTAGGAGGTGTTATATCGGCGGAAGACAGCGTTCTGTTCACGAATGATTCCGGCGAAGTTAAAGGCGATTTTAAAATGCCCGGAGATGTAAAGGTTTCAGAGAATATGAAATTGACAATACCGGAAAAAACTTCATTCACAGTGACAGAAAAAACGGTTTTTGAAAATTATGGGGAAATTATCCTTACCGGCAGCTTTATTAATAACAATGGAACGGTCATCTGCGCAAATCATATTGGAGGGGTAGCGGATTGTGTTAAAAGGGCGGTTTGCAGGATATGCGGGCAGGAATACGGAAAATTGAAGGAGCATAATTTGTCTTATTGCGAACCAAAAGCACCGGCCTGCGCAGAAGCCGGAGAATTGGAACACTGGCACTGCCGTGTATGCGCCCGGGATTTCTCGGATGAGGCAGGCCTGCAGCTTCTTAGCAGCATTGCAGACCCTGCATTAGGCCATGAAATTGTAAAGGTCGAGCGCAGGGAACCTACGGCAAACGAAGATGGAAATATTTTGTATTGGTATTGTAAACGCTGTTATACATACTTTAAGGATGCAGGCCTGACACAGATCATTAGCAAAGAAGATACCGTCCTGAAAGCTGCCGGGGAACCCTCATCCCCGGAAACACAAGAACCCCAAAACCCTGTCGAACCGGGAGAAACGCAGGACCCCGAAAGTTCTGTGAAGCCAGGGGAAACGCAGGAATCTTTTATCTTGGATGAGTCAGTAAAGCCGGAAGGAACAATCAATCCGGGCCAAAACGGAACTGGCAGCGGCCCGCAAACAGGCGATAACGTCAGCCCTGTGATTTTGTTTTTGCTTATGGCTGCTTCTGCGGCGGTTTTGGCAGCAGCGGCGGTATTTTATATAATAAAAAAAGAAAAGAAATAGTACAATGGGAAAGCCAGGATTATTAAAAAAACGGATGGGGAAAGATTTTCTTTCCCCATCCGTTTGGCCATACAACAGGTTGTCCATTTTTACGAGAACCTTTTAAAGCTGCTGCTGTTCCTCCTGGAACTGCTGTCTGCATAAATGATAATAATAGCCCTTTTTGTCGAGCAGCTCTTCATGCTTGCCCTGTTCGATAATCTTTCCGTCGCGCACCACAAGAATCAGATCTGCGTGGCGGATTGTGGAAAGACGGTGGGCGATGATAAATGAAGTACGTCCGTGGAGCAGCTTTTCCGTCGCTTTCTGGATAAGCTGTTCTGTCTGAGTATCAATCGAGGAGGTCGCCTCGTCCAGAACAAAGATTGCGGGATCGGCAATGATTGCCCGGGCAAAGGAAATTAACTGTTTTTCACCTGTAGACAGGCGGTTGCCGCCCTCACCTACATCGGTTTTGTAGCCATGCTCCAGCTTGGCTACAACCTGGTCGGCGGAAACTGCCTTTGCTGCGGCCCGGATATCTTCATCTGTGGCGTCAAGGCGGCCATACCGGATATTTTCTTCAATAGTTCCTGAGAAGAGGTGCGGGCTTTGGAGAACGTAGCCGATATTGCTGTGAAGCCATAGCTGGCTGCGTTCCCGGTAATCCTTACCGTCGATTAGTATCTGTCCTCCTGTGGGTTCAAAAAAGCGGCAGGCGAGGTTTACAAGGGTACTCTTTCCAGCGCCGGTTTCACCGACAATGGCGATTGTCGTACCGGCAGGAACTTTTAAATTAAAATGACTGAGCACTTCCTCCGATCCGTCAGGATAATGAAAGGAAACATCTTTAAATTCAATATCGCCGCGAATCGGCTCCCAGTTTTCTTTTTTGGGATGAAAGGTATCGCCGTATTTTTCGATAACCTCCGGTGTATCAGCTACCGTGGGTTCCTGGTCTAAAAGGGTCATAACGCGCTCGATATTCGCCTGCATGGAAATCAGTTCGGCAAGGTTTCTGGCAAGCTGCTGTATTGGCTCAAAAATACCAACGGCATAAGACGTAAACGCGGAAAGAGTACCAATCAGCAGCAGGTCGTCAAGAACCATGCGGCCGCCGCGGCCAAGGACAATCGCCGTGGCCAGGGAACCGCAGAATAAAATAAGAGGCACATAGACAGCGCTCAGTCGAGCCGCCCGCACAGCGGAGGTACGCATTTCTGAGGTCAGTTCTTTAAATTCTTCGAGATTTTTATTTTCGATGACAAGGGTTTTGGATGTCTGGGCACCCATAATCCCCTCATTATAGCTGCTTGTAATCTTTGAATTGATTTTGCGCACCCGGCGGTTCCAACGAAGGATCTTGTTTTGGAAATACCAGGTGAGGATAGCCAGTGCGGGAACGATGGTCATAATAATAAGCGCCAGCTTCCAGTTTAGGACAAGCATGGCGGCAAAGACGCCTAAGACATAGACGAGCGCCCACATCATATCTGTGAAGTTCCATGCCGTCATTCCGGCAATGCGGTCCGTGTCATTCATTACCCGGGAGAGAATATAGCCCACGGGCGTGACATTGTAGTAGGAAAAGGACAGTTTTTGAAGATGGACAAAGCAGGCCCGTTTCATTGTCTTACTGACGCTCATTTCCAGGGTAGCGCTGCCCCGGGTAAATAGCACAACGCTTAAAAACTGGAAAGCCACGACAATAAGATAGACAAGACCAAAGCCCCATATACCGCTAAGGCTTTGCTTTTCGATAAAATTGTCAATGGCATACCGCTGGAAAAGCGGCAGGGCAATGTCCACAAGGGAGCATACAAGGTTAAAGATTAAAATAATGGCAACAGTCTTCTTAAATGGTTTTAAAAAGACAAGGACACGTTTCCATATTCGTATATCAAAATTTTTAGTATATTCCTGTTCTTCTATTCGCATAAAGCCCCTCCTTTCCGGGCGTTTGGCACGCCTGTGCTGGCTCTTAGTGCCTCATCATCGAAATTCATTTGAATATCATAGATTCTGCTGTAAATGCCATGCTTCTTAAGAAGCTCCTCGTGGGTGCCCATTTCTGCGATTTTCCCTTTTTCAAGCACCATAATACAATCGGCCTGCATGAGTGTTGTGATCCGGTGGGAAATAAGGATAACTGTGCTTTTTCCCATAGATTCCTTTAAGGCAGCACGGATTTTTACATCGGTTTGTGCGTCTACAGCGGACAATGAGTCGTCAAATACCATAATGGGGGCTTTTTGCATGAGCATTCGGGCAATGGCGACACGCTGCTTTTGTCCTCCGGATAAAGTGACGCCGCGTTCCCCGACCATTGTTTCATAGCCGTCGTCAAACTGTAAAATTGCGTCGTCGACACAGGCAATTCCAGCGGCTTCGCGGATTTCCCCGGGAACCTGGCGTTCCCTTGAAATGGCAATATTTTCACCGATAGTCCGGGAGAACAGGAAGGGTTCCTGAAGCACCATGCCGATATTTTTCCTCAGGTAGCTCTTTTTGATCCGGCGTATGTCCACGCCTCCGATGGTGATTGCTCCGCCGCCCTCCTTAAGGTCATACAGACGGTCAAGAAGATGGACAATTGTAGACTTTCCGCTGCCGGTGCCGCCAAGAATGGCGAAGGTACTTCCGGCAGGAATGGTAAAGCTTACATCATTTAATACCGGGGCATCCTGTTCATAGGAAAAATGAACGTGCTCAAAGCAAATATCTTTGTTGACAGGCACTTCCTTTTCCCAGGCTTCGTCCACCTCCTCTTTGGCGTCAAGGATATATGTAACGCGGTCAATGGAAACGCCGGCCTTGCTCATATTGGATAATACCCGGCCAAGGCTACGGATCGGCCATGCCAGAGAGGCGTTATAGGAAATAAAGGCGATGAGGTCGCCTAGGGTGAGATTTCCCTGGACTGTAAAAACTGTGCCCGCGATAAGCATTGTGGCTGCCTGGATACCGGTAAGAAAGTCGCCTGCGCCCCAGTAGACGCTCATCAGCCGGCCAACCCGGATCCACAGGCTGGCAAAGCGGTTATTTTTTTCGTCAAAACGGTCGATTTCATACATTTCCCGGCCAAAAGCACGGACAACCCGCACACCCGTAAGATTTTCCTGAACCTTAGCGGTCAGGTCGCCTTCGGCTTCGTCGGCTTTTAAAAAGTTGACGGAAATCTTTGAGTAAAAGTATAGGGAATATCCGACAACAATGGGGATAAATGCTACCGCGATAAGGCTTAACCGCACATTCATGGAAAACATAATACTCATATAAAGGACAACAAGGAAAATGATACGGATAACCTCCATAAGCTGGCTGCATATAAATTGCCGTATAATTTCCACATCATTGGTACACCGCTGGATAATATCCCCTGTACGGTTTTTTCCGTGCCAACTGTAGGGCAGCTTTTGGATGTGGCGGTAAAGCTGATCCCGCATTGTCTTTAGGAAGCCTTCTGAGCCTTTGGACAGGCAGACATTGCTGAAATAGGTAAATATCCCAGCGCAGGAAGCGCTTACCAAAACGGCGATAGCTGCGAACAGCAAAAAATTGCCCTGAATATCATTTCCTAAAAGCGTTCCCAGAATATTTCCAAAAAATCCGCCGTTATTGGCACCTTCGCCTGTGAGATGGTCCACTGTGTAGCGGATGATCTGAGGCGTCAGGGCATTGAATATTGTTGTCAGCATCCCGGCGGCAAGGGCCAGGACGAGAAAATGTCCGTTGCCTTTTAAAAAGCGGGCAATGTCACGAAACTTTTTCGTTCGTTTTCCAGATACATTCATAATCGTTCTCTCCTCCATTCTGTTGTTATATGGCGCCCAAGGCGATCGGATAGGGGAAGATTCTTTCCACTATCCGCTTTTACGGCGCTACGCCGTTTATCCCGCGGCTTTGCCGGTCAGATGCCCGCCCGTACAAGCACGGCGGGCACCTGACCGGCGTATCGCGCAAAAAAGCACCTCCGCACAGTAAAATACGGAGATGCTTTCATTGCATTGTCTATTGACAGCAGGCCAATGGCCAGACCGTTCTTTATATATTTTTGCAAAGCTGGCTGCGCAAAATGAACCCAAGCCGGCAGCGGCGGTTTTATCTAACGCGGCTAACGCGGGTCTGCAAAAAACGTTAAAGACGGACAGCATAATCCGGTATTTCGATTCCTATGCATTTTTGGAAGTATTATAGTTGAATGAGCTACTGAATAATTAATGATGGTCATACTGTCCGCCTCCTTTCTCTAATCTATTAAAATTCGTAACAGCTCGATGGATGAACAGTTACGTTGACTCTGCTTTAGTTTACACCTGTGAGAAGTCAGTGTCAACCCGTATATTTCGCTAATAGTTAAAAATATTTTAACATCTGAAAAAAATCTTCTAAACGGACAATCAATTGATTATGTTTGTTGTTAGTGTTAAAATAAAACTATTGTTTACGGGAACCGTGAACAGTAACAAAATAGAAAAATAATGATTCCCGTTACTATTTAAGAAATGGAGTGAATAATATATGAAAGAAACAGTGTCATTTATTGGAACAGGAAATATGGGCGGCGCCTTGATTCACGCAGCCTGCCGAGCGTTAGACCCAAGGCAGGTACATATTACAGATTATTTCGCGGATAAAGCAAAGGCAATGGCGGATGAGCTGGGGTGCTGCTGTGAATCTACAAACAAAGCCGCAGTGCTGGCTGGAAATTATATTTTTATGTGCGTAAAACCCCAGGTTATGGGCGGCGTATTAGCGGAAATTGCACCGGTTGTTAAGGAGTGCCTGGATAAAGGCGAAAAGAAGGTTATTGTGTCAATTGCGGCCGGTTTGCAGCTTGCCTATATTAAAGAGCAGCTTGCCCAGTGCGGCGACGCGCTGAGAGTTGTCCGTGTAATGCCGAATACTCCGGCGGCCATTGACAAAGGCATGTTGGCGGTTGCCGCAGGCTCCGAGGTGGAGGACGAATATGTGGGCGGCGTTATGGAGATTTTATCAAAGGCCGGAAGAGTTGAGCGCCTGGCCGAAGGACTGATGGATCAGTTTACTGTTGTCAGCGGCTGCTCGCCGGCATTTGTTTATATGTTTATTGAAGCGCTGGCCGATGGCGGCGTTATGACAGGGCTTCCAAGGCAGCAGGCAATGACTTATGCGGCGCAGACGGTTATGGGCGCTGCGGCCATGGTTTTGGAAACCGGAAAGCATCCGGGTGAATTGAAGGACGCTGTGTGCTCGCCGGCAGGCTCTACAATTGTGGGCGTAGCGAAGCTGGAGGAAAATGGTTTCCGCTCGGCGGCTATTCAGGCGGTAAAAGCGGGCTATGATAAAAATGTTGAGCTTGGAAAAGTAAAATAAAGTGTAACTATTCTGCCATGCATCCCGGATTTGGCGCAGCTAACCGCCGCCAACAAGGCGCATCCTCGATTCGGGCTAAACGCCCTATACTTAAGGAGGAAAAAGCAGGGGTGTGAAGGTATGTCGCAGGTCACGGTTTATGAGCGAAATAGCAAAGGGGGATTACGGAATTGATTGGATTATTTGACGAAACCATATGGCCTAATTATACGCGGCCGGTCATTGATAAAACAGGGAACGACTATGGAGGCAGGAAATTTTTCACCGACGAGGAGCGGCAGCGGCGGCACAGCCTTGTTCAGGCAAAGCTTAAAGAAAAGGGCTGCGATCTTTTGATTGTCCAGGGCTATTTTCCGCCATCGACAATGGGGGTAAATACAAGCCTTTACTGGCTGGGCTGCGATAATTATTATAAAAATACCTATACTCTGATTCTTCCGGCGCAAGGAGAATTGAAGGAAATTCATGGCGTAAAAACAAGCGACCATGACTGGCGCATTGACCCGTACAGCAGCGGAGAAGACATGGCGCCGTATCTAAAAGGGGCGAAGCGGATTGCTTATGACGGCCTTGGATTTATTACCCATGCTTTTTATAATTATCTTCAGCAAGTATGCCCGGGCGCAGAGCTTGTGGATTTCTGCCAGGAGCTGGCATGGATGCGGGCCTGCAAAAGCGAGGAAGAGCTTGAGGCTGTGCGAAATACATGCCGTATCCAGGACGCCATGTTTCGCAGCGCCCCCCTTTATATCCAGCCAGGGCGCACGGTAAGTGAAATGTTTGCCGATGTCACACGCTACCTGCTTTTGCTGGGCGGCGATCCGACACAGATGCCAAAGATTATGTTTGCTGTCGGTGAAAACCGCGGCTGGAAAGATGGCGATGGTATTTTGGACGCGACCTTGGCTGTACCGCCGGATTACCGGCTGAAAACGACCGATTATATTGTGTTTACCCTGGAAACGCCGGGGCTTGGCGGCTATTACTCGGAGCGCAGCCGATATTTCTTCTTTAAAGAACCCCATCCTGAAATCCGGGAACATTTCAATGAAGCATTAAAGCTTCAGGAGTTTCAGGTAAGCGCTTACAGAAATGGCATGACTATGCAGCAGCTTCGGGATGTGTTAAATCAGTATAAGGCGTCGGTTGGCGCCCAGGAAACGCACGGACACACATGGATGGATACGGAAATCCGGGGCATGGGAAACATTACCGTGTGCCGCCCGCTCATTAACTGCGAATGGGAAATGTTCCCGCTGGCAAAGGGAATGGTTTTTGATTCCATTCACCGGTATTGCAAGGGGCATCGCTGTACGACGCTCCATGAAACTGTGTGGATGGATGACGAGAAAGCAAATATTTTTGGAAATTATCCTCAGCAGATAACGGTTTTATGAGAATAGATTGCAATGAAA
>JAGZDD010000049.1 GCA_018369015.1 Clostridiales bacterium | reverse complement strand
AAAAAAGGGCCAGGAAAGAGGAAACCCCGCAAGGGGATACCTGATGGCCGAAGAGATGGCCAGGAAAGAGGAAATATGGAGCTTTATATACATTATCCATTTTGTGAAAAAAAATGTAATTACTGTGATTTTTTATCAGCGCCGGCCACAATCGAGGACAGGGCTGTTTATATGCGCGCCCTGAACCGGGAAATACGGGGAATGGGGGAAGTTTGCAGGAATAAATGTGTAGATACGGTGTTTATCGGCGGAGGAACGCCATCACTTATGGAGCCGGAGGAGCTTATGGCGCTTATGGAGGCAGTCAGAGCTTCCTTTTGCCTGTCTAAAAACTGTGAAATTACTATGGAGGCCAATCCCGGAACTTTAGACCGGGATTTTCTGATAGCTGCGAGTGCCTCTGGCATTGGACGGCTCAGTCTCGGGCTTCAGTCTGCGGACAATAAAGAACTGGAATACCTGGGGCGTATTCATAAATATGAAGATTTCTGCGAAAGCTTCCAGCAGGCAAGGGAATCCGGTATTAAAAATATTAACGTAGATCTTATGTCCGCCCTTCCAGGGCAGACGGCTGCGTCGTGGGAGCGGACTCTTGAGCTTGTGTCGGGGCTTGGGCCGGAGCATGTTTCCGCATATAGCCTTATTATTGAGGAGGGAACGCCATTTTATGCCCTATACCACGAAGCGGACCGCCTGCGGGCGCTAGGCGAATGTCAGCCTTCCCAAAGGGAAATGGGAACGTTTATGCCTAAATTGCCTGATGAAGATACGGAACGTCAGATGTATCAGCTTACGGAGTCCTTATTGGCCCAATATGGGTATCGACGCTATGAAATTTCTAATTATGCCAGGCCCGGCTTTGAGTGCCGCCACAATGTGGGATACTGGCGCCGTGTGGACTATTTAGGAACAGGGCTTGGCGCTTCCAGCCTTATGGACGGAAAGCGGTTTGATAATACGAGGGATTTGAACGAATATTTAAATTTTTGGGGGCGGCGGCAACTGTTTTGGGAAGCGGGCGGTCCGGCAGAAGCAGGATGTCATAAAAATATACAGGTACTTGACCAAGCGGATGCCATGGCTGAATTTATGTTTCTTGGCCTTCGTCTGACGAAAGGCGTAAGGAACCAGGACTTTATTCATTGCTTTGGGCAAAGCTTTATGGATATTTATGGAAAGGTTATTACAAAGCATTGTCAAAACGGGCTGCTTCATTATATAGAAGAAACAGGACAACTTTATTTCACTGCCCGTGGGTTGGATGTGAGTAACTATGTATTGTGTGATTTTTTGTGACTATTCAGCCCTGCGCCGACCGAAGCACAGCGTAGACCGTAAACTAGTTAGTTACTGATCACAGGTGTCTTGTAAACAGTAACTTTCGCGGACTTATTTGGAGCTTTTTATTCGCACCCGTTGACGCTTCGCTTCAACGGGTCACATCAGTCGCCAAGCTGTGAATTGTAACAATAGTTACGATTTCTTGTAAAATTTTTGATTCAGCTATTGACAAAAGAAATAGATAGTGATATTTTATGTACATAAGGTATTAGCACTCTAGTTTAATGAGTGCTAATAACAAAGCTGAAAGGAGTGATTCGGTGGATTTGGATGAAAGAAAAACTAAGATTTTGAACGCTATTATTCAAACATATCTTGATACTGGCGAACCTGTTGGCTCAAGAACAATCTCGAAATTCACGGATCTCAATTTAAGTTCAGCGACCATCCGAAACGAAATGGCGGATTTGGAGGAGATGGGATATATTATCCAGCCTCATACATCAGCAGGCAGGATTCCTTCGGATAAGGGCTACCGCTTTTATGTGGATAACTTGATGAAGGATAAGATCGCCCAGGTTGATGAGATGAAAGAAATTATGATTGAGAAGGCGGATAAGGTTGACCAGCTTTTAAAGCAGGTTGCCAGACTTCTGGCAGTGAATACGAACTATGCTTCCCTCATATCAACGCCGCAGTATAAGCGCAACAAGCTTCGTTTCATTCAGTTATCTAAGGTTGATGATACACAGATTCTTGTGGTTATTATGATCGATGGCAACATGATTAAAAATAAGCTTATTAATACGGATTTCCCGGTAGAGCAGGAGGATGTTGTTAAGCTTAATATATTACTCAATACATTCCTTCAGGGCTTAAGCCTTCAGGAGATTAACATGGAGATGATCCAGAAGCTTAAAATGCAGGCCTCCGGGCACAGCAAAGTGATCAGTGATGTGATTGATGCTATTGCCCAGGCGATTCAGGAGGAAGACGATGTTGAGATTTACACGAGTGGCGCGACAAACCTTTTAAGTTATCCAGAGCTCGGTGACAGAGAACAGGCAAAGGCTTTAATGTCTACCTTTGAAGAAAAGCAGGCGCTTGTCAATCTCATCGAAGAAAACCTTGACAAAGGCGAGAGCGAGAAACGTGGTATCCAGGTTTATATCGGTTCGGAATCCCCGGTGACAACGATGAAGGATTGCAGTATTGTTACGGCAACGTATGAATTAGAAGAGGGCGTTCAGGGAACCATTGGTATTGTCGGACCAAAGCGTATGGATTATCAGAAGGTGGTTGGTAATCTCCAGACGATGATGAACCAGTTGGATATTATATTTAAGAAAAAATAGAAGAGGTGAATGTAGTGGCAGATTTAGATAGAGAAAAGGATGAAGAATTAAAGGATTCCCGGGAGAATGACGGGGAGAATACACAGGAGGAAGGCAAGAGCTGCGAATCTGACGGAAATGAAGAAAGTAATGAACAAACTGACGGGAACGCAGAGTGCGCCGAAGACGGTGATGGTGAAGATGTAAAAAAGAAATCCCGTCTTTTTGGGAAAAAAGAAAAAAAGAAAGATAAGAAAGACCAGCAGATTGAAGAACTGACCGATAAGGTGATGCGCCAGATGGCAGAGTTCGATAATTTCCGCAAGCGCACAGACAAGGAAAAGGCTCAGATGTTTGACAGCGGAGCGGGAGATATTATTGAAAAGATACTTCCGGTGATTGATGATATGGAAAGAGGCCTTGCCGCTATGAGCGACGAGGAAAAGGAAAGTTCCTTCGCAAAAGGGATGGAGATGATTTACAAAAAGTTTATTGGTATTTTAAATACTGCGGGCGTTACAGCAATCGAAGCGGTAGGTAAGGAATTTGATCCGAATTTCCATAATGCAGTCATGCAAAGCCCGAGTGAGGAGTATGACTCCGGCTGTGTTGTACAGGAGCTTCAAAAAGGGTATATGTATAAAGAAAAAGTGCTCCGCCACAGTATGGTCATTGTTGCAGAATAAGACCGTTTTATCTATTCAATATGGCTGTTTCTATGAAGAAGGGCCATGCACAGATTGAAATAAATTAGGAGGAATTTATTATGAGTAAGATTATTGGTATTGACTTAGGTACAACAAATTCATGTGTCGCCGTTATGGAAGGCGGAAAACCAGTGGTTATTGCAAATACAGAAGGCGCAAGAACAACACCGAGTGTTGTCGCATTTACAAAAACAGGCGAACGTCTTGTCGGCGAGCCTGCAAAGCGTCAGGCTGTAACAAATGCAGATCATACGATTTCATCCATTAAACGCCATATGGGTACAGATTTCAGAGTTGATATTGACAGCAAGAAATATTCCCCACAGGAAATTTCCGCTATGATTCTTCAGAAATTAAAAGGAGATGCCGAGAGCTATCTTGGTGAAAAGGTAACAGAGGCTGTTATCACAGTTCCTGCATACTTTAACGATGCCCAGAGACAGGCAACAAAGGACGCCGGTAAAATTGCCGGACTTGATGTAAAGCGTATTATCAACGAGCCTACAGCCGCAGCCTTAGCTTATGGCCTTGATAACGAAAAAGAACAGAAGATTATGGTATACGACTTAGGCGGCGGTACATTCGATGTGTCTGTGATTGAAATTGGCGACGGCGTTATCGAAGTTCTCGCAACAAGCGGCGATAATCACCTTGGCGGTGATGATTTTGATGAAAAGATTACACGCTACATGCTTGATGAATTTAAGAGAACTGAGGGCGTAGATCTGTCCGGTGACAAGATGGCTATGCAGAGACTTCGCGAGGCTGCTGAAAAAGCTAAGAAAGAACTTTCCAGCGCTGCGACAACAAACATTAACCTGCCGTTCATTACAGCAACTGCAGAAGGACCAAAGCATTTTGATATGAACCTGACACGGGCTAAATTTGACGAGCTGACCCATGACCTTGTTGAAAGAACTGTTATCCCTGTACAGAATGCGTTGAGAGATGCCGGAATTTCCGCCTCTGAGCTTGGCAAGGTACTGCTTGTTGGCGGTTCCACACGTATTCCGGCTGTCCAGGACAAAGTAAGACAGCTTACTGGCCATGAGCCAAGTAAAAACCTGAACCCTGATGAATGTGTTGCGATTGGTGCTTCCATCCAGGGCGGCAAGCTTGCCGGAGATTCCGGTGCCGGCGACATCCTCCTTTTGGATGTTACACCTCTGACACTTTCGATCGAAACAATGGGAGGCATTGCAACACACCTGATTGAAAGAAATACAACAATTCCTACAAGAAAGAGCCAGATTTTCTCTACTGCCGCAGATAACCAGACTGCTGTTGACATCAATGTTGTCCAGGGTGAGCGCCAGTTCGCAAGAGATAACAAGAGCCTTGGACAGTTCCGTTTAGACGGTATTGCTCCGGCAAGAAGAGGTGTTCCTCAGATTGAAGTAACCTTTGATATTGACGCTAACGGTATTGTTAATGTATCTGCAAAGGATCTGGGAACCGGAAGAGAACAGCATATTACCATTACCGCAGGCTCTAACATGTCTGAGGATGAAATCAATAAGGCGGTAAAGGAAGCTGCCGCTTTTGAAGCTCAGGATAAGAGACGTAAAGAGGGTGTTGACGCCAGAAACGAAGCAGATTCTATGGTATTCCAGACAGAAAATGCCCTTAAAGAAGTTGGCGACAAGGTGAGCGCTGATGATAAAGCCAAAGTACAGGCAGAGATTGACAGCATGAAGAATTTACTGAATCAGACAGCGAATGTAGATGAACTGACAGATACACAGATTAATGACCTGAAGGCAGGTAAGCAAAGACTTATGGATGCTGCCCAGGGCGTATTTACAAAGATGTATGAAGCTGCGGGTGCTAACGCCCAGGGCGGAGCAGGCCCTAACCCGGGTGCCGGCGCAGGAGCAGCAGGTAGCTCCGCTTCTTATCAGAACAATGATGATGTTGTAGACGCCGACTATAAAGAGGTATGATAAAGACAATCGGCAATGGTTCAGTAAGGTTGGCGCACTTGCTGCGCTGACCGGAAAATAAGCGTCGGTCTGTCACAGACACAATTCCTTTCGGAAGAACCGCTAAGGAGAATGTCGGCTGTGGCAGGCCGCGTTTTGTGCAGAATGGAGATAAGTTATGGCAGAGACAAAGAGAGATTATTATGAGGTTTTGGGCGTGTCCAAAACAGCTACAGATGCTGAATTAAAAAAGGCTTATCGCCAGCTTGCCAAGAAGTACCATCCCGACATTAATCCGGGAGATAAAGAGGCGGAAGCAAAGTTTAAAGAAGCTTCTGAGGCCTATGCGATTTTAAGCGATCCGGAAAAGCGACGTCAGTATGACCAGTTCGGGCATGCAGCCTTTGAACAGGGCGGTGGTGCCGGTGGTTTTGGCGGCTTTGGCGGCTTCGATTTTGGCGGCGATATGGGCGATATTTTTGGCGATCTGTTTGGCGGCGGCAGAAGCCGCAGGGCATATAACGGGCCGATGCAGGGCGCTAATGTAAAGATTAATATGCGCATTTCTTTTATGGAGGCCGTGTTTGGTGTAGATAAGCGCATTGAAATTAATTTGAAGGATGAATGTCCTCATTGCCATGGTTCAGGGGCTAAACCGGGAACCCAGCCTGAAACCTGTCCAAAGTGCGGCGGTAAAGGCCAGGTTGTTTATACTCAGCAGTCATTATTTGGCGCGGTGCGCAATGTGCAGACATGCCCGGATTGCCACGGCACCGGTAAGATTGTTAAAGAGAAGTGTGTTGACTGCGGCGGTACAGGCTACATTAAAAACAAAAAGACGATTGAAATTCCGATCCCGGCAGGTATTGATTCCGGCCAGAGCGTGCGTATCCGGGGGAAGGGCGAACCAGGAACAAACGGAGGGCCAAGAGGGGATCTACTTGTGGGGATTACTGTGGACCGCCATCCGATTTTCCAGCGCCAGGATTTTGATATTTATTCCACAGTACCTATTTCCTTTGCTCAGGCAGCACTTGGCGGCGATATTAAAATACAGACAGTGGACGGAGAGATCGTGCAGAGTATACGGCCTGGAACTCAGACGGATACCCGTATCCGTTTAAAGGGCAAAGGCGTACCTACAATACGCAACAAAAATGTGCGGGGCGATCACTATGTCACTCTTGTTGTGCAGGTTCCGGAACATTTAAGTAATGAACAGAAGGAGCTGCTGCGGCAGTTTGATGCTTCTCTTAGGGGAGAGGCCGCAGATACAGCCCATAGTAATCCATCCGGCGGCTCTGGTACAGAACATAAGAAGAAAAAAAGTTTTATGGATAAAGTAAAAGAGGCTTTTGAAGATTGATTTTTGCGGGCAGCAGGCTAAAATGCCATAGCTCTATGAGCATTTGCCTGGCGCCGCAGGAGTGTTGATCGAAAGGCAGGCAGTTCCCAAACACTTTGAGAGTTGCCTGCCTTTTTTTGTGTAACTTTACATAAAGACAAAGACAAATTTCTGTGTTATTATAAAAATGATTGTCTATTGGGAAATGAAACTTAAGAGGAGGCCTTAAAGCTGTGAAATGGAATAAATATACATTAACGACGACGACAGAGGCAGTAGATCTTATCAGCTATACTTTAGGAGAACTGGGAATTGAAGGCATTGAGATTGAAGACAAGGTGCCTTTGTCTGAAGAAGATAAAAAGCGAATGTTTATTGATATTCTTCCGGATCTGGGGCCTGATGACGGTAGGGCCTATGTGTCTTTCTATATTGACCTGGAGGAAGATCACGAGGATACATTAAAACGTGTTCTGGATGAGATTTATACATTAAAGGATTTTGTCGATATTGGAGAGGCAACAATCGTAAAATCCCAGACGGCAGACGAGGACTGGATGAATAATTGGAAAAAATATTGGAAACCCTTTAAGGTGGATGAATCGATTATTATTAAGCCTACATGGGAAACGATTGAAGCTGTGCCTGAGGGAACCGTGGTGGTGGAGCTTGACCCGGGAACATCTTTTGGTACAGGCATGCACCATACTACCCGTTTGTGTATTACACAGCTAAAGAAATATTTAAAGCCAAAGTTTTCTCTTTTCGATGTGGGCTGCGGCAGCGGGATTTTGTCGATTATCGGAATGATGCTTGGAATTTCGGAGGCTGCGGCCACAGACATTGACCCCCATGCGGTGGAGGCGGCTATTGAAAATGCCCATGTGAATGGCCTGGATATGAGCCGGTACACGATTTTATGCGGCGATGTGATTTCGGATGCAGATTTCCGAAGGCAGATGGGAATACATAAATTCGATATTGTTGTTGCCAATATTCTTGCGGATATTATTATTCCCCTGTCTGCCGTTATTAAAGATAATATGAAGCCGGGAGGGCTGTTTATCTCTTCTGGGATTATTGATATGAAGGAGGAGAGCGTCCGGCAGGCCCTTCTGGAAAATGGTTTTGAAATCGTGGAAGTGACAAGGAGCGGCGAATGGGTATCCTTTACGGCACGTAATCCGATGTGAAAACCACGGCAATAATAGTAACTATTCAGCCGTACATCTCGGATTTGCGCAGCTAACGCTGCTAACCGCCGCCGACAAGGCTAAATCCTCGATTCGGGCTAAACGCCCTATGTCTGAAGATGGGAAAACTCCTCTGCAAGCAAGCTTGCGGTCTACGCTCCGCTTCGGTCGGCGCAGGGCAGACGTCCACCGGACGTCTTGCGCCGGATTTTTCCCATCTTCAGCCGCACGGCTGAATAGTTACCAATAATAAGGAACGCCGCGGGCGGCATACCTGTATGCCGTGAAAGGCACGGCAATAATAAAGAAAGGGTGGATTAGAGTGCCGCGTTTTTTTGTGAAGCCGGAGCAGGTGGCAGACAGCACCATTACTGTGACCGGAAATGATGTGAACCATATAAAAAATGTCCTGCGCATGTCCTGCGGCGATGAAATTTCGGTCAGCGACGGCTGCGGCAGGGATTATTTTTGTACCATTGATGAGATCGGGCGGGAGCAGATCCTTTTACATATTGAAAATTCCTGGGATTCTTACGTGGAGCTTCCGGCAAAGCTTTATCTTTTTCAGGGCCTCCCCAAAGGGGATAAAATGGAGCTGATTATTCAAAAAGCCGTAGAGCTGGGCGTTTATGAAATTATCCCTGTTGTGACGGCGCGTACGATCGTGAAGCTGGACGCCAAAAAAGAAGCGAAAAAGCTGGCACGATGGCAGCTTGTGGCAAGAAGCGCGGCAAAGCAGTCCGGCAGGGGGATGATTCCTAAGGTGGCTGCGCCCATATCCTTTAAGGAGGCTGTGGCTGCGGCGAAAAAGCTGGACATGGCTGTGATGCCCTATGAGCGGGCCAAAGGGATGGACGCGGCGCGCGGGCTTGTCCATTCCATGAGGGGAAAAAAGAGTATTGGTATTTTTATCGGGCCGGAGGGCGGCTTTGATTGTTCGGAGGTTTCGCAAGCTCTGGCTGCCAATATAGAAACAATGACACTTGGGCAAAGAATTTTGCGTACAGAAACAGCGGGGCTTACGGTATTGTCAATACTTATGTTTGAACTGGAGGAAAATTAAATGGGAGCCTATTTGGATAATGCGGCAACGACCCGTGCCTATGACAGCGTATGTGAGGTGATGACACGGGCTATGCAGACGGATTTTGGGAATCCGTCCTCCTTACATATGAAGGGCGTGGACGCGGAGCAGTATATAAAGACAGCCAAAGAACGAATTGCCAGAGCGCTTAAGGTGGAAGAAAAGGAAATCGTATTTACTTCTGGCGGAACAGAGTCCAATAATATGGCGATTATTGGCGGAGCTTTGGCAAACCAGAGAGCTGGAAAGCATCTCATTACAACCCGCATTGAACATGCTTCTGTCTATAATCCGATGTTATATCTTGAAAGCCTGGGCTTTGAAGTGACATGGCTGCCCGTGGATGGCCGCGGACAGGTGGATCTTGTCGCTCTTGAGGCAGCAATCCGTCCGGATACAATTCTTGTTTCCATTATGTGTGTGAATAATGAAATCGGAACGATTGAGCCTTTAGATAAAATTGGAAAAATAATTAAAGATAAAAATCCGGGAATACTTTTTCATGTAGACGGTATTCAGGGCTTTGGAAAAATGCCTATATGGCCAAAGCGCCTTGGCATTGATTTGCTCAGTGTGAGCGGCCATAAGCTCCATGGTCCTAAGGGCGTGGGCTTTCTTTACATGAAAGACCGGGTCAAGGTAAAGCCGCTGATTCTTGGCGGCGGGCAGCAAAAGGATATGCGGTCCGGAACTGAAAATGTTCCCGGAATTGCAGGACTTTCGGAGGCGGTCCGGGAGTGTTTTGACCATTTTGATGAAAAAATTAACCGGCTTTATGCGCTCAGAAGCTATTTTATCAAGCGGGTGAAGGAGCTTGAGTCTGTCGTAGTGAATGGCTTTGAGGAACGTCAGGAGGGTTTTTATGGCCCGGCCCCTCATATTGTGAGCGTCAGCTTTGAAGATGTTCGTGCGGAGGTGCTCTTACACGCTCTTGAAGCGAGGGGCGTTTATGTTTCATCCGGGTCCGCCTGTTCCTCCAACCATCCGGCAATCAGCGGAACGTTAAAGGCGATTGGCGTAGAAAAGAAGTATCTGGATGCAACAATCCGGTTCAGCTTTGGCTTTGAAACGACAAAAGAAGAAATTGACGACTGCATGGAAGCATTAACCCAGATTGTCCCAATGCTTCGGCGGTTCACTAAAGGAGGCAGGAGATAGATGATGTTTAAAGCTTTTTTGATAAAATATGGAGAAATCGGCCTGAAAGGAAAAAACCGTTATTTATTTGAGGATGCGCTGATACACCAAATCCGCTTTTCATTAAATGGAGCCGGAGAATTTGATGTGACAAAGGAGCAGGGGCGCATTTATGTGAATGTTCTGTCGGATTACGATTATGATGAAGTGATTAAGCGGCTTCAGAGAGTATTTGGGATTGTTGCCATTTGCCCGGTTGTCTACTGCGAGGACAATACCTGGGAAAATCTTACGAAGGTTGTGGGCGACTATATTGACACCGTTTATGATAAAAAAGATTTTACCTTTAAGGTCGAATCCCGGCGGGCGGATAAGCGGTATCCGAAAAAATCAATGGAAATCAATGCGGATATGGGCGAATATTTGCTTGGCCGTTTCCCGGAAGCACGGGTAGACGTCCATCACCCAGAAATTTTCTTAAACATTGAAATCCGACAGAAAACATACATCTACTCTCTGTCTGTTCCCGGCCCCGGCGGTATGCCTGTGGGAACAAACGGCAAGGCAATGCTTCTGCTTTCCGGCGGGATCGACAGCCCTGTAGCCGGCTACATGATTGCTAAGCGGGGGGTAAAAATTGATGCCACTTATTTTCATGCTCCCCCATACACAAGCGAGAGAGCCAAGCAAAAGGTTGTCGATCTGGCTAAAATTGTGGCCCGCTATGCTGGCCCGATCAAGCTGAATATTGTCAATTTTACAGATATTCAGTTAGCGATTTATGAAAAATGCCCCCACGATGAGCTGACAATTATTATGCGCCGCTATATGATGAAAATTGCAGAGCGTATCGCTAAAGAGGATCAGTGCCTGGGCCTTATCACAGGGGAAAGCATTGGCCAGGTCGCCAGCCAGACGATGCAGAGCCTCGCAGCGACGAACGCTGTATGTACTCTTCCGGTGTACCGTCCGGTGATTGGCTTTGATAAAAATGATATTGTCGCTGTTTCCGAGAAGATTGGAGCTTTTGAAACATCCATCCTTCCTTATGAGGACTGCTGTACAATTTTTGTCGCCAAACATCCGGTGACAAAGCCCAATATCCGTGTGATCGAGCGTTCTGAGCAGCATTTGGCAGAGGTGATTGATCAGATGGTTGAGGAAGCTTTGGCAGGCAGAGAAGTCATTATGTGCGAATAGGAACAAAGAGTTTTGCTTGTCAAACTAACGCGCCGGGCGCGGCCGCTTTAGCGGCAGATTTCTGCTCTGCGCGAGTGCGCACCGAGGCGGAGCGTTTTAATTTAATAGGAAACGAAGTTTCCTATTAAATTAAATAAAAAAGGATGTCCTTTTGGACATCCTTGTAATCATTACTGTTGTTATTGTTCGGCACGTTTGCTGTGCTTACTGCTCAATAATAAAAGGTTTTAAAACTTCCTTGATTTCATCATAGTTGTCATCGCTGTGGATAGCAAGATCGATAGGTCTGGAAAGGTCAAGACTGAAAATACCCATGATCGACTTGGCATCAATGACATATCTGCCGGAGATCAGATCAAAATCAGTATCGTATTTAGTAATAATATTCACGAAAGATTTTACTTTATCAATGGAATCAAGACGTATTTGAACGGTTTTCATAAGAAATTCCCTCCTAATTGTAATTCATATTTTTTATAAATATATAGTACAATTCGAGCGTAAAAAAGTCAATACGATATTCGTAAAGTTATGGAAAAAAGTATGTAAGAGTGTAACAGTTCAGCCAGTCGAAAGTACCAGGCCCAAATCGGGCTCGCACGAATTTGAGACTGGTACTTTCGACTGAGGGAGCGCCCGATAATGAGCAAAGAGAGCTGCAAAGCAGCGCAAAGCGCGTAAGCGCGGCTTTGCGAATGGCACGGGCTGAACTGCTACGTAAGAGTTAGATGGAGGAAACCAATGGAACATTTAAAAAGTGTAGCTTTTTGTACCCTGGGCTGCAAAGTCAACCAATATGAAACAGATGCCATGGAGGAAATGTTTCAGGCTGCAGGGTATGAAGTAAGAAGCTTTAAAGAGGCTGCGGACATTTATATTATTAATACATGTACAGTGACCAATATTGCGGACCGGAAATCGCGCCAGATGCTTCACCGGGCAAGAAAAATGAATCCGCAGAGCCTTATTGTAGCGGCAGGCTGCTATGTACAGGCTGCCCGGGAAAGCTTAGAGGCTGATCCGGATATTGACCTTATTATTGGAAATAATAAGAAGTCGGAGACGGTAGCTCTTGTGGAACAGTGTATGCGGGAGAGGGCTGAGGCTGAAAAATCACCAGAGGAAGAAAGACTGCCTCTTAAGACTGCGGTTATTGACATTAACCATACGTCCGAATATGAATCGCTCCATGTGAGCCGTGTGTGCGAACATACCCGGGCCTATATAAAAATCCAGGATGGCTGCAACCAGTTTTGTTCCTATTGTATTATTCCTTATACCCGGGGGCGGGTACGCAGCCGTCAGGCGGCAGAGATTATTTCAGAGGTGAAAACTCTTGTTGGCCGGGGATATAAGGAAATTGTACTGACAGGAATACACATTTCCTCCTACGGCCTGGATTTGGCAAAAACAGAATATAACCGGAATTTTGGGGATGAGCATTTTATCCGCCTGATTGAAGAACTGGGAACGATTCCTGGGCTGCACCGGATACGCCTGGGCTCATTGGAGCCAAGGGTAGTGACGGAGGATTTTGCAAGACGCCTTGCCGCTATTCCAGGCGTGTGTCCGCATTTTCATTTGTCACTCCAAAGCGGATGTGACGCTACTTTGGCCAGGATGAACAGAAAATATACAGCTAAGGAATATGACCTGTGCTGCCAGCGTCTTCGCAAATACTTTGATAATCCGGCAATCACCACAGATGTCATTGTCGGCTTCCCGGGAGAATCGCAGGAAGAATTTGAGACGTGCGCAGCATTTTTGGAACATATCGGTTTTGCGGAAATGCATGTGTTCAAATATTCAAAGCGCCAGGGAACACGGGCGGCATCGATGGCAAACCAGGTAGACGAGGCGGTGAAAAATGAGCGCAGCGCCCGGCTTATTGCCTTAAATAAGCAGCTAAAAGATGACTTTATTCGCCAGTGGAAGGGAAAAAAGGCAGAAATCCTCCTTGAGGAGGCTATAACCATTGAAGGGAAAAATTATATGGTCGGCCATACAAGAGAGTATATCCGGGCGGCGGTTACAGGCGGCGGCCTTGCGGGAAATATGGTCATTTCAGGTAAGCTTTCCTTAAAATTAGATGAAGATTGTGTGTTTTGTGAAAGAATTGATTGAATTATTTGAAATTTTATATTAATATAATAGATAACCATATTTATCGTGCAAGCAGATGCCTGCGTCCGGTAAACCGGCGGCAGGTTGTATTTTAGAAAGTAAGGTAGTGAGAGTATGCCAGATTTAAACAACACACAATATTTTAAGGTGAACAATGAAACCGAGATTGCCGTAAAGGATATTCTTGAAGCGGTTTACATTGCTCTGACAGAAAAGGGCTACAATCCTGTCAGCCAAATTGTCGGTTACATCATGTCCGGGGATCCGACTTATGTGACCAGCTACAAAAATGCGCGGTACCTGATTATGAAGGTGGAGCGGGATGAGCTTCTGGAAGAATTGCTTAAAAACTATATTGAAGTGAATTTAAAGTGATATGAAGGAAGGAAGGATTATCGGTTTGGATTATGGCTCCAAAACTGTGGGGGTTGCCCTAAGCGATCCGCTTTTGATGACCGCCCAGGCTGTGGAGACGATATGGCGCAAGGAAGAGAACAAGCTGCGGCAGACACTGGCACGGATTGAGGAAATTATTAAAAAAGAGAGTGTGACCTTAATTGTTCTCGGATTTCCTAAAAATATGAATAATACGATTGGAGACAGAGCCCAAAAGACCGGTGAGTTTGCAAAAGCATTGGAGCGGCGCACCGGGCTTAAGGTTGTGCTTTGGGATGAACGGATGAGTACCATGGCGGCCGCCCGAACGCTTATGGAAGGGGAAGTGCGCCGTGAAAACAGAAAAACTTACGTGGACCAGTTAGCGGCAGTGTTTATACTGCAGGGTTATCTGGATTATTTGGCCATACATTCTTGATGGCTTTGGAGGTCAATGATGTCAAATCAGGGAAAAGTGGAATTTACACTGACAGATACAGGAGAAAAAGAAGCGTTCTATATTGTTGAACAAACAAGGATCAATAATATTAATTATATATTAGTCGCTGATTCTAAGGAGGATGAGGCGCAGGCTTTAATACTTAAGGAAAGCTATGAGGGAACAGATACATCGGAGGCTGTCTACTCGATTGTGGATAATGACGATGAGTTGGACGCCATATCTAAAGTCTTTGCCCAAATGGTTGACGATATAGATATTGAGCTTGAGTAAAATAATGAGTAACAGTCCGGCATGGCGAAACTGTTACAAAATTGATGTGATG
Organism: Clostridiales bacterium; assembly: GCA_018369015.1. Lineage (GTDB taxonomy): Bacteria > Bacillota > Clostridia > Lachnospirales > Lachnospiraceae > Catenibacillus. Next base: position 8,722 of record JAGZDD010000049.1, on the reverse strand, counting down.
AGTCACGATACTCGGACAATAAAAACAAATACGCCGCAGTATGTGCGGTAACACGATACATGAAAGTCAGGGAAGAGGGGATAGCTATGGACCGAGGGCTGGAGCGCTATAAGCAATTATTAAAAGAAAAAGGTATGAAAACGACCAGCCAGCGTCTTGCCATTTTTGAAGTCCTTGCAAATGAACCTGACCGGCATTTTACGGCAGAAGAGATTTATGAAAAGGTGAAGCAGCGGTGGCCGGAGATCGGCCTTGCCACTGTATATCGGAATATACAAAAGCTGTCGGAGTTTGGCGTTATCGATAAGCTTAATCTGGATGATGGATTTGTACGGTATGAGATTGGCGATCCGGACAGAGATAAGGCTAAACATCATCACCATCACCTCATTTGCCTGGAGTGCGGCAGTGTCTTTACTTTTGAGGACGATCTGCTGGAGATGCTCGAGGGCAGGATCCGTGAGACGATGGGGTTTATTGTGAGCGACCATGAAGTAAAGTTTTATGGCCGCTGCCGTGAGTGCGCTAAAGCGCAGGAAAATAAAGAGTTACTATGAAAGCTCGGCAAGTGGACGCACATCCGGGCAAGTCCGCTTGACCGGATGCGTGGACATTTGCCGACAAGACAGTATGATATGAGCGCGTGTTATGCCGAAGGCAGAACGTAAAGCGCGTCGCTGCGTGCCAGTGTTGCTAAGCGCCAGTGGCGCTTGCCCAGCAACGACCGAAGTGGAACGTAGACATACTGTCAGCAGATAGCGGAGTGCCGCAGGCACGGAGTTATCAGGCTTTTATTCGTAGTGAAGCCGCGCTCTGCGCGGCATGAGGCTGATTTCATGTTTTAATTGTCAAAGTATCGTTGTCGGCATCGCACAATAGTGTATAATATGCGGAGGTGCGATTTTGAAAACGAATAATACAAAAACAAACAGCTCTAAGGTAAGAGCAAAAAATGAAACAAAAGGTGAACATTTAAGGCTAGAGCCGGTAAAAGCCGACAGCATAAAGGCTGTACCGGTGAAAGCTGAAAAGTTTGAAAAGAACGAAAAGGTACGATATACAAGAGGAAGGAAGAACGCTTCTAAAAGTGAAAAAATAAAAATTATTCCCCTGGGCGGTTTAGAACAGATCGGTATGAATATTACATGTATCGAGTACGAGGACAATATTATTGTTATAGATTGCGGCCTTGCGTTCCCGACCGACGACATGCTCGGTGTGGACTTAGTAATTCCTGATGTCACCTACCTGAAAGAAAATTTCTCCAAGGTTAAGGGCTTTGTGATTACCCATGGACATGAAGATCATATCGGGGCACTGCCCTACGTTTTAAAAGAGGTCAATGTACCTGTCTATGCTACAAAGCTGACGATGGGGATTATTGAGCATAAATTAAAAGAGCATAATCTTATGAAGAGTACAAAGCGCAAGGTGATCCGCCATGGACAGTCCATTAATCTGGGATGTTTCCGCATTGAATTTATTAAGACGAATCACAGTATTGCCGATGCTACGGCTCTGGCTATCTATACTCCGGCTGGGGTGATTGTTCACACGGGTGACTTTAAAATTGATTATACGCCGGTTTTTGGTGACCGGATAGATTTAGGCCGTTTTGCGGAATTAGGCAAAAAGGGTGTCCTGGCGCTGATGTGTGACAGTACGAATGCCGAGCGCCCTGGCTTTACACAGTCGGAGCGTACTGTTGGCCGCCAGTTTGACCATATATTTAATGAGCATCAAAACTCCAGGCTGATTATTGCGACATTTGCTTCCAATGTGGACCGTGTCCAGCAGATTATTAATACAGCTTATAAATTTGGCCGCAAGGTGATTGTGGAGGGCCGCAGCATGGTGAATATTATTACCATTGCCCAGGAGCTTGGCTATATTAATATTCCTGATAAGACATTGATTGAACTGGATCAGATGAAAAATTATCCGCCGGAGCAGATTGTCCTTATTACGACAGGAAGCCAGGGCGAAACAATGGCCGCTCTTTCAAGGATGGCTGCCAGCGTCCACCGGAAAGTATCGATTGTTCCGGGAGATACGGTGGTGTTTAGCTCCAATCCGATTCCGGGTAATGAAAAGGCTGTGTCCAATGTGATTAATGAATTGTATCGAAAAGGTGCAGAGGTTATTTACCAGGATACCCATGTATCCGGACATGCATGTCAGGAAGAGATTAAGCTGATTTATGCCCTGACACATCCGAAATACGCGATTCCTGTCCATGGCGAATACCGTCATCTAAAAGCTCATGCGGCCTTAGCCCAGACTATGGGCGTGGATAAGGAAAATATTATCCTGATGGAAACCGGCGATGTTTTAGAGCTTTCGGATGACAGTGCCAAGATTACAGGCAAGGTTCACTGTGGCGATGTGATGGTCGACGGTCTTGGTGTGGGCGATGTGGGAAATATTGTGCTGCGCGACCGCCAGCTTCTTTCCCAGAACGGCTTGCTGATTGTTGTCATTACTTTGGAAAAATATACAAATCAGATTCTTGCCGGGCCGGATATTGTATCCCGCGGTTTTGTCTATGTCAGAGAGTCGGAAACATTGATGGAGGACGCCCGTCACGTAGTGAGCGATGCTCTTGAAAATTGCCTGAGCCGGCGCTGCAGTGACTGGGGCAAAATTAAAAATGTTGTCCGTGAATCTCTTGGAGATTATGTATGGAAACAGACAAAGCGCAATCCGATGATTTTGCCGGTCATCATGGAAGTGGAATAACTGCTGGCTGGCCAGTATACATTGACAAACAAAGAGGAGCGTAAAGAATGCCGGGTGTCATAGAAAAGACCGATGAATTAATTGATGCAATACAACAGAGTGAAGAATATATCGTCTATAATGAACTTAAACAGTTGCTGACCCATGAATCCGGGATAAAAAACCGCGTCGACAGTTTTCGAGGCCAGTTGTTCAGGCTGCAAAACTGTACCGAAACCGGCCGGGATGATTTTGAGAAGCTTTGGCAGGAATATAAAGATATTCTTGAAAATTCCCAGGTTGCCCAATATTTATCCGCAGAACAGGCATTGATCGGAATGATTCGGGATATTTACAGAAGGCTTGGTGATGCTGTGTCTTTAGACGTAAGCTTTCTCGGAGGAGTGAAGGAGTTGAACATATGAAAAAAGTAGTATTAGGTTTTTTTGAACTTTGTATTCATGTTTTGATATACGCCTTTGTTATTTTCCTCGTTTACCGTGCGGCTGTATTTGCTTATGACTACTCTTATAATGTGTTTGGCGATCCGGTTGTGTCAAAATATGACACTCAGACGCAGACCGTGGTTGTTGAAGATGGAGACTCGGCAGCTCAGGTTGCGGATAAATTAAAAGCCGCCGGACTTATTAAATATGAATCAGCCTTTGTGATCCGGGTCCGGTTAGAAGAAATGGGCGATAAGCTTATGCCTGGAACCTTTGAATTAAGTCCGAGTATGTCCATTGAAGAAATCCTTCAAAAGCTGACAACAGAGGGCGAAATCAGGCAGGAAGACAATGGAGGAATGACACGATGAATGTGGATGAGCGGATGATTGCTTATATCCGCTCACTAGATAGAGGAGAAAATGAAGAAATCAGAGCCATTGAGCAGGAGGCGAAACAGGAGAATATCCCGATTATCCGAAAGGAAACCGCTGCTTTGCTGAAAGTTCTGTTACGTATGAAAAAGCCCCAAAGGCTCCTTGAGGTAGGAGCTGCCGTGGGCTTTTCCTCTATATTGATGAGCGAATACACAGGGGAAGAATGTCAGATTACAACGATTGAGAAGTTCGAGCCAAGAATTATAAAAGCCAGGGAAAATATAAAAAAGATGGGGAAGGAAAAGAAAATTACCCTTCTTGAGGGCGATGCCCTGGCAATGTTAAAAGGACTGTCGCCCTCCTATGATTTTATATTTATGGATGCAGCAAAGGCTCAGTATATTCATTTTTTCCCGGAGGTTATGCGCCTGCTTGAGGTTGGAGGCGTGCTTGTTTCTGATAATGTCTTACAGGATGGGGATATTGTCCAATCCAGATATGCTGTGACACGGCGTAACCGGACGATCCATAGCCGTATGAGAGCGTATTTATGGGAGCTTACCCACAGTGATTGTCTGGAAACGGTTGTTTTGCCGGTGGGCGATGGGGTGACGATAAGCACACGATTAAAATAATAACGATTCAGCCGCCAAGTTTTGTGCGTGCTTAAGAATAAGGAGAAAAACATTGAAGAAACCAGAATTATTAATACCAGCAAGCTGTCTTGAGGTTTTAAAGACAGCCGTTAATTTTGGCGCAGATGCCGTTTACATTGGCGGAGAGGTGTTCAGTCTTCGGGCCAAATCAAAAAACTTTTCGTTCCAGGATATGAGGGAGGGGATCGCTTATGCCCATGCCCGGGGTGTGCGGGTATTTGTGACCGCCAACATACTTGCCCATAACAGGGACTTGGATGAATTTGAGAAATATTTGTATGAGCTTAAAGATATCGGGCCGGACGCCCTTATTATTTCAGACCCGGGAATATTTTCTATGGCAAAGCGTATTTGCCCGGAAATAGAAATTCACATTAGCACCCAGGCGAATAATACGAATTACGCGACTTTTAACTTCTGGCATGAGCTTGGGGCTAAGCGGGTTGTGACAGCAAGGGAGCTTTCCATTGAGGAAATCCGGGAAATCCGGGAGCATATCCCTAAAGAGCTGGAGATTGAAACCTTTGTCCATGGGGCGATGTGCATTTCCTATTCCGGCCGCTGCCTGCTGTCAAGCTTTTTGGCGGGCCGGGATGCCAACCAGGGGGCCTGTACCCATCCGTGCCGCTGGAAATATGCTTTAATGGAGGAAACAAGACCCGGAGAATATTATCCGGTTTTTGAAAATGAGCGTGGAACTTATATTTTAAATTCCAAGGATCTGTGTATGATCGAGCATATTCCTGACCTTATTGAGGCAGGGATCGACAGCTTTAAAATCGAAGGCCGGATGAAAACGGCGCTTTATGTGGCGGATGTGACGCGTACATACCGTCAGGCGATTGACGATTATATGGAAAGTCCTGACCTTTATGCAAGCCGTCTTGACTATTACCGGCAGGAAATTTCCAAATGCACCTATCGTTTGTTTACAACCGGATTTTTCTACGGGAAGCCCGATGAAAACACACAGATTTACGATAATAATACCTATATTAAGGAATATACGTATTTAGGGCTTATTGGAGGCAAAAATGAGGCTGGCTTGTATGGACTTGAACAGAGAAATAAATTTAGTGTCGGCGATACCATTGAGGTGATGAAGCCGGACGGTTCGGATCAGATTGTCACAGTCCGGGCCATGATGGATGCCGAGGGCCATTTTATAGAGAGCTGCCCTCATCCTAAACAGCAGATTTATGTGGATTTGGGTGTAGAGCTTATGGACGGAGACCTTCTTCGCAGAAATGCTGCGCTCTAAAATGCAATGCCCCGTTGTTAGCAGCGGGGCATTGGGGGTTATAGGATTTCTTTCACAAATTCTTTTATTTCATTAAATGTTTTCACCTTTTTGGGATTTTCTAAATGCTTCCCAATGTGCTTTTCCATCCATACCATATCATACCATCGGTTAAATTTATAGCCGCACTGATAAAACTGGCCGACAATGCGGTAGCCCATGTGGCGGTGAAACTGCACGCTGTGGTCGTCAAGATAAGGATCAGGTGTTTTTGGGTAAGCGATACAGGCGTTCATATTCAGGATATTTTGTTCCTTTAATAGATTTTCCAGCATATTATGAAGGGAACGCCCCACGCCCGACCCGCGAAAGTCTTTGGCGACATAGATGGATGTTTCCACAGCCCACTGATAGGCGGCCCGCTCATGGAAGGGGCTTGCATAGGCATACCCTACGGCGCTTCCTGCGGCTGTCCGGGCAATAATATAGGGAAAGCGGGAAAGAATTTGTTCGATCCTTTGGCAAAACTCTTCAAGCTTTGGTACAGTATATTCAAAGGTAATAGCCGTATCGGTGACATAGGGGGAATAAATTTCAAGAATTTCCCTGGCGTCTTTGGGGCTGGCTATAGAAATCTGTATTTTTTGCATATCCGGTTTATTTGGGTTCATAATATATTACTCCTCCACGTGGCTTCACCACGGATGAAAGCCAGGATTGCTCCGTCCTACGGAGTCTACGCTGCCGCTCCGGTCGGTGCTTAACAAGCGCCACTGGCGCTTAGCACCCCGCAATCCTGCCCCAAGGTATTCGGACTTTCCGCTGCCTGCGGCAGCCCGTCCTCATACCTTGGGGTTATCAAATGTGCATACACAGGGGCAAGTAAACTTGCCCCTGTGCCTGCCCACTTGATAGCTTTCATAGTATGTATTTTTCTTTAATGCGATCCACAGGCATATCGGCTCCGGTCCATAGGCGGAAGCTTTCAGCACCCTGGTACAAAAGCATGTACAAGCCGTTGAAGGTTTCACAGCCTTGTTCCCTGGCCAGGCGCAGCAGCTTTGTTTCCCGGGGATTATAAATAATATCGGAAACAACAAGTCCTTTATGAAAAACAGAAATGTCTTTGATAAGGCAGCCGTCTTCATTGGGAGACATACCCACATTCGTAGAATTTGTGACAATGTCGCTTAATAAAATACTTTCGTAAAGGGTGTCTGTGTCGTTAATGTCGTAAAGCGTCACAGGGCAGTGAGTACTTTGACACACTTTTTCAACAAAAGCCTCAGCTTTTTCATAGGTAGGGCTTTTCCTATTGAAAACCCGGATTTCTTTAACTCCGTCAAGAGCAGCCTGGGCAATAATTGCGCTGGCCGCACCTCCGGCGCCAAGCAGGGTCATTTTTTTGCCGGGCAGCGGGTGTCCGGCTTCTTTGGCTGAGCGCATATATCCGATACCATCGGTTGTATAGCCTTTTAAGGTGCCATGGTCATTCACAATTGTGTTGACAGCCCCGCAAAGCCGGGCAACGGGAGATAATTCGTCGGCCATGGCGGCCATGGCTGTTTTATGGGGCATGGTTAGATTAAAGCCCCGCACCTGAAGGGCCTTTAACCCCTTAACAGCGGTATTTAGCTGTTCTGGTCCAACGTCAAAGGCCATATAAACGTAGTCAAGCCCAAGCAGGTTAAAGGCTTCATTATGCATCATCGGGGATATGCTGTGGGCCACAGGACTTCCGACAAGCCCTGTCAGCCGTGTGCGTCCGGTAATCTCTTTCATAAAAAACCTCTTTTCATTGTGGTGCCAGCCAGCGGTGAACAAAGCGCGGGCATGGCTGAATAGTTACTGTTCATTTTATGTACAGTATAGGGAATGTCCGGGAAATTGTCAAATACATTGACTGGGGGGAGCTTTCAGCATATAATAGGAACATACGATGATACCCTTAAAAAACGGCCAATCCGGAGGAACGCTCCAAGGGGTATGCCATGATGGCCTTAAAAAGATAGCCTGTTAGGAGGAAAAGGAATGAATACAATAACGATACGCGGAGTTGCTATTGGAAGAGGGAAACCTAAAATTTGTGTGCCTATTGTGGGGAAGAACGACGATGAAATTATGCTCCAGGCCGGTGAGGCAGTGGCCAGAGGGGCTGATCTTATTGAATGGCGGGTCGATAATTATGACTGTGCTTTTCAGCCGGAGTGTATTTTGCGGGTATTAGAAAAACTGCGCCGCGGTATTCATAATATTCCTCTGATTTTTACATTCCGGACAAGCTATGAGGGCGGTGTGCGGCCGATTGAGTCTGCGGCCTACATCCGTATCAATGAAATGGCGGCTATGAGCGGCATGGTGGATATTGTAGACGTTGAGGTCAACCGGGAGCCTGTTGTTGTGGACGCCATTATTGAAAACGCCCATGAGGCTGGAATTTGTGTCATTGGGTCCTACCATGATTTTTATAAAACGCTTAGCGAGGAGGAAATGATCCGGCAGCTCCAGGCGATTCAGGCATCTGAGGCCGATATTATAAAGATGGCAATGATGCCTCATACAATGGAGGACGTTCTCAGTCTTATGAACGTGACTTGCCGGGCTTCCCGTATGGGGATCGAAAAGCCCCTGATTACCATGTCCATGGGGGATATGGGAAGTATCACCCGTGTCTGCGGCGAGTACTTTGGAAGTGCTGTAACCTTTGGACAGGCACAGCAGGGAAGCGCACCGGGGCAGTTTGAAGCCGCAGATTTGAGAAAAGTGCTTGATATCCTTCACGAAAGAGCGCCTAAAATGTGGATGCGCGGGGAACTGCCTGATGAGTTGTTATTCCTCATTGGATTCATGGGAACCGGTAAATCCAGTGTAGCCCAGAAGCTTCACGAGATTACGGACATGGAAGTGATCGAGATGGATGAAGAAATCGTGCGGCGCGCCGGGCGGAGCATTTCACAGATTTTTGATGAGGATGGGGAGCTGTATTTTAGGGGGCTTGAAACCGCTTTGCTAGAGGAGATTACATCCCGGAAAAATATGCCGGTTATTATTTCCTGCGGCGGAGGAGCAGTGCTGCGTCCGGAAAATGTGGCGCTGATGAAAGCCAGCGGGCGGACGATTTTGCTCACCGCAAGTCCAGATACGATCTATGCCCGGGTTGGCGGTTCAAAGGAGCGGCCGAATCTTAAAAACCGGAAAACTGTAGAGGATATACAGGCGTTAATGGATGCCAGGGCAGCGAAATATGAGGCTGCGGCAGATATTGTGATTGAAACGGACGGGAAG
>JAGZDD010000048.1 GCA_018369015.1 Clostridiales bacterium | reverse complement strand
TGTATGCGCATGGCTTGACCAGATGTATGATCCTTTTCAGTCGCCGCAGAATAACTGGGGAACCTATGGCGAGGATGATGAATTTGATATTTTTGAACTGGGTGAAAATGCCAATGGCGAAGAAATGCTTGTCCATGCGCCTCTTGGCAACGCCTCTCCGGTAGAAGTCAGAGAAGCGGAGTGTGTCGGAGGGCCTTTGGCGGTACTTGATGAATACTATGATGTTTATGTGACCTGCCCGGATGATGCCCAGTACCGTCTCGACTGGATTGAAGAATATTTTACACCGGATATGAACAGTAAATATGTATATCCCAACGTACTTATGAGCCGCGAAGATACAGAAGAACTGGCAACACTTCAGGCAGATATTGAAAAAACAATTAATGCGAAAAAATCGGACTGGATTATGAATGGCTTTACAGATGCGGACTGGAATGAATACCTGGCAAGCCTGGACGCTTATGGGCTGGACAAATACCTGGAAATCTTCCAGAAATATCTGGATGAATTTTATGCCGGGGAGAGCGCAGAAACAACAGAAGGAAAGTGAAATTGATGATGAATAGTCAGATCTTAAAAAATGCCCGCGAATATGAGGCAGCCGCAGAAAAAGAGATAAAGGATTCGCAGCGTCCGGCATTTCATTTTTCGCCGCGGACAGGGTGGACGAATGACCCCAATGGTTTTTCGTGGTACGGGGGCGCGTATCATTTATTCTATCAGTATAATCCCTATCATACGAACTGGGATAAAATGCACTGGGGCCATGCCGTCAGTAAGGATTTGCTTCACTGGGAATATCTTCCGGCAGCTATGGCTCCAGACGAAACCTACGATGAGACCGGATGCTTTTCCGGAAGCGCGTCAGCGCTTCCGGACGGACGTCAGCTTATTATGTACACCGGCGTTTCGCGCAAAATGGATGAGCATGGAAAGTCTAAAGATATTCAAACGCAGTGTATCGCTGTGGGTGACGGCACAGATTATGAAAAATATAAAGGAAATCCGGTATTAACCGGGAAAGACCTGCCGAAAGGAAGCAGCGAAGCAGATTTCAGAGATCCTAAAATATGGCAGGGAAAAGACGGAAGATTTTACTGCGTAGTAGGCAGTCGAGACGCCGATGGGAGCGGACAGATTTTAGTATTCTCAAGCGGAGACGGGTTTCAATGGCAGTTTGAGAGTATATTGGCAAAAAATGAGCGGCGCTTTGGCAGCATGTGGGAATGTCCGGACTTTTTTGAACTGGATGGAAAGCACGTATTGATTGTCAGTCCTCAGGATATGGCGGCCCGGGAACTGGAATTTGGCAATGGAAACGTGACGCTGTGCCTGATTGGGGAACTGGAAGAAAACCGCCATGTGCTGAAGGAGCAATACGCTCAGGCGATTGACTACGGAATTGATTTTTATGCTCCGCAGACGCTTCTTTCACCGGACGGCCGGAGAATTATGATTGGCTGGATGCAAAACTGGGATACATGTCTATTGCGTCTGCCGGAACAAAAATGGTTCGGCCAGATGAGTATTCCAAGGGAACTATCGGTGAAAGACGGCCGGCTTTATCAAAAACCGGTGAGAGAGCTTGAGAACCTGCGGAGAAATCCGGCGTCTTATACCGATGTGGCGCTTGGCGGGGAGGAGCTTGAACTGGAAAGCGTTTTTGGCCGCACAGCGGACATAGAACTGGAACTTATTCCAGAACCGGAATGCAAAAAAATTACCGTCAACTTTGCAAAGGACAGCCTCTATAAAACTTCTCTTGTATATGATATTGAAAAATCAGTAGTAGAGCTTGACCGGACATTTTCCGGGGTGAAAAAAGCGGCGCTTCACCGGAAAGCTTGCAAGGTTCGTTCAGAAAATGGTAGGCTTCAGGTGAGAATGATTCTGGATCGGTTCAGCGTGGAAATCTTTATTAACGGCGGCGAGCAGGTAATGTCTATGGCTTTATATACAGAGTTGTCCGCAGACAAGGTGACATTTTCCGCACAGCAGGGAGCCCGCATGAATCTGGTAAAATATGAGCTTTTGTCAGAGAGGAACGTTTAATGGAAAAGTTTGATGTTGTAGCCCTTGGCGAGCTTTTGATTGATTTTACAGAAAGCGGACGCAGCCCCCAGGGAAATCCTTTGTACGAGGCGAATCCCGGGGGCGCTCCAGGCAATGTTTTAGCCATGCTTAGACGGCTTGGACGGCGGACGGCGTTGATCGGAAAGACAGGCGATGATTTTTTCGGCGAACAGCTAAAAAAGGCTTTTGAAGAAGCTGAAATTCATACGGATTATGTTTTTAAAGACGATACGGTGCATACAACCTTAGCTTTTGTTCACAATGACGCAAACGGCGAGCGAGATTTCTCTTTTTACCGGTCGCCTGGGGCAGACCTAAGGCTGACGGAGGCAGAAGTGCCCGAACAGCTTCTTAGAAATACAAAAATTTTTCATTTCGGTTCGCTTTCCATGACCCATGAAGGCGTGCGGGCAGCGACAAAAAAAGCGGTTCGCCTTGCAAAAGAAGCTAAAGCGGCGATTTCTTTTGACCCGAACCTGCGGGAAAGTCTGTGGCCCTCTCTAAAGGAAGCCAGGGAAGAAATTCTTTACGGGATTAGCCAGTGTGATATTTTAAAAATTTCTGATAATGAAATATGCTGGCTGACAGGGAAAAAAGATTTTTCGGAAGCGGTGGACTGGATTTTGGAAAGGTATCCGGTTGAACTTGTACTTGTATCTGCCGGAAGCGGCGGGAGCTTTGCTTATTATCATGGGATTGTAGCCGAAGCGCCGGCGTTTATACAAAAAGCAACAATAGAAACAACAGGCGCCGGCGATACTTTTTGTGCCTGTATTTTAAACGGCGTATTAAACTATGGCCTTCGTGGGCTGACCGCCGGCCGTGTAAAAGAAATGCTTTGTTTTGCCCATGCCGCGGCCTCAATTATTACGACGCGCAAAGGCGCGCTTAAGGTTATGCCAACGCCGGAGGAAATCAGGGAATTGATGGAACGTTATAATTAACCCAATTGTTATATATTAAAGAAGAAATACAAAACTAAAAGATAACAATGCAAAACGGTTTTGGCAGTGTGTTTAAACTTCACATCTGTCAAAACCGTTTTGCATTGTTTACGTCACATTGCTGAAAGAAAACCTTCAATGTGGCTGAGGGCATCATCCTCATCCCTTCCTGCTGTAAATAATGTGATTTCATCTCCGCTTTTCAGACAAATACCAAGTACCCCGACAATACTTTTGACGTTGACTTTTTGGCTGCCTTTCTGTAAGTAAATACTACTGTCAAAACGAGAGGCCGTTTGGACAAGTAACGAAATTGGTTTTGGGTATGTACCACTGAGTGAGCCGATAATAACTTGCTTTTCCATAGGCACACCTCCTGTCCTGCTAGAGAAGCAAAGAAAAAAGGTTGGTAGGTTATACTTTAATAACCTAAAGTTTACAAATTTAGTATACACCAAACTTGTGGAAAATGCCAGTAGAATATTATTAAATTTTTGTTAAAATTAGTCAAAGTGATAAAAAATATTGAAGTCAATAGGGTTTCTTATTTTGTAATTGAATTTTGGTAGAAAATCATTGGGGTTTATGACGAAAAAACTGTATAAAAAGCATAATGATGTAAGCGCGAGGAGGGGGGAGGCGCGGAGCCGTCTGCTTTTCATGCGTTGTAGAACTGTGTGCAGCACCATCGGCTTTCATGTATAGTGATGCCGCCGACAGGCGGCATGTCCGTTTATTGTGAAATAGGAATGCAGATTTAGGAATGAATTTTTAATGCCTGCTAGATCAGACTAAGGGAGCGAAGCAGGAAAACCCAGAACGTCAGTGTGATGGATGACAAAAGGGTTGCTGTAACGACAATACTGGATGAGAGAACTTCATCATTTCCCATATTTTTAGCCATAATATAGCATGTGACCGTTGTAGGTGAGCCAAGCATGACAAGAATGGCCACAAGCTCACTGTTTCTAAAACCCATAGCGACGGCAGCCGGAAAAAAAACGGCGGGCAGGAGGACAAGTTTGATAAATGTTGCCGCCATAGTCGGCTTGATTTTTTTTATAGCCTTGCGGCCTTCAAAACCGGCGCCTACGACAAGAAGGGCAATCGGGGTGGCAGTATTGGCAATATTCGTGATGGCCTTATATGGAATTGCAAAAGCCGGTCCGGTAATATCAATACCTAAAAGCGAAAAGGGCAGCCCTGCAACAATACCGATGATAATGGGGTTTTTCAGAACATTTAAAAAGGTATTGCGGATTTGGTGGACGCGATCCTGGGATTTATTATTGGAGCATACGGACAAAATAATCACCGAGAAAATATTATACAGGGGAACTGCGGCAACAATCATCATTGGAGCCATTCCCGAGGAACCATAAATATTATTGACAAAGGCAATCCCCAAAACGGCGGCACTGCCGCGGGCGCTGCCCTGGACAAAGGCTCCTACCATGGATTTATCCTTCATAAAAATGCTTGTAAACAGCCAGATGCCAAGAAACATTAAGGATGTAGAGATCATACAGAAAAAGAAAAAACTGGCGTCAAAATCATGGCGTATATCTGCGGTGGCAATGTCATTAAAAAGAAGTACCGGAAGAGCTACCTTAAATACATATTTATCGGCAGCGCTGTTAAACCCTTTTGTTAAAATTCCTAGCTTCATTAAAAACCATCCGAGAACAATTAAAATAAAAATGGGGATGGTGGCATTTAAACTGAAAATAAAATGATCCATGTAAATTCCTCGCTTTATCGTCAACATTTTTACCCCGCGCCGTGCGGCGCCGCCATGCTTATCAGTCAGCATGAAGTTATGAGCATGTTCATACGTTAGCATGAAATCACTGGTCTGTCAATGGATAGCCGGTCAGAGGGACGGATGGCTGCCGGAGGGGGATGGGCCATCTAAGGCAAAGGAGATAGCATGATCTTAAACAGGAGGGAATATATTTTAAAGACGATACTCTGGGCGGAGGCTAAACGTGAGCACTTTGGAAAATTCACTGCAAACGTCGGGAAGCTCACTAAAGAAGCAAATATTAAAAGGAACTTTTATTTTAGCGGCAGCCGGTATTATTACAAGGGTTCTTGGCCTTTATAACCGTGTATTTCTGGCAAATATTATCGGAGCGGGAGAACTGGGCGTCTATCAGCTTATTTTCCCTGTTTTTATGGTATGTAATGCAGTATGCTGTTCGGGTATTGAAACAGCACTTTCCAGGCTGGTAGCCTCTTATGGCGGCCAGGGCTGCCATGGGAATGTGCGCCGGCTTGTAAAAATAGCGGTATGCTTAAGTCTTGGCATTGCGGCGGTCCTGGCAGCAGGCGTGTTTTTTCTGGCATCACCTATCAGTATTTATATTTTAAAAGAACCTGGCTGCCGGGACTGTCTTAGGGTAATGGCTCCGGTGATTCTTTTTTCAACGGCCCATTCCTGTGTGCTTGGTTACTTTTATGGGCTTAAGCAGACCGTTGTTCCTGCCACATCGCAGCTCGTTGAGCAGCTTTGCAGAGTATCAGCAATTTACATATTATCAGCGACATTTTTTTCTGGAAATAAAGCCGGCGCAATACTTGCTGTCTGCGGTATGGTCGCCGGGGATGGTATTTCGTGCATTTATACATTGATTGCATATAAGATCCATGTGCGCCGTCTGAATTGCCGGATATACAGTGCAAATGCACAAAAAAAATCCGGAGGCTTAACCATTGCCCCCTATGGAACTTTATTGCGCCAGCTAATGCGCGATGCAGTTCCGCTCACGGTGAACCGGCTTTCTCTGACAATGCTTTCTAGTGTAGAGGCTATTTTAATTCCGGCAATGATGAAGCTTTATTACACAGCAAGCGGTGAGGCTATGGAAATTTATGGCGTTGTGACAGGAATGGCAATGCCCTTTGTGATGTTTCCAACAACTCTGACAAATTCATTGGCCTCCATGCTGTTGCCAACAGTGGCAGAAGCGGCCGGGCGCAAAGATTATAAGCTGGTAAAACGGGCGGTTTCTAAAAGCGTTCATTACTGCCTGTTGATTGGCATTGTAAGTATGAGTATTTTTATTCTTTACGGAAACGGCCTTGGGATAGCATTTTTTAAAAATGAGATGGCCGGGCAGCTTTTAACGCTGTTTGCGTTCCTATGCCCATTTATGTATATGTCTGCGGCGCTGGCCAGTGTTTTAAATGGCTTGGGTAAGACCCGGCTCACCCTTCTTCACAATGTAATCTCTGTAGGCATTAGAATTGGATTTGTTGTTATATGCGTGCCTAAAATGGGAGTTTCCGGGTATTTATGGGGTCTTATGGCGGCCAGCTTTGTGCTGTGCGCCCTGCACTTTTATAAAATCGCCAAAATTTCAGGCATCCGTCTTCATATTGTGAAATCCCTGCTTTTTCCATTAGGTGCTGCTGCCCTTGGCGGTTACATTTCCATGGGGCTGTACCGTTACATGCTTAATGTTTTGGCCCTGCCTTCCATGATTATTCTGGCCGCAGCCTGTCTTTGCCTCACCTGTGTCTACGGCCTTTGCCTGCTGGCCGCCGGCTGTCTGAACCGCATATAATTCCGCCTTTATTTTTGGGGATGAAAATGGTATAATGTCTGCGTAGCAGACATTATACTGCGTCTTTCGCGCGGCGGCGCAAGACGTCCGGTGGACGTCTGTTCTGCGCCGACCGAAGCGGAGCGTAGACCGCAGACGAGCCAACCGTTGCGCGAAAGTACGCATCGCGGCGGAGCCATATTATAGCCGCTTGCGGCTATAATATAATGTCTGCGTAGCAGACATTATATCGCGTATCGGTATACCTGCTGCCGCAAAAGATATAGCGGCCAGGAGAAAGTGAGGAATTGTGATGAAGAAAATATGGATATGTATTTTATGCCTTATAAGCTTACTTGCGTTGGGTGCCTGCAGCAGCCAAAGCGGCGGTGAAACCGCAGGGAGCCAGCCAGCGTCAGAGGCAGCAACCCAGGTCCAAAGCCAGTCTTCCCAGGATAATGATGAGGGTACAGCCGAAGGCCAAAGTGTGGAAACGCAGTCTTTGGAAACAGAAGCTGATGAGAGCCAGGAGCATGTCATCAGCGAGGGCGCGGCCGTACGGGTTGGCTCGCTTAAAGGCCCGACATCTATGGGGCTTGTATCGTTGATGGACCAGAATCAAAAAGGAGAAAGCAGCCAGTCCTATGATTTTAAAATGGTAACAGCAGCCGATGAGCTTGTTGCTGCCGTAAGTAGTGGGGATGTAGACATAGCCCTTGTTCCGGCTAACGTGGCCAGTGTTTTGTACAATAAAACTGAGGGCAAAATTTCAGTTTTGGATATAAATACACTGGGGGTTCTTTATGTTGTTGAAAGCAAAGATACCATCCAGTCCGTGAGTGATTTAAAGGGAAAGACATTGTATCTTACCGGAAAAGGAACCACTCCCGATTATGCGCTTCAATATGTACTTTCCCAAAACGGCCTGACAACAGATGATGTGACATTAGAATATAAATCAGAGGCTGCGGAGGTTGCTGCTGTCTTAGCTAATGATGAAAATGCCATTGGCCTGCTCCCGCAGCCTTTTGTCACCGTTGCCTGCAATCAGAACGAGAAGCTGCATATCGCGCTGGACTTGACCGAAGAATGGGATAAGGCCCAGGGTGAGGATGGCAGCCAGCTTGTTACAGGTGTGACGATTGTCCGCAATGACTTTCTTGAAAATAATGAAGAGGTTGTGAAGACATTTTTGGAAGAGTCCAAGACTTCTGTGGAATTTACCAATAGCCACCAGGATGAAGCGGCAGAGCTGATTGTACAGCAGGGCATTGTGGAAAAGGCGGCCATTGCCAAGCAGGCAATTCCTTACTGCAATATTACTTATATTGACGGCGAGGCAATGAAAACAGCGCTGGGCGGCTATTTGTCCGTTTTACATAAGCAGGATGCCCAGTCGGTGGGCGGACAGCTTCCCGGAGATGATTTCTACTATATCAGTTCGGAGAAATAAAAATGATAAAGCAATGGATAAAGAAGGCAGTAATTATACTGTTCTGGCTGCTTATGTGGCAGCTTGCGTCCATTGTCCTAAATCAGCCGATTGTTTTAACAGGGCCGCTGGAGGTTGCCGCGGCCCTATTTGTTTTAATTTTGCAGAGGGAATTTTGGCTGACTGTGGCAATGACGCTGATAAAAATTCTGGCGGGATTTTTGTGCGCTTTGGCCGCCGGCTTTATTTTAGGGACATTGTCCTGGCGCTTTAAGTGGCAAAGAGACCTGCTTGCGCCGGTTATTTCATTGATGAAGTCTATTCCAGTCGCTTCATTTGTAATTCTTGCCCTGATATGGGTGGGGTCTGAAAATTTATCAGTTCTTATCAGCTTTCTCGTGGCGCTGCCGATGATCTATGTGCATACGCTGGCAGGACTTTCGGGAACAGACCCAAAGCTTTTGGAAATGTCGGCGGTTTTTGGCATGTCTTTTTGGAATAAATGCCGTTATATTTATTGGAGCGGATTAAAGCCTCATATTAACGAAGGAATACGTGTCACTATGGGATTTTGCTGGAAATCCGGAGTTGCGGCGGAGGTTATTGGCGTGCCGGATCATTCCATTGGTGAAAAGCTTTATATGGCAAAAATATATTTAAGTACCGATGAGCTTTTAGCGTGGACGCTGGTTGTTATTTTGCTGAGCGCCTTGTTTGAAAAGCTTTGTTTATGGCTGCTTGGAAGGAGAGATACCCATGGAAATACGCATTGAGAATTTATCCAAAGCGTTTAATGGAAATAAGGTGCTTGAGAATATAAACCTCCATTTTAATCGCAGCGGTATTTATTGTATAATGGGGCCCTCTGGTCGTGGGAAAACAACGCTTTTGCGTATAATGATGGGCTTGGAGCCAATAGATCAGGGAAATGTTTTTGTGGATAATGTACCGCTGAAATACCAAAAAAGGATGAGGGCCTATGGGCTGGGGCAGTGCCGGCTTAATGATGGAACGCCCTTGGATGTGGGCGCTGTTTTCCAGGAGGACAGGCTTTGCGACTGGCTTGACGCAGTGTATAATGTGGCTGTCGTACCCATGGCAAAGGGTGGAGCAGATAAACAAAGCGCTTTACGTGAGGCCAGTAAGCATTTGAGACAGCTTCTTCCTGAGGAAAGTATTCATAAACCAGTATCCAGTCTGTCTGGGGGTATGCGCCGCAGAGTAGCCATAGCAAGAGCCATGGCCTCGCAGTCAGAACTTCTTTTAATGGATGAGCCTTTTTCCGGTCTTGATGAATTAACAAAAGAAAATGTTATTCAATATATTTTACAGGAACGTGGGGAACGCCTGCTCATTGTTGTCAGCCACCAGAAAAAAGATGCGGATTTGTTGGGGGCGCAAATTATTTCTATTTAAAATGGCACGAAATCTGGGAAAATAAAAAGTCTGAAAATTCTGAAAAAATATTTTTGGAGTGATATATATTGAAAAATAATAAAAATATGAGCAAAAAGTATTGACAATTACTTTCTGGGTGTGTATAATTAAATCATCAAAAGAAAGTAACCCGAAGAAATAAATCGAAAGAGAGGTACAGACCACCAGAAACATAATTTTTAGCTAATTAAAAGTAAAAGTCAGAAACTTTAAAAAATTTTCCTTGATTTTTATCAACTCAATGAGTCAGGTTTTATATAAGAAATAGAACTTGATTTGCTTGAAAGTAATAGAAAGCAGGAAAGAATTTTAAAGAGAGATTAAAGAATTCAGAAAGAAAGAGGTATAATCCAATGGATTCAATAGTCTTATAAGGAGGATATAAGTTGATGAAACTTTATATCCTCCTTATTTTTGTGGGCATATCGTGCAAAGGCCGCCAGCCCGTGAGGCTGACGGCCTATAATATGAGATTTCACACACTGATAATATGAGATTCTATACATCCCGCTTGCGGCTTTTGGCAGAAACAATTTTGTAGTAAACCTGAGCGGTAAGTACGTAAATAACTGTATAAAAAATGGTAAAAACAGCGACGGTTGCTATCATTCCCCATATAAATAAAGTAATATTCGTCATTTGCAGGAGCTTAAGAAGACGGGAAATAATTGGGAACGCAAATGCCGTATGGACACAAGCCAGGCCAAGGGGTAAATAAAAGACAGACAGTACCTGGCTTTTAATTGTGCTTTTGACTTCCCGCCGGCTCATTCCTACATTTTGCATGATTTCAAAACGGAACTGGTCCTCATAGCCTTCTGTGATTTGTTTGTAATAGATAATCAATACTGTAGCCATCAGGAATAGAATACCTAAAAAGATTCCGATAAAAAGCAGTCCGCCATAGAGCTGATAATAGCTTGAGGCCGCTTCGGCCGCGCTGGAAATACTGCCCCCTGTACCTGGGGTGAAGGTATCTGATTCAAAAACTGCTGACAGAAGAATATCCCTGATTTCAAGCTGAGTATCGGAATCTGCGTCCACATCAAAGGAATAATAGTAGGTGGGGAGGGCGTATATATTTTTTCCTTCAAAGGCAGCCAGTAAATTGTCTAATGTATCCCGGTCTTTAACAATGAGGTAAAAGGCTGGTACCATGTCTTTGGCAGGCCCATCAGCAATTTCTACGGTATCTACAGTATCTTTAATATTCAACGTGGTGTCCTCGATTGTCAGCGTTGTATCTTTGTACGCCGTATTATAAGCATATAAATATACATCCTGTGGATTTTCAAGTGTATAATCGGTTCCGGCAATACGGTTAAAATCCTGCAATGTCATCAGGGTTAGAAGCGATGTATTATTTCCTGTATAAACACTGGACAGGTCGCTGTAATAAAAATAGCTGCCCTCCTGGATTAATGTAAGGCTGGCTTCAGAGAACCGCTGAAGATTTTGCGGAACAATATTATTTTCGTCAAGCACTGTGTCAATATAGTCTTCTGCTGTTTCTGCTTCTTCTTTATCCATGCGGTAAATATTGATTTCAATATCACGGGGATAAGCTGTACGCATGGAATCCTCAATACCGATATACAGGAGAAGACATACGGACATCATTACGAGCACCATTGTGGAAAGTACGCAGATATTGGCAAGCCCGACGGCATTTTGCTTCATACGGTAAAGCATACCGGAGATAAATGTAAAATGATTGGGTTTATAATAATAACGTTTGTTTTTTCTGAGTATTTTAAGTATTGCAATAGTGACTGCGGTAAATAAAAGGTAGGTTCCCACAATAACAAGAATAACCGCAACAAAAAATAATCCGACGGTTTCCATTGGCGATGTCGCGGTGATGGAAATATAGTATCCGATGCCAAGGCACAAGATTCCTAGAATAACAAGAACAATACGGGCCTTTGGCTCTTTTTCACCGACCTGGCCGCCCCGGAGCAGTTCAATGGGACTGGCAATACGAATCTGGCGCAGGGTACTTAAAAATGTCAGGAAAAAAATAATGCCAAAAAGAATTAACGTTATGCTGACTGCAATTCCTGAAAAAGGACTTCCAAGAGCTGCCTGGGCATGGACCAATTTCATAAGAAAAAGCTGGGCGGCACGGTAAAGGATAATACCGAAAAAAATACCAAGGATCAGGGAGATGAAGGCGCAATATAATGTTTCAAAAAAGAGAACAACGGATATATGCCTTTTTTCCATTCCAAGAATATTATAAAGCCCAAATTCTTTTTTCCTGCGTTTAATAATAAAGCTGTGAGTGTAAAACAAAAAGATAAAGGCAAAAATACCGATAATCCACTGTCCAAAGGAAAGAAACATACGTACTTCCCTCAGTCCGTAAAACTGGTCCAGATCCGAGGCATTGGTCAGGGCGGACATAATATAAAACATTGTAATTGTGATGACGCAGGTAATCATATAAGAAATATAGTTTCGGGCATTTTTGCCGATATTTTGCAGCGCCAGCTTCGGATAGAACATTTTACCCATAAATGGCACCGCCTTCCTGTGAGGAGAGCCGGCGGGCGCCTCCGGTAGCAATGAGTGTCAGTGTGTCAGAAATTTTCTGGTACATAGCCTCGTAAGTCTGGCCTGCACGATAAATCTGATGGAACACCTCGCCGTCTTTGATAAAAAGGACACGCTTGGCATGGCAGGCGGCCTTTGTACTGTGAGTAACCATTAGAATCGTCTGTCCGGTTTCGTTAATATCCTCGAAAAGGTTCAGAAGGCTGTCCGAGGCTCTGGAATCCAGGGCGCCTGTAGGTTCATCGGCAAGAACAAGGGCAGGATTTGTAATCAGCGCCCGTGCAACGGCGGCCCGCTGCTTCTGCCCGCCGGAAACTTCATAAGGATATTTGGCAAGCAGCTCTGTAATTTCAAGCCGTGCGGCGATCGGGGCAAGCCGCTGTTCCATCTGCGCGTAAGGGGTCCGGGAGAGAACGAGAGGAAGAAAAATATTGTCCTTGAGTGAAAAGGTATCAAGGAGGTTAAAGTCCTGGAAAACAAAGCCCAGGTTATCTCTCCGGAACGCGGATATTTCTTTTTCTCGGATTTTTACAATACTTTTGCCGTTGAGAAGGACTTCTCCGCTTGTCGGCTTGTCAAGCGCGGCCAGGATATTTAGAAGCGTCGTCTTTCCTGAACCGGATTCCCCCATGATTGCCACAAATTCCCCGGCCTCCACGGAGAAGGAAACATTTTTTAACGCCTGCACATGCTGGCTGCCGAAACGGGTTGTATATACCTTTTTTAAATTATTGACTTCAAGAATCGTCATTGTACTACCTCCGTAAGTTACCTATTAAGCAGTGCCGTCTGCCGGCACAGTGTTTTCATTACAATGGCAGTATAACAAAAAGGGGAAAGGCAAGCCATAAGTTTAGCTTACATTTCCCGTGGGGAACCTTACGAGATTGTAAGGCAGAGAGGTTTTTACCCTGGATTCCGGTTCCCTGCTGGCACAGATAACACATCCTTTATTTTAATATATTTTTGCAACCATTAATGAAGGAATAAATTTAATAATATATTGCCCATAAACGGCTCCATTACCATATTTTTGTGAATAATAATGGAGTGCGTCATGCAGGAATTGTTCAGAAACCCCAAGGTAATCTGCCATTTCATAGTGATTTGAGCAATGACGTTCATAAGCCATAACAATGCCTGAAAGTCCGATCATTGTATCATAGGCCCAGATCCGGCCTTTACGTTCCTGTTTAATGTTTTTTGTGCTTTGCTGTTCGAGTATATTTCCTGAAGCGGTGTAGTGGTGGCCTATTTCTTCGGCTAGGACACAAGCTTTTTGGCATAGTGTAGGTATATCCTTGCGGATAGCAATTTTCTTGCCGAATATACGGCCGTCAGAGCTTATAAGAGGCTTTTCCTTAATAATCAGCCCTTCTTTTTCGGCTTCAATAAGTAAGTGATCATATGTCAATACAAACACCTCCGAAAGGTAGCTGCGTACAGTTTTTTAAAAATTATCATCATCCATAATATTATCATCATGTCTGCGCATTTCATCGGTTACTGCTATGTCCGTACGTTCATGGGCAGCTACGACATCATAAGAATAAATATTTCTTTCTGCTTTTTTTAGCTGGAAAGTGCGATTTAACTCACGCTCCAGTATAATGTTTACAGTAGCTTGTCCAAATGTGTCAAGTGACCGATATTTTTTGATTATATCTTGCTCGGCAGCACGCAAGTGAAAGGGATCTAAAACTTTTTTTTCATCTGTTAAGCAGAGTAAGTAATCGATGGATACATTAAAAAGCTCAGAAATCTGCTTTAAAAAAGTATGGCCAGGCTCCCGGGCATCTGTTTCATAATTTCTTAAGGTTGTGCTGGGAATACCAAGCTTATCGGCAAATTCGTTTCGTGTAGAATAGCCGTTTTCTTTTCGTAATTGTGTCAGCCGTTGTCCAAATGTCATATCATCTCCTCCTTAAAATTTATTATATGAAAAAAGAAAGTGAACGTCAATAAATAAATGCTCAAAATGAGCAAAATACACGTAATATGCATTGACAAATGCTCAAAATGGGAATATAATGTAGGCGAAAAGCTCAAAATGAGCATATAAATTCTAGAAAAGCTCATTTTTAGCAAAGGGTATATTTATTTTTATTCTTATATTTTTCGGGCCGAAAATCACAGAAATTTATATTGCATGAAAGAATTTATTAGAAATAAGAAAGGTGGAAGGTGAAATGGATAAAGAAATTCTGATTCAATATACATATATGAAGGCGGAAGTGAAGGATCTGCACCGCCGAATTGAAAAGCTGACGGAGGAGATTAATAATATCAGCGAAGTGACGGATTATGTGAGCTGTGGGAAAAAGGGGAGGAAGTCTTTGGGGATGAGAAAAGTAACAGGATTTCCCTATCCCAGATATGAACAGGCTAAGCGTATTTTACAGGAACGTAAAAACAGGTTAGCATTGGCGGAGGAAAAGCTGCTGGAGCTTACCGGAGCTGTCGAGAAGTATATTGATGAAATGGACAATAGTGAATTGCGCATACTGTTTCGTTTATATTACGTGGATGGTTTGATATGGGATATGGTAGCGATGAAAATGAATTATATGTTTCCTAAACGAAAGATTGCTTATACGAAAGATAACTGCAGAAAGCGCCATGACAGATTTTTGGAAAAATTTGAAAAAAATTTATGAAATGTCCACCACTGTCCGCTATACCGGTGCTAAAATGGTATCATGGATTTCCTGGATAGGAAAACCAATAAAAATTCAGGGGAATACACACTTCTTTGATATTAGGAGGTGATGCCTTTGATTGCAGCCTATATGATATTTGATGATGAGAATTTACCGGAATAAGCAAAGCTTCTGGTAAATTCTTTTTTATTTCATAGGAAACTTCGTTTCCTATGAAATAAAAAAGCTCCGCTTTGGATCGCACTGCGGCGGAATGGAAGCTGTCGCTTGCGCGACCCGCCGCAGGCGGAGAATCCTGCAGAGCAGGATTCTTTCTTAATTTAATTAAATTAAGCTTTATTCCTTATGAGGAGCTAAGCGGTATCATAAGGGTAAGAAATGTATAGCTGCCAATCGTAAAAAATGGAGAAGGGAGGACTAGAAATATAAGATGGTACAAACAGATTTTTTAAATCTTGTTGTAGATACTGTTGAAACAAATTGCAAAATAACAGGTATTCGTACAGATACCCTGGTTGATGGCGGTATTTTCGCAACGATAGGTTCAGGCCGCAATCAGGCTGTGTACTATGACCGGAGCGCTATCCGGCTATGGCCGGTAAAATTTATGGCAAAAGATACAGACCATGAAAAGTGTATTTCCCAATTGGATGCTATTTGTACTTATTTACAAAAATTAAAAAAGTATCCGAAGCATAACGGATTTGTATGGCTGGACGCAACGGTCGAGAAGTATCCTGCACGAAAAGAAAAGCAGGATAGTGAGGCACATGTTTATATGTGTAAAATTAATATGCAAGTATATTATTAGAGAAAAGAAAGGATGAAGAAAAATGAATAAATTAAATTTACAGAGATTTGCAGAGGGAACGCTTCCGGAGAATACGATTTCACCGGAGATTAATTATGAAACAGAGGCTTTTATTAATATTGCGGCAGCGGAAACCGGAACTCCGGAATGGGCAAGCCTGGCGGCTTTAACAAAAAATATGGCCCAGTCATTAAATGAGGTATTATATCAGGCAAGCTATTTCAAGGACCAGGGCTGGGGGAGCACAGAGGTCACTGGGGCGCAGCTTACGCTTACGTTGACTGGGGATGTTAAGCGTGGCGATAAAGCCTGCGATTTCCTGCTTTCTGAAAAAGTTATGTATGGCCTTGGAAGTGCCAGAAAGAATCATATGAAGGTTGTTTGCGGGAATAAATATGTGATCTGGCCAATTACCCTTGCCAATATTACACCAGCTTATGGTGACAGCAATCAGCCGAACGCGCTGACTGTGACAATTCACGGAAATGGAAAACCGACATTAGGAACTGTGGAGTAAGAGGAGCTTAGGCTCCTCTTTAAAACGAATAGGAGGGATAGCAATGGCATATCAGGCACGTAGAGAAAAGCATTTTTCAGAGGATTTTCAGTTAGTAGATGAGAATGGAAAAACCGTACGGACGATCCATGTAAGTTTAGATGCTGATGATATGGTAATAAAATTAAACCGGAAATATGCTGACCTGACAAAATCATTGAATGATGCAGAAGAACTGAAAAAATTACCCCAGAACAATGAAAATATGGAGCAGGCTTTTGAAAAACTGGGCTGCGCGGTAAGGGCTATGCTAGAGGCTGTATTTGGCCCTGAAGATACAAAATATATTATAGAATTTTATGAAGGGCGCTACATTGAAATGACAAAAGAGGTTATGCCTTTTGTGACTCAGGTAGTCATTCCTCAATGCGTAAAAATTAAAAATGAAAACCGACAGGCTGTTTTAGCAGATTATGGACGTAAGAAACGAATTTCTCATTTAAAGAAGGTGAGATAATGTCGTTTATAACAGAGCCGCTTTATGATTTTATTGAATTTGAAAATAAAACCTATACAGTAACAGCGGCTTTTGACATTGTTTTAAATGTACAGCGTTTATATCGTGAAAAAGCATTATCGGACTGGGATAAATTAAATAAGGCATTAGAACTGCTTTGTCCGGACCGCAAGGTAAAATTATTGGAAATTCCGGAAAGAGTCAAGCTTTTGAATATGATTTATGATACTCAGATAAAAACAAAGCCGCGGCCGCGGGTAGGGAAGCCGATGAAGGTTGTTGATTTTGAGCAGGATGGGGAATATATCTATGCGTCATTTTTGCAGGATTATAAAATAGATCTCATTGATGTTCAGGGGAAATTACATTGGCAGAAGTTTATTGCTCTGTTCCAGGGGTTATCTGAACAGACAAAAATCAAACAAATTATGCAAATCCGGGGAAGAGAAATTCCGGCACCGACAAAGTACAATCAGGAAGAAATCAAAAGCCTTATGGAGCTAAAAGCTTATTATGCTTTGGATTATGCTGAAAATAACGGCCAAAAAGGACTATCCCTTTTGTTCTCCACATTGGAAAGGATGGCGACAGTGTGAAGGCAGATGGAGTAACTATTAAAAAGGTAAAATGCCCATTTTGCGGACATGAACAAAATATTTTTTATGCTGCTGGGGCTGTATGCAAGGGCTTGTTTTTTAAATGCAAAAACAGGCATTGTAAAAAAGAATTTGAAATAAAAAAATAGCAGCCGTTGTGCCATGTGCCTGGCTTAAAAAGTAAAGGCAGGTGATACAAATGGCCGATCGCAATGATTATGAAGTCAGCATAGTCGATGATAACCTTGATACGGATTTGGAGGCGGTCAATAAAAAAATTGAAGACAGCCTGATAAAGTCTGGAAAAAAATCCCAAATGATCGCGATTAATAACTTAAATGTCTTAATGGGAATACAGACGAATATCACCGAGAATCATTTGAAGGAAAATGATAAGCAGTCCAAGGATGATGAGGAGAAAGCTAATAAAGGCTTAAAATTAGCATCACAGCTTGGAAGCGCAATGCTGGCTGTTGGGCAATCTACAATTAGCAGTGCTGTGAATATGGATCAGGCAATGAACCAGTATATAGCAAGTACGGGGAAAAGTGCGAGCGAAACAGAGCGCTATCAAAATGTCCTTGAAAGTATTTATAAAGATAATTATGGTGAGAGCTTTGAGGATATTGCACAGTCAATGGCAGTAGTGAATCAACAGATGGGTGATATGTCTGATGCACAGCTAAAAAGCGTTACAGAATCGGCATATGTACTAAGAGACACCTTTGGTTATGACATGCTGGATGCTACACAGGCGGCAAAAAGCATGATGGATAATTTTGGTGTATCTGGCGAGGCGGCAATGGAACTTATTGCCGCTGGTGCAAGAAATGGACTGGATTCTTCCGGAGAATTATTGGGAAGCATATCCGAATATTCCGGACAATTCGCACAGGTAGGATTAAGCGCTGATGATATGTTTAAGCTTTTTAGCGAAGGGATAGAGTCCGGTACTTATAGCCTGGATACGATTGGAAACGCGGTACAGGAATTTTCCCAAAGAGCTGTGGATGGGAGTGCTGCGACATTGGAGGGCTTTTCTGCCCTTGGACTCAATGCTGATGAAATGGCCGAAAAGTTTGCGGCTGGCGGCGACACTGCAAAAGAGGCTTTCCAACAAACTATGGAAGCGCTGGCTTCCATGGAGGACCCGATTGCCCAAAATGCTGCTGGCGTTGATTTATTTGGAGAAAGCTGGGAGAGCTTAGGCGGCGAGGCATTAAATGCTTTAGCAGGCATTTCAGATGGCGCGTATGATACAGGCGAAGCTATGAATCAACTGAAAGAGATTAAATATGATGATCTCGGGAGTATGTTTGAAGCCTTACAGCGTCAGGTGGAATTATTATTAATGCCTCTTGGAGAACAGCTAATTCCTGTTTTAGGTTCACTTATGGAAGCGGTTATGCCTATTATAGAAACTGTATTGCCGATTCTGGTAGGCTGTGTCGGGCAGCTTATTTCAGGATTATCTCCGATTATAGAGGGGCTTCTTCCCCAATTTAAGGATTTGATGGATCAGATTGTACCGATATTAGCACAAATTATTGAAGGAATCCTTCCGGTAATCATAACTCTTTTTTCGGCGCTTCTCCCTCAGATTATGGAGCTTATAAGCGCTATTTTGCCGGTGCTTCTGGAACTGATCAATTCAATTTTACCGGTAATTACAGCAATTGTAGATATTTTGGCGCCCTTAATTGAATTGATCGTAGGTATGATAAGCCCGATTATAGATTTAATTTTTACGGCAATACAACCGTTAATTGACGTATTTTTTAAATTGATCAGTTCGATTTTTAAACCCTTTATACCGATAATTAAAGAGGTGGCCAGCGTATTGACAGGCGCGTTAGGCGATGCCGTAGAATTTTTAAAACCTATTATTGAGGGCCTGATGGAAACCTTCAGCGGAGTTATAGAGTTTATTGGCGGGGTGTTTGCAGGAAAATGGGATCAGGCGTGGAACTCTGTTGTGGATATTTTCAGAGGGATTTTTAATTTAATCCCATCCATTGTCGAGGGAATTATTAACGGTGCTATCAATATTATTAATGGATTGATTGGAGGTATTAATAAGCTTACGGGGCTTATAGGGATACCGGCAATTCCCCGGATACCTTCGGTATCAATCCCACGGCTGAAAATTGGGCTTGACTATGTTCCTTCGGACAATTTTCCCGCACTTTTGCACGAAGGCGAAGCTGTATTGACGAAAGAAGAAAATTTCCGCTTGCGCCAATTAGGAGGGATACCAGGGCTTGAAGCATCCATTTTGCGTATTGAACAGAGCTTTGGAAATAAACATAATGGAAGCGAAATGGATTATGGCCGCATTTATGAGGCTGTAAAAAGAGGTGCTGAAAATGCCCAGCTCGTTGGCTATTTTGATCCGCGGATAGCGGGAAAGGTCATTGCTCCGACGGTAAACCGTGAGCTGTCAAATGTATCTGGACAGAACAGGAGGTATGCAAAATGATTGATAATGACATATTATTTTTTTCCGGTTCATTTGAACAGGCAATATCAGCATTAGAGCATTTTAATTTAAAATTACGGGGGCTTTATATTGCATTTCCGGAAGTTAAAGCACAGTATATAGAATTGCCTCTTTCTAATGAAATTATTGATTTGACCTCAGTCGATGGAAATATTTATTATAAACAACGCAGTATTCAAATGGATTTTGATTTCCTTGGGGATTTTCATCAGTGGCATACTGCTATGACTAAAATTGCCAGCTATTTGCACGGGAAGCGGATGAAGGTTGTCGATACGGCTGATGCTGGGTTTTATTATGTTGGAAGGCTTGGGATTGATACGACAAAAACAGATCCCATTACGGCTCAGGTAACACTGACAGGAACGATGAACCCATTTAAATATGAGCTTTTATCATCCGCTGAGGAATGGCTTTGGGATCCTTTCGACTTTGTGACAGGGGTTATTCGGGAATACAATCATTTGTCGGTAAATGGCAGTTTAAGTATAAATATTCCTGGAACTGCGTTAACTGTTGTACCTCTGATGACAGTAAGTGCGGCTATGGAGGTTGCCTTTGAAGGGAAAACCTATAATCTGCATGAGGGGATTAATAAAATTTATCCGATTAAATTAAAAGAAGGTGATAATCTATTAACGTTTAAAGGCTATGGTACTGTCAGTATTGATTATCGGGGAGGGTGGCTCTAATGTATACCGTAAAATGCTGTAATGGCAGCAGCGAATATATTTTATACGATACAGAGGATGAACAAGTATTGCTGGCTTCGGCTGCCCTCAGCGAAGGGATAAATAAGACGGGAACATTTGTTTTTTCAATTCCTTCAACGAATGAAAATTTTACGAACATTCATACCTTACAAAGTGAAATTATTGTGGAGGATATGGATGGCGCTGAATTATACCGTGGAAGACCAATAGAAGCAAATCCGGATATGTATAATACGACGGAATATACCTGCGAGGGAATTTTGGCATATTTACTTGATACAAAATATCCGCCGTATTTACATAGCAGCTCTCCGGAGTTATTTTTGCGCACTTTGCTGGATTACCACAATCAACGGGTTACAGACAAACAGAAAATCTATCCTGGAATAGTAACTGTCACCGTGCCAGAGAGTAGTTCCCGGTTTGAATCTGATCAGTATGATAGTGTATTAAATATTATACAGGAGAAGCTGGTTTCTGCTTATGGAGGTATGCTCCGGCTTCGCAGAAGCGGAAATCGGAATTACTTGGATTATCTGGCAGAATATCCTTTGTCGAGCCAGGTCGCCAGGATCGGAGAAAATGTTATTGATTTAACGCGGTGTATTAAAACAGACACGGTCCGCACAGTGATTATACCTATTGGAGCCCAGGATAAAGAAACAGGAGAATTTGTGGATATTTCATCTGTGAATCATGGGAAAAACTATCTGGTGGATGAAGAACTTGTTACGAGGTATGGGTGGATCGAGGATGTTATTGAATTTGAGGAAGAAACACAACCGGAAAGCCTTTTAGAAAAGGGCCGGCAATATCTTGAACAATGCCGCAATTTTGAAATGTCTATAGAATTATCCATGGTTGATTGCCGTTTATTAGGCATTGATGCAGAAAGGCTATATCCAGGTATGCAGGTTATGGTTGAAACGGATTTCCACAAGATCCATCAATATTTTTTGTGCACGGAAAAAGAAACGGATCTACTGAATCCGGCGAATGACAGGATCGTTCTTGGCAGCCAAATGCAGACCTTTACGGAAAATGTAAACAAGGAACAAAAGAATTTTGATAATAAGGTAGAAACTGTCGGCACTTCCATGAAAACAGAAATTAAGCAGACAAAGGATGAGTTTACAGATGCATTGAATAATGCCAGCGGTCTATATAAAACAGATATTGTACAACCGGATCAGACCATTATTTCATATTACCATGACAAAAAAGACTTAAATACTTCTGAGATCAGAATGACATTTAATTCAAAGGGCTTTGCCATAAGCGGGAACGGCGGAGAAAGCTGGTATGGTATGCAGGTGGACGGCGATATGATTACCGGTATTTTAAATTCTACAGGAATTAACGCGGAATACATACGTGCCGGAATAATAAGGAGTAAAGACTTTGAAGCCGGCAAAAGCGGAATAGAGTTTAATTTAGATACCGGAGTTATCACATCCTATAAAACAGTTAGTGACCATTTGCATCAAAAAATGGAAATAAGCAAAGCTTTGGTGAAAATTACAGAAATAGAATCTGGGCGAAATGTCGTTTTGGATGCTCAGAGTATTGAGGTCAGCACGAATGATTACTTTGTAGGTATTGAGGAAAATGCGATACAATTTGCAAAGAAAAAAGGAGAATTGCTGACAGCCTTTATGAGTCTGGCCACCCAGGGAATTACGATGTATGACAATACAGATATAACTTTTATGGAAAATGAGAGTTATCAGAAGGGAAAAACTGGACGGGCAGAATTTTCAGACGGAAGTTATTTGGAATTTAAAAAGGGCGTACTTGTTGGAGGAAAAACGGCTGATGGCGGAGAAATTTCGTAGGAGGGCGTTGAAAGCATGGCATCATTTACACCAAGATTTGATAGTACAGGAATGCAGGGAAGTATCTATTGGTATTCGGGAAATCCTTTTTATAATAGTGGCTATGGCTTGCCAAACTGTACCTGTTATGCCTGGGGGCGTATTTACGAGCTTTTAGGGTATGCCCCAACATGGCTGTCTACGGGAAATGCAAAAGACTGGTTTCCTAATGCACAGGCCGTATCTCCGCAATACTGCGGTACATCTCCAAAGCTTGGAGCGATATTATGTACATATTATGAAAAAGGCGGACATGTGGCGGTTGTGGAACAGATCAATGAGGATGGAAGTATTATAACTTCAAACAGTGGCTACAGCTCCGGGATTTATTTTTGGACTGAAACATTATATCCGGGGTATTTAACGGGGTGGGCCCCATCGGGGGCGTATGTGCAGGGATTTATTTATACTCCTGTAGCTTTTTCTATGGGAGTATCATTCGTACGTTGGATTCCTGGATGAAAGGAGTGAGAAAATGGCAGATATAAATAAGGAATTAGAAGCGTGGAAAAGCGCAAAATACGGGAAAGATGTTCGACAGGCTCAAATTGATTTGAGCAGCAAGCTTAATTCTGAGGTGGAGGCAGGCACAAAGAAAATTGCTGAATATGGAGAATTGGAGGCCAAGCGTCAGGAGGATTTTCAACAGATGCAGGCGGATTCTGTGGAAGCGACAGAGGCCGCCCGGACGATTGCAGAAACACTTCAGGAAAAATTAGATGCCGGAGAGTTTAAAGGTGAGAAAGGCGATGTAGGACCGCGGGGCCGCCAGGGGCTTCAGGGGCCAGAAGGGCCACAGGGGCCGCGGGGCCTGGAAGGTCCGAGAGGGCCTCAGGGTGAAAGTGGTATAACGACACAGATTTCAGGTCTTTTTACTTTAGCTGGGGATGATGAAGGCAATCTATGGGCTTATCATGCTGATAGCGATAATCCCCCCGAGTTTGATGTAGATGAAGAAGGTAATATTTATTATATTACCCCAAATGAATAATAGGAGGTAAAAGTAATGGGAAGAACATTTATTGGAAATTTTAAAGGACCAAAAGGAGATACAGGAGAGCAGGGCCCTCAGGGAATCCAGGGGCCTCAGGGCCCGCAAGGTGAATCCGGGGAAATTGATGGTAATTCCGTTATCGAATATGTTGAAAGCACGGATGATAATCCACCGGCAAGTCCGGGGGTGATTAAAAATATTTTAGGCTGGCTCATCGGAAAAATGAAAAAGGTGTCTGCGCAAAATAATGATTTGGCGCAGAGGCTTGAGGGTAAAGCACCCTCAAGCCATACGCACACA
>JAGZDD010000047.1 GCA_018369015.1 Clostridiales bacterium | reverse complement strand
GCGGCATGTCCGTTTACTATGAAAGCTCGGCAAGCGGACGCACAGACGGGCAAGCTCGCTTGGCCGGATGCGCGGACATTTGCCGACAAGACGGTATGAACGCGAGGTGCTAAGCGCCAGTGTTGCTGCGTGCCGGTGGCACGCGTTCAGCAACGACCGGAACGGAGTGTATTCCGGTATGCAAAATGCATTGACATCGGTGCGAGAAATGGTTAATACATACGGTGTCCGGATTTTTGGAGCTTTAACCAGCGCAGGGTATCCCGCAGCGTCGATTTTAGTTCCCGGGGACGGTAATTAAGCTCTTTGGTGGCCTTGTCATGGGAAAAGCGGCCATTGCTTGTGAGGGTGTAAAGGGAATAACGGGTGTAGAGCGGCTTTTTGTGGTGGATTTTTGCACCCAAGCCAAGCATGGGCGCCGACATTTTAGCAAGCCACATGGGAATCATGCGCACCCGTTTTGCGCCTGTAATATTTTTGACGCTGTCCAGCATTTTTTTGACTTCAAAATGCTCATTGGATAAAATATAACATTCACCGATTTTTCCTTTTGAAACGGCGGACAGGCATCCTGCTGCAACATCGCGCACGTCTACAAAGTCATAGCCGCCGCGGACGCAGGCCGGGAGTTTTCCTGAAATATAATCTTTAATAAGAGCGACAAGGTGATTGCGCTGTGTGTCATAAGGCCCGATAATACCGGATGGATGGACGACAACGGCAGGAAGCCCCAATTTAACACTGTCCAGGATAAAACGGGTAGCCTCAGCCTTCGTTTTTGCGTATCCGCCGACAACCTTATCCGGATTAAAATCAGTTGTTTCGATCATAGTTTCATTACCTGGGCGTTCGGGAATCGCATGGACGGAGCTGACATAAATAAAACGGTAAACATGATGGCTCATGGCCGCAGTAACCATATTTTTTGTGCCGTCAACATTGACCAAGCGCATTTTCTCCGTCACCTGGGAGGCGGTAATGTCAATAATGCCTGCGGTATGGATAACAATAATACGGTCGTGTTCTGTATGGGCAAAAAGAGGAACTAAGGAAGGAATATCTGTAACATCGCCGTAATACCAGCGCACATAGTTATCTTCTTTAAAAGGCGGCTGTTCACCGGGCAGGATCAGGCCGCGGATTTCCCGGATCCGGGAAGAATGACTGTGTATCTGCTTTTTTAAAGCGCGGATAATCGTGCTCCCCAGATGCCCGTTAGCCCCTGTGATAATATAAATATCTTTCATAATAATAAATACCTCCTGTATAGATAAAACCGGACAGTGGTTGATTATCTTTATATTAAATATTATAATATATGAAAATGGGATTTTAAATCATCAATCCCAGGGGATGTGTCAGTTATTGAACAATCGAGCTGTATTGTGTTGAAATTGTGGTGATTTTTTGTAAAAAAAAAAATAAAGCGGCCGGGTGCGCATGACAAAACAGATGCTTCGCCGTGCGTTTACACAGCTTTTAATGGAAAAGCCCATTCAAAACATT
This sequence comes from Clostridiales bacterium, assembly GCA_018369015.1. Taxonomy (GTDB): domain Bacteria; phylum Bacillota; class Clostridia; order Lachnospirales; family Lachnospiraceae; genus Catenibacillus. Next base: position 22,366 of record JAGZDD010000047.1, on the reverse strand, counting down.
ACGGTTAGGGAGCTGTGCGAAAAGGCACAGGTCAACAGAGGAACATTTTATGTGCATTATTCCGATATTTATGCACTTATGGAAGCGATTGAGGAACAAATGGTAGCTGAGTTGGCCGCCGCTTTGGATGAGCTGTCAGTATCGCCCGGGGGAACAGAGAGTCTTGTAGAGCCTTGCCGTAAAATTTTTGAGTTTTTAAAGCAAAATTCGGATATGTGTATTATTTTGCTTGGTAAAAACAGTGATTTTACATTTGTCAACCGTCTTGTTCAGATGGGGAAGGAATCCAGCCTGAAACAGTATATGGAATGTTATCCCAAAGCGGATAAAAAGCAGGCTGAGTATTTTTACAACTTTGTTTCGTCTGGCTGGATCGGGCTGCTTCGCCAGTGGGCAGACAATGGTTTTAGCGATTCTCCGGCGGCGATTGCCGTGATGGCAGAAAATCTCATGTCCGGGGCATCGCGGGCGCTTATGGTACCTGTAGACTGGACGGAATAAGGAGAATGGATGGTGGAACGAATGTCATGTGAGGACTTTAAAGTTAATCTTGTAAAAGCCGCGCTCGGCGCCAGGGAAAAGGCTTATGCGCCCTACTCCGGCTTTAAAGTAGGGGCAGCCCTTTTATGTGGAGATGGGGTGGTGTATACAGGCTGTAATATTGAAAATGCAGCCTACACCCCGTCGAATTGTGCTGAGCGCACAGCATTTTTTAATGCTGTGTCGGATGGCTGTAAGGATTTTAAGGCGATTGCCATTGTGGGAGGCCGGGAAAGCGCCCAGGATTTCTGCCCGCCCTGCGGTGTCTGCCGACAGGTAATGATGGAATTTTGCGCCGGCGATTTCCTCATCATATTAGGCCGCCAGGACGGCAGCTACAAAACCTATACCTTATCCGGGCTGCTGCCCGAAGGCTTTGGACCAGAAAAACTGTAAAAGTAGTTACTGTTCGCAGGGTACCTGTGAACAGTAACTAAAAGCAAAGCCTCGCGAAACTTGTAAAACAAAGCCACTTTTTTTAATTTGCCGGGTATGGTACAATAGTCACGAAGTGGCTATTGTACCGCGTCTTACGCGCGGCGGCGCAAGACGTCCGGTGGACGTCTGCTCTGCGCCGACCGAAGCGGAGCGTAGACCGCAAGCGAGCTTTCCGCTGCGCGAAAGTAAGCATATAGGGCGAAGCCATACTGCATTAATAAATGAATGAAATGGAGATTTTTAAAATGGGTAAATATTTTGGTACGGATGGTTTTCGCGGTGAGGCTAATGTAAGCCTTACCGTAGAACATGCATTTAAAGTCGGACGTTTTCTTGGTTACTATTACGGCAAAGAGCATACGGCGAATATTGTCATCGGCAAGGATACCCGCCGTTCAAGCTATATGTTTGAATATGCCTTAGCGGCCGGAGTGACAGCCAGCGGCGCTAATGCCTACCTGCTTCATGTAACTACAACGCCCAGTGTGTCTTATGTTGTGCGCACAGAGGATTTTGATTGCGGCATTATGATTTCTGCCAGCCATAATCCTTATTATGATAATGGAATTAAAATTATCAATGCCCAGGGCCATAAGCTTGAGGCAGAGGTGGAGCAGCAGATTGAAGCGTATATTGACGGTGAGATTCCAGAGCTTCCTCTGGCAACACGGGAACATATTGGCCGGACGGTCGATTATGCTATGGGACGTAACCGTTATATCGGACATTTGATTTCCCTGGCGACCCGTTCCTTTAAAAATAAAAAGGTCGGCTTAGACTGCGCCAATGGTTCGGCTTCTGCGATCGCAAAAAGCGTTTTTGACGCTCTTGGAGCCAAAACCTTCGTGATTCATGCAGAACCTGACGGTACAAATATTAATAAAGACTGCGGTTCTACCCATATTAAAGCTCTTCAGAAATATGTGGTAGATAACGGGCTTGATGTAGGCTTTGCCTATGATGGTGATGCGGACCGGTGCCTGGCTGTTGATGAAAACGGCCGTCTGGTTGATGGGGATATGATTATGTATGTGTGCGGCCGTTATATGAAGGAGTGTGGCAAGCTGTCGAATAATACGGTAGTTGCTACAATTATGTCGAATATCGGTCTTTTTAAGGCTCTGGATGAGGTTGGTATTTCTTATGAAAAAACCGCAGTGGGCGATAAATATGTTTATGAGAATATGATGGCTAACGGACATTCTCTTGGCGGTGAACAGTCCGGGCATATTATTTTCAGCCAGTATGCGAGAACTGGCGACGGTATTCTGACCTCCATTCAGTTAATGGAAGTTATGCTGGAAAAGAAAATGAGCCTCTCTGAGCTGACCAAGCCGATTCATATTTATCCGCAGCTTTTAGTAAATGTGCGGGTTGCAGATAAGCCGGCAGCTAAAAACGATCCCGAAGTGCTTGAGACTGTAGAAAAAATCAATGAGGAGCTTTGTGGAAACGGGCGCCTGCTTGTTCGTGAAAGTGGTACAGAACCGGTAATCCGGGTCATGGCTGAGGCCGAAAGTGATGAGCTTTGCAGCAAATATGTTTACCAGGTCATTGATATTTTAAAAGCAAATGGGCATGCCGTATAATGTCTGCGCAGTAAATATTATATCGTATCTTACGCGCGGCGAGCGAAGCGAGCCTTCCTCTGCGCGTCAGTCGCAATGCTGGTGAGCAAGCTCCCCAGTTTGGCGCGTTGCTTTGCGTAAAAAGAGTCCAAGAACCCCTGAATCATGTCCTTAAGCCAGGGAGAGCAGAGTGTTTGAGGCTGGCCTGAACAGTAGCAATGTTACACAATATCCGCTTTGAATGGAGGAGGTATTTTAGGTGAGGGGAAAAAGAAGATGGAAGCCCGGCCATCGTCCTGGCAGCTTTGCGGCTGCGGGGCTGTGTATACTGTTGTTAGCGCTCGGGCTTTGGGGCTGTCATCGGATCACAGAGAACGGCCAGGATGCAGAAAAATTAAAGGGGAACAAAGGCACGGCAGATGTATCCGCTTCAGGACAGATTTTGGCGGAAAGCCAATCTAAGGCTGAAGAGAATGGGGAACCTGGACACAATACTGTGAAAGATACAGTAATTGCGGTCAGTATGCCGGCGGCTGCCAAGGGCTGGGATTATGAAACGTACCGGTGTGCCGGGGAGTATCTTTCACAGTTGAGCGACAGTCAGACCGGATATATTTTGCTGACTGCGTCCTCTGGGGATGAACAGTCCGGGCAGCTTGGTGAACTTGTAGGGCAAAACGTTCACAGTGCGGTAATTTATCCTTTTGATGATGACAGTGCCGCTCTGGGCGCTGCAAACCTTAAAGCATCGGGAATCCCTGTGGTTGTTTTTAATGGTACTTTGGACAGTATTGTGGCAGATGCAGCAGTGACTATGGACGAGAGTGTCCTTGGCGCAAATGGTGCGCTGGCGGCAAAAGAGGCTGGCTGTGAAGATAAGGAAATCCTTGTTTTTACTGATGAAAACAGGACGGCTGCGTTAGAGCGGCTACAGGGCTTTGAAAATAACCTTCCTGACAGTATTTCCATAATCTTTGGAGGCAGCTCGTCGGGAACGACGGCGTCTGCAAGACAGGTGCTGCTGGACTGGATTGAACATGAGGATACCGGTAAACTGGCGAATATCAGCGGAATTTTTGCTGCGGATGAAGATACCCTGCTTGGGGTTCTGGAGGGGCTTAAATCGTATGAGAACACCTACGGCACAGTATTTTCCGGTTTAAAGCTGATTGCCGGCTGTGGAAGCAGCGAGGAGCTTTTGAAGTGGATTTCGGAGAATGAAAATTATCCTGTGCAGACATGGTTTTATCCGCCGGAAGCAATAAACACAGCGATTGATCTGGCTGTAGATGTGGCGAAAGGAAATGCTTTGTCCAAGGAGGTTGCTATTCAGCCCCAAAAAGTAGACTATGATAATGCAAAAAATTATATAAAGAATTAGGAAAATGGCATCTTGCCGTTCCGGCTGTTGGGCAGTAGATGTCTTAAGAGAATGGCTCAGATGGCTGGGCTTTCATAGTAAACGGACATGCCGCGCTGCGCGCGGCTCCACCACGGAGGATAAATGTTATGAAAAATTTACGAGGCCGACATTATATTTACCAGATGCTTGTTTTATTTGGAGCTTTGGCGATGGGAATATGTCTGTTTTTTCTATTATTTTATATGGATAATATACGGGCTGCCATAGGGAAGCTTCTGCGGATATTAATGCCTTTTATTTATGGCGCTGCCATTGCTTATTTGCTTAAGCCGGTATGCAATGTCCTGGAGCGGTGGTTTGAAAAGCTGCTTACAGGCAATGGACGCAAAAAGGCAGGCATCGCCGCCCGTCTGGCAGGCCCTTTGAGTGTTTTTGCCAGTATTTCCATCGGCATTGCCGTTGTTGCCGCGTTGCTGATGATGGTCATTCCCCAGGTGCTTTCAAGTCTGTCCGGGCTTGTAAGTCTGATTCAGGCCAATCTTGACAAATTTGCCGAGTGGATGACAAAGTATGTAGGGGAGCAAAGCGTCTTAACGAATTATATTGAGAGCATATCCGAAGGGCTTTCCGATAAGCTGGCCCTTTGGATCCAGCAGGAAATTCTGCCCCACCTTCAGGGGCTTGTTACTGGAGTGACTTCAGGTGTTGCCAGTCTTGTCACTGTGTTTAGCAACTTGTTTATTGGATTAATTGTGGCTATTTATCTTTTGGCAAGCCGTAAAAAATTTGCGTCACAGAGTAAGCTTGTTTTGTTTAGTATACTTAAGGAAAAGTGGGCAGACAGAATGATCAACGAAGTTAAATTTGCAGACCGGATGTTTGGCGGCTTTATTAATGGAAAGCTTCTGGATTCGGCGATTATTGGTGTGATTTGCTTTATTTTTACGTGGATTGTTTCAATGCCTTACGCAATGCTTGTGAGCGTCATCGTGGGAGTTACGAATATTATTCCATTTTTCGGGCCATATCTCGGTGCAATTCCGTCAGCCCTGCTGATTTTAATGGTGAGCCCAGGAAAGTGTATTGTATTCCTTATTTTTATTATTATACTCCAGCAGTTTGACGGAAATATTTTAGGTCCGCGTATTTTAGGCAATGTTACCGGACTGTCCAGCTTTTGGGTATTGTTTGCGATTCTTACTTTCGGAGGGATTTTTGGCTTTATTGGCATGATTATTGGCGTTCCGGTATTTGCTGTGATTTATGACATCATAAAGAAGCTTATCCGCCGGGGCCTTAAGCAACGCGGCAAGGAAGAACTGGCCTTTGCATACAGGGAGGCCTATCCTGAAGATGCTGAGGAGAAAAGGTAATCCCCTTTAGCGCAGAAGTCTTGCAAGGGGAAATCTTTGTTCAGAACGTTCAGATTGAAATAGCCGCCCTGCCGGCATGAGCAGGGCGGCCGTTTTCTTATTCTGCTGTTTCGTTAAAGCTGGTGCCGCCGTTTTGAGGCGGGCCTGCCACAGCCCCGGAAAGCGTGGCTGAGGTTTGGGTACAGCAGTCACAGGGTTCTTCGCAGGATTGCTTTAAATAGCCCTCACATTTGGGCGGGCCAAGCTCCAGAGGTTTAATTGACAGGTCAAGGAGGTCTCCGCACACAAAGTCCATACAAATTGTATCATCATTGGGCTGGATACTGGCTTTAGGAACAACAGCCTTTCCATTATGGGGAACCAGATATTGGGAATAATAAATACTCTTAATATAGAGTGTCAGACCGATAGTAATTGTATCTGACGCCAGATCGAGATTGAGTATTTTGGGGATTGCCATCATATTCAGCCCCTGGTGCATTGTGTTATTATCTGGTGTAAAACCAATATACTGGATGACCGGGGTGCTTGGTGCCTGTACGGTATGGGAAACGCCATAGGGGGCGAAAATTTCCAGCTCCACAAGGGCAGGATTGGTGTCATCATCAAGATAATCGTAGTCTGGCACTGAACTGTTTGTGGGAAGATACGTGGCAGTTAAAGTCTGGGTGCCGATACTCCGGTTTGTACAGTCATAAAAGGTGAGAAGGAAGGTGACTGCCAGATTTGTCAATGTTACAAGATAACAATTGGGACGTCCGTTGATTTGGGAAATGGTTGTAGCAGCGTCAGGCGTCTCGCTAAAGGCAACATCTAAGATCTGAGCGGAAACACTGGAAATAGCTCCTGTTGGCGGTACTATATCCATTGTACGGCATAGATTGATACCAAGCTCATCGTAAACGACCGGGGCAAGGAGTGTCAGCAGGTCAGGATCGCCGCAAATAGGCTGGACACATACGTCCTGGCAGCGCTCATTATCCTGGACTCCAGGGCTTATATATCTTTTCGGGCAGCTTTTGCAGCCGGAGGAATTGTTTTTTGCCATAATCAAAGGTCCTTTCTATGAAATACTTAATTTATATTATGCGGGCGGCCGTTTTCGGTGAAAGAGTAACCGCTTTGTCATCTGAACTGTTACAGAGAATACGCATATATTATAAGTAAAAATACAATAGGAGGCCGGATAATGAATAACGTTTATGATTTATCCGATGGGCGCAGGCTAATGCTGTATGAGGAAAATAACCGGGTTATGGTTTTATTTACGCCATTTCACCGGGGAAATATGCCGGGAATACGCCACAACGATTGTCTTGGAAAATTATTTTCGACAGTCTATAATGAAAGAATTTATTATGTCTATGAAAATTTCAATCATCAAATTGTTTTTAGCTGCCTGGAAGAGTCGGCCGCAACAGTTGTCCTAAGCCCTTCTACGGTATTTCCTGATTATGAGCGGCCGGTTTTAAGAGAAATATCAGGAAAATTGTACTTATTTTACCAGGTTTATACGGGAGCCGGTATTTATGAACTGTATATGATGGATCCATGGAAAGCTGCGGAGCAAATATGTATTTACAGAGGCGGGAGCGAAAGGCTGAGCTGTCAGTGGTATATCCATGAGGCCAGGCAGTTTATGGCGGTTTATGCCGGAGGCCTGTGCCAGGCACTATTTTTGTGGAGCGTGGAAGACCTTAGATACTTATTATGGACAGAGCCATTCCGGGAGGCAAAAACAGAGGAAGTGGAGGCGGTAAAGGCAGAGTGCAGACGCCTTTGTGAAACGCTGGAGGACGCGCAGGGTGAGAACGGGCGCCTTTGTGAAACGCTGGAAGCTGCGCAGGGTGAGAAGGAACGTCTAAAGGAAATGCTGGAAGCCGCGAGGGATGAGAACGGGTGTCTAAAGAAAGCACTGGAAGCTGCGCAGGGTGAGAGCGGGCATCTAAAGGAAGCACTGGAAGCCGCGCAGGGTGAGAATGGGCGCCTTCGGGAAATGCTTGAGGCTGCAAAGAAACAATATGAGGAACTGGCTGAAACGGCCCGGAAGCTTCAAAAAATAGGCAGGCTTTGGCGGGATAAATATATAGGAAAACCGGGGGGTCCATAAATATAAGGGTAAAGTGGATAAGGGGGAAGGTTTATGGATTATTTTCACGAACAGATTAAGCTGCAAAAAAATATACCGGCACAGATTGTTATTCATACGGTGGATGGCTATTATAATGTTCCAAAGCACTGGCACCGGAGCCTGGAGCTGGATTATATGATCCATGCGGGAACTCGGATTTATTTAAATGGCCACGACTTTTGTGAGAAAGACGGCTATTTGCTGGTAGCCAACAGCGGGGATATTCATTCGATTAAGGCGACGACTCTGGAATATCTGGACGCAATTTCTGTAATTATTTCCTATGATTTTTTAAAAGAGGTTTACCCGGATATGGATCAAATCATTTTTGATGTACCCCAGGATCACGAAAAGGCTTTGGAAATAAAGTCTGCCATGGCCCATTTGTGGGAGCTTCATAAAATGGAAAATGATGAATTTTTATATCTAAAGTCAAACGAAACAATCTATCATGTGCTTTATTTACTGTTTAAGTATTTCAGAAAGGATCGGCGTCTGGCGGCATCTGCGCACACGGAAAAATATATTGAACGCTTTAAGGGGATAACAGAATATATAAATGAAAACTATAAGGAGAACCTGACATTAGAGTCCGTGGCGCAGTATTGCGGCTTGTCCAGGGAGTACCTTGCCCGGAGCTTCAAAAAATATATGGGAAGTACATTTAAACAATATCTGGACTGCGTCCGTATCAGCAATGCCTATAAGCTGCTGATGAATACCGATCTTTCGGTGTTGGAAGTAGCCCTGGAAAATGGTTTTAATGATTCGAGAACTTTTATTAAAGCATTTAAGGCAGTTTATGGCGAAACTCCGCATAAATATAGGACAAAATGCCAAAAGAGTTGAAGCGTTTTTGTGCGTAGATATTGTGCTTTTGGCTGTAAACTGTGTAGATTTTATTGGTAATTTGGAAAATGTCAACAAAACGTCATTTTATTGTCACAAAAAGGCAGGAAAGTGACGTTTTTTATTGCTATAATAAGTCCATGTTAAAAAACATTCCAGACGTCAGGAGCAATAAGCGGCGGTCCGGGCACGGCGCTTAAAACCCGATCCAGGGTCAGGAAAAGGAGAAGAAAGATGAAAAAGAAAATATCGATTCGTGAGAAATGTTGTTACGGGCTGGGGGATTTAGCCTGCAACACGATGTTTACGCTTGTCAGCACCTACATTATGTTTTTTTACACAGATATTGCGGGAATCGGCCTTATGGCCGTAGGAACCATTATGGCTGTTTCGAGAGTTGTGGATGCGATTACGGATCCCTTAATGGGCATTATCGTTGATAAAACAAAAAGTAAATGGGGAAAAGCCAGGCCCTATGTTTTATGGATGAGCGTGCCTTTTGGCATTATCAGTATTCTTATGTTTATATCGCCGGATATTGGTGAAACAGGAAAGTTTATTTATGCGCTTGTGACGTATATCCTTTTCTGTGTCGTATATACAGCATTAAATATTCCATATTCTACAATGCTTAGCAATGTCACCGATGATGAAAGTGAGAGGCTTTCCTTTAATATGTTTAAGACGATTGGCTCGAATGGCGGAGGCTTTGTGGCTACAGGGCTGACGCTTGGGCTTGTCGCAGCCATTGGGCGGGGAAACCAGGGCCTTGGATTTACAGGAACTGTGGCGATCTATGCCGTATTGGGGGTTATCTTACTGATTGTCTGCTTTAAAAACACGAAAGAGCGAATCATTCCTCAGGCAGAAAATATGCCGGTAGGAAAGTCCATTAAGGTGGCAATACAAAATCGGCCGTGGGTCGTTGCTTGTATCATTGCGTTTTTATGCTTTACAAGCCTGATTATGCGTAATTCCGGCGCAATGTATTATGCAAAGTATTATCTGGAAAATGAAGCAGCGGCAACCCCTTTAGTATCTATTGCGACATTGCTTGGGATTCCTCTGGCCCTTGTAACTCCGGTGATTGCCAAAAAGGTAGGAGCAAAACGCTGTGTATTTATCGGAGCCCTTGTTCAGGCGCTGTCTATGGCAGGAATTTATTTTGCCGGGAAAAATCTTCCTGCAATTTTCATCCTGACGGCAGTGGGAGCTGTCGGCTTTGGAATTGCTATGGGTCTTTTGTTCATTCTTGGTGCTGAAACAATCGATTATTCGGAATGGAAGACAGGAATCAGGCCCCAAGGACTTATGACAGCATTTATGGGATTTATGGTAAAAATTGGTATGGCTGTTTCAGGCGTACTTTCCTCAGCCATTCTTTCGGCAGGCGGTTACGTAGAAAATGTGGCTCAGACAGAACAGTCATTAAATGCTATCCGTATGAATTACATCTGGGTTCCTGCCGGGATTGCACTGCTGATTGTTGTATGTATTTTATTTTTCAATCTTGATGAAAAGAAATATGCCAAAGTGATTGCCGAACTGCACCAGCGCAGAGAAAACGGCAGTTCTAAAGAACAGGAGGCTTAAAGCTATGGAATATGATTATAAAAAGCTGGCGGATATATTAGCGTCTCAAAGTGAGGAACGCATGATTGACGGTATGCCCTGTATTTATAAAAAAAGCCCGGATACGCCGGAAGGGTATATGGATGTAAGGGAGTCTATGATTGCCCATGCTAAAAAGGCGGATATGACGGCTCGCCCTGAAAATTATCCGAAAAATATGATTGATAATATACCTCATTTATTTACTGACCCAAATGCCGGTGGCGGCTACGTTTTCGACGGAATCCCCATAGGGTATCTGCGCGCCAGTATGGGATGGGATAATGTGGATATGTCACAGGGGGTTGAAACAACGTCTTTGCGTATTGAAGGAAGACATGGAGATATTCCCTTGCGCGTCTACACCCCGTCGGGGCCGGAAAAAAACAGAGGATGTATGATGTTTATCCACGGCGGCGGTTTTATGGGCGGAAGCCTGGATGTTGTGGAAAATCCATGTAAGCTGATAGCACAGCTTGCCGATATTGTTGTCGTGTCGGTCGACTACCGCCTGTGTCCTGAGCACCGCTTTCCGGCTGGCTTTGACGACTGCTATGATACGTTGTCATGGATTTATGAAGAAGGCTGTGAGAAGCTTCATATTGACCCGGAGAAGCTTTGCGTTGGCGGTGATTCTGCCGGCGGCAATTTGTCGGCTGTGTGCTGCCTAAAGGACCGGGATGAAGGGAAACACCGGATTAAATATGCGGCGTTGCTCTATCCAACAGTGATGCGCACGGATGGATCGGAGTATGAGGGGTATCATTGGAGCAGGGAAATGTACAATAACAAAGGCTCAGACGCGGAGGTAGACCGGGCAGTTAGCGGAATCCGGGAAATGAACCCTATTGTGAATAAAGCCTATTTGGATAATGAGGCGGATGTCCACAATCCCTATGTGGCCCCATTAAGCGCCAAAAATCTGGAAAATCTGCCAAAGACATTGATCGTCAATGCGGAATATGATTTTCTGACCGCGGAGGGCTGTCTTTACGCAAAACGGTGCAAGGCCGCGGGAGTGGATGTACGTTGGATGATTTATGGCGGCGTAGGCCATGCGTTTATTGATAAGCTGGGATTTTTCCCACAGGCGCAGGACTGTATCGCTGAGATCGTGAAAGATTTGAAGGAACTGTAAGATTTCGATAAGATCCCCTTGACCGGGGCGGATGAATGACAGGACCTACAAAAAGATTGACGTTCCCCCTGTATAGACGTATACTTATTTTATAATATCTGCCCCAACAGACAGGGAGTCTGCTGCTGTTTCGTACGGCTTGTTTGCGCGCGGCGGCTTTCATATATCCGGGAGGGGCGGCGTGCTATATCAGGGGGAAGCTTATGAGCGTTATATTATCACTGTACAGTCAGGCTGTCTACAAGGAATTTCTTCTTCCCGCAGTTAATAATGCGGATCACTCAGTTATTTTAAATAAAAATACGTTTGCCCTTAAGGAAGATATTGTTTTAAAAATGGAGATTGTCGATCACCAGTGGCATTTTCTTGAGAGCACAGATTACTCGATCTATAAAAATGGAACCCCATTTTATCACCACAAAGTCAATAATAAGGATATGCTTTTGCTGACGGATAAATGGGGGAAGCAATTGACAATTCTTGTGAAGGAAACGCAAAATTCTTTTAGCGTTTACCGTAAATATTCTCTGAATTATATTTCTTCTGTGACCATCGGAAAAAATATGTCCAATACGATTTGCTATGATTCCCTTGGCCTTGTGTCCAAGGAACATGCGGCTCTTATTTTAAATGGCAGCCAGTGGATGCTTAAGGATATGGGAAGCGCTAACGGCGTTTTTGTCAATTATATCCGTGTAAATGGCAGCCAGGTTTTATATTTTGGCGACCGTTTCATTATTCTTGGGCTGCAGATGATCTATCTTGGAAACATTCTGGCTGTGGATGATTCTGTGGAAAATTTAAGGATTAATGAAGCTGTTTTGCACCCTTTAAATGACGAAGAACTTGCCGCGCTTGCGAGGTCCGGTCTTAAAAGTATTGGCGGTTTTGGGGAAAAATCATATTTTCACCGTGTGCCGAGAAATATTGAAAATGTGGATGAGGAGCCGATAGAAATTGAAGGGCCGCCGGCGCCTTCCAGGCAGCAAAATCCTTCATTGCTGATGACGATTGGGCCGTCGCTGACGATGGCTGTGCCAATGCTTCTTGGCTGCCTTATGGCTATTATTGGACAAAGCAGCAGCGGGGGAGCGCCATCTGTTTTTATGTTCACTGGCCTTGTGACGGCAGTATCTTCCGCGATTATCGGAACGATATGGGCGCTTGTGAATATCCGTCACCAGCGTCAGAGCCGGGAAGACGAGGAAGCGGCAAGAAAGTCAGCCTATGGGGAATATCTTGAAAAAATTGTCGGAACAATCCGTGAAAAGTATGAAAAGAACGGCAGCGCGCTGCTGTCAATGTACCGCCCGGCAGCAGAGTATGCCGGCTATGACCGCCAGACGGCCGCTTTGTGGAACAGAAACAGTACGCATAAGGATTTTCTGTACCATCGTCTGGGGATCGGCATTTTACCTTTTCAGACACCGATCATTGTACCAAAGGAACGGTTTACCGTTTTTAGAGATACACTGGCTGACCAGCCGGCAAAAATCCGGGAAACCTATAAATATTTGAAAAATGTTCCCGTAGGTGTGGATCTTATGGAGCACCGGCTGATCGGAGTGATTGGAGGCCGGCAGAAACGGGGCGCTTACGAGGTTGCGCAGAATTTAATTGTGCAGATTGGCGCGAATAACTGCTATACGGATGTAAAGCTGGGGCTTGTTTATGACCGGGCAAACAGCCTTGAGGAAGAGTCTCTAGGCGCTGTAAAATGGCTGCCCCATGTGTGGTCAGAGGATAAAAAGACCCGCTATGTGGCGGATGACCCGGTGAGCTCGGCGGATGTGTTTTATGAGCTGACGAAGGTGCTTCGGCAGAGGGCCGAAAATGAAGACCATCCGTTAAGCGCTTCGGGAACACCTAAGCCATGGTATGTTTTGTTTGTTACAAGCCCGGAAATGCTGGAGGGCGAGCTGATTGCCCGGTATTTGCTGGATACGGGCCATTCCTATGGAATTACAACAGTTCTTCTCGTGGAGCGCTATGAGGAACTGCCAAATAGTTGTGAATATATTATTCAAAATGACGGGGAAGGCAAGAGCGTTTACAATGTCCGCGAGGATATTCGCAGTCGTATCGGTATTACCTTTGACAAGGTGGACGGGCCGGAGCTTGTGAACTTTGCCCGCAGACTGTCGTCGATTGAGGTGAATGAGGTGGAAACCGGCGGGGAAATTCCGGCTGCCTTAAGCTTTTTAGAAATGATGGGCGTTGACTCCTTAAAAGGGCTGGATGTAAAAAAACGCTGGCTAAAAAACCGCACCTACGATACGATGAAAGCACTCATTGGCCAGAAAGCCGGAGGTGCGCCTCTTTACCTGGATATTCACGAAAAATTCCACGGCCCCCACGGCCTTGTGGCTGGAACAACGGGGTCGGGGAAATCAGAAACGCTCCAGACTTACATTTTATCTCTGGCTGTGAATTTTTCACCAGATGATATTGGATTTTTTATCATTGACTATAAGGGCGGGGGAATGGCGAACCTTTTTAACGGCCTGCCTCATATGATGGGAAAAATTTCAAACCTTTCCGGCAACCAGGTGCGCCGGGCCATGGTGTCTATAAAGAGCGAAAACCGCAGGCGCCAGCAGATTTTTAATGAGCATGGCGTCAACAATATTAATCAGTACACCCGTCTTGTAAAAGATAATGAGGCCACGGTTCCGGTTCCCCACTTATTTATTATTATCGATGAATTTGCGGAATTAAAGCGGGAAGAACCAGACTTTATGCGGGAGCTTATCAGTGTTGCCCAGGTGGGCAGAAGCCTTGGCGTGCATCTTATTTTGGCCACTCAAAAGCCCAGCGGAACTGTGGACGATAATATATGGAGCAATTCAAAATTCCGCCTGTGCCTTCGGGTCCAGGATAAACAGGACAGTAATGATATGCTCCATAAACCGGACGCCGCTTATATTACCCAGGCCGGGCGGTGCTATCTCCAAGTTGGCAATGACGAACTGTATGAGCTGTTCCAGTCGGGCTTTTCCGGGGCTGTGTATGATGAAGGAACTGGCGGCGGCCGCACGGCTATTGTTAAAATGTGTTCCCTGACGGGCAAAGCGGCGCTTGTAGGTAATCGCTTGAAGCTTAAGCAGAAGGAAGCGCGCAAATACCAGTGGCTTTGTGTGCTCACATCGATTGTCCGGGATTATACGGCTTTGGCAGGGATTGATTTTGTAAAGCCTCTGGAATCCTTGTTTATATCCAATGCCTGCGCCCATATTTTTGAAAGCCTTGCGGCCCGCAATATCGATTATCCAGAGAGCGAATATAATAAACGCAGGCTGGAGGAATTTTTGGAGATCTACCGCAGAGCGCGGCTGTCTGCGGTCAACCGGGTGGACAGTATTGTTGACCGGATTATAGAAATTTCGGGAGAAGAAAATTTAAAGCTGCCTGAAATGAAGGAAAAGACCCAGCTTGACGCTGTTGTAGAGTATTTAGGGAATGTGGCGAAGAAGGAAGGCTACAATCACCAGTTTACCCTGTGGCTTCCTGTACTGCCGTCAAAGCTTTATCTGGACGGGATTGCACTCTACCGGGAAAATGCGTTTGCCAGAGGGCAGTGGCCAGAGGAAAAGGGAAAATGGACGCTTGAAGCGGTTGCCGGGCTTTGCGATGACCCGGTGAACCAGGCCCAGTTTCCGCTCGTGGTGGATTTTGCAAAAAATGGCCACCACGCCATATGCGGTATGGTTGTCACCGGAAAAAGCACCTTTTTGCAGACGGTTATTTATTCGCTTGTACATAGGTACACGCCTGCCCATGTCAATATTTACGCGATTGATTTTTCAAGCCACATGCTCGGGGCATTTTCAGGACTTGCCCATGTGGGCGGTATTATGTACGAAAATGACAGTGAAAAAATTGCCCGGTTTTTTAATATGATGGCTTCGATTTTAAAAGAGCGGAAGGACTTGTTAGCGGGCGGCAATTATGAGCAGTATGTCAGCGCCCACGGCGTGGCCTTACCTGCGATTGTCCTTGTGATTGACCAGTATGCGGCGTTTAGGGAAAAGACTGGAAACGCTTATGAGGACATGCTGATTCAATTATCACGGGATGGCAGCAGCTACGGCATTTACCTGTTGATTTCCAGCGCGGGGTTTGGGCCTGCGGAAATACAAAGCCGGATCGGGGATAATATCCGCACGGTGATTTGTCTGGAAATGGGCGATAAATTCCAGTATACAGAGGCTATGCATATTCCACATCTTGAGCTTTTGCCGGAAGCCGGCATAAAGGGGCGGGGGCTTGCTTCATGCCCGTCCGGGGTTTTGGAATTTCAGACCGCGCTTTCCCTTGACGCGCCGGATGATTACTCGAGAAATGAACGCATACATAAGAAGTGCGAGATCCTTAACGCTGCCTTTAGCGGGCGCAGGGCAAGGCTGGTGCCCCAGATCCCGGACAAGCCAAAGCTTTCTGATTTTGTGGATTTGGAGGAGGAAATGGCTGCCGCCGGCCATCCGGAGTGCCTGCCTTTGGGCTATAATGAGGCGGACGCGGCAGTTTACAGCGTGGATCTTGCCCATACATTTTGCTATATTATTTCAGGGAAGGCCCGGAGCGGCAAGACAAATGCCCTAAAGCTTCTGGCTCATACGGCGGCCCAGAAAGCAAATGCCCGCAGCGTGATCGTGGATTTTTCCGGCCGTCTTTCAAAGACGGCAAAGGCAGCCGGCGCCGGCCTTATTACAGATGACGGAGAGCTTTATAAATATTGGGAAGGGCTGCTGCCGGAGTTTATCGCAAGAAATAAAAAGAAAAAAGCGGCTGTGGATTCGGGGATGGATGACGATGAGATTTTTGAAATGATGAAAAATGAGCCGCCCTATTTCATTTTTATTGACAATCTTGCAGAGTTTGTAGAGCATGTTTTACATCCCGCCCAGGGCGTTGGGGAAATGCGGGGCTTCCTTGAAAATATTACAGATAAAGGAAGCTTACATAATGTATTCATTTTCGCCTGCTTAAATCCCGATGATGTGTCAAAGCTTGTGGGTATCCGGCTTTATGAAAATATAGTAAAGAGCCGGAGGGGCTGCCACCTTGGCGGCAATGTTTCGGCCCAGCGGCTTTTTAACTTTGATCATATTCCGTATACAGCCCAGAGTAAGACAAAGAAGCCAGGCATTGCCATGCTTCCGTCATTAGACGGCGAGGCGCCGGGCGTTCCTGTCGTTATTGTTCCTCTGGTGCGGGGATAGGTTGAGTTATTTTGGCGTAACTGTTGAGTCAGCCGGGAGTGATAGGCTAAAAATCGTGTTTACACGATTTGGGGACTATTGCTCCCGGCTGAGGGAGCGCCAGGCTATGAGCAAAGCCAGCCGCGAAGCGGCGGAAAGCACGTTAGCGCGGCTTTGTGAATGGCGCGGGCTGAATAGTTACATTTGGGCAGCAGCCAGTGTTTTTAGGCGGCGGCCGGTATTTTTAGGCAGCGGCTGGTATTTGTCAGTAAGGCAGTCGATGTACTAAGGAGGCAGCTTAAGATTTCTAAGGAGGTAGCCAATGATTTCCAACGTGGCTTTGGACTGTAAGGCGGCGGAGTTGGCGCTTATTGAACAGATTTTCCACGATGAAGCGGCTAATTTGTCTGAGGAGCAGTGGCAGATGGAATTTTTTCGCAGCCCGGAAGCCTTTTTGCTTTTTTTAAAGCAATGCCCGCTGGTGGATATGGCCTGTATTGATATTTATTCCGATGAAGCGGTGGGGCTTTTAGAAAAGTTCCGGGAAAATTACAAGGAAGCATGGCTTATGGTGATTGCAGACGCAGCAGTTTCCCCTATGAAATATTTGAAACCATCGATCCTGCCCAGCTCCCTGCTTTTGCGCCCAGTGAGTGAAAGCGGGGTAAGGCAGGTAGTCCGAGAATTTATTCAGGCCTTTTTGCAAAGCTTTCAGAGCGATTCCGATGAAAGCAGTTCTTTTCTCGTGGAAAGCAGAGATGGGCGTATACGGATTCCTTACGGGCAGATTGCCTATTTTGAAGCCCGGGAAAAGAAGGTTTTTGTGAGGGCGGGCAGCAGAGAATATGGTTTTTATGATACGATGGAACATCTTTTGACGATATTGCCGGACGATTTTCTCCGCTGCCACCGCGGCTTTATTATCAACCGGAATAAGATTGAAAAAATTGTTCTTGGCAAAAACACCGTGGTTTTGGAAGGCGGCCTGTTTCTTCCTATTTCGAGAAGCTACCGGGCAGAAATGAGGAATTTATGACAGAAATTGTAACGATTGACGAGTTTTTAATGCTTCTTGGAGCAGTTGGCGGTTCCCGTGCCGTTTTGCCGGATTTTTTGGGCGCTTTTACCGCGTCAGCCGCGCAATCTGGGGGTGGGAACTTTGGCGCGCCGGATTCTTCCGGAGCGCCTCGATCAGCCGCCAGGGAGGCGGATTTTTCTGGTGCGTTCCAATTAGCCGCCAGAGAGCCAGATTCTTCCGGGCTTTGCCATGCCCATCGTGTTCTTGCCGGGCTTTTGGAGAGGGGGCTCTTAGTCGAACGGGAGGGGCGGGCTGTGCCTGGCATATTTGCATTGAATTATTTTACTGTATTTAAAAATGCGTCCTGGGTTTTGAACTCCTGGCCAAAAGAACCGGATTTCCCACAGCTTTGTGGCTATCTGGGTTATGCTGTGCCGGACGGGTTCGGTGGACGGGCGGACGGAGGAGAGCTTTTGGCCGCCCTTTTAGGGGGCGTTGTTACCCAACCGGGGGCTGTCCGTATTGAGCTTGTTACATTAAAAGTTTTACAGCAGCGCTTTTTGGAGTGGATTTTTGGCAGTTCAAGTACTAGAGCGCATATGCAAGAGAAGGAAATGAGCTTTGACGGCTATTTTGCAGCTCCGGCGTTTCTTATGGCTTTGCCTGAAACCCGCTGGATTGTGGATCTTTGTCCTGTGAACTGTCTTGAACCGGGGGAGCATGTAAAGCGCCGGCTTCTTTTGAAAAAAGGCGGCCCATTTCCGATCATTTATCAGGAGAGCAGACGAGAGTGGTCAGCCGGGGAAGCGCCAGGGGCTTTTATTAAATATTTTGAGCGGCTGACAGCGCTGTGAAATGCGAGTTGCTATTCTCGGCAAAGCCGTGATGCGAAGAAAGGGCAGCAGCTTGGTATGGCCGGACTGTTGCAAGAAAGGAGCCGTAGGGATGATATTGGTCGATGTTTATATTCCGTCTGTAGATCAAACGTATGATTTTAATATTGATGAAAATGTAACGGTAGCTTCTGTGATTGAGGAGATTGCTTCAATGGTCAGTCAGAAGGAACAGTGTATTTTGCGGGGGGATCCGGCGTCTTTAGTATTGTGCAGCCCCGCGCTTTTAACACTCCTTCCGCCGGAGAAAACATTAAAGCAGTGCGGCATTGACACAGGCCATCCTTTAATCCTGGTCTAACCGTTTATCAGAAATACCGGTTGTTCGTCAGCCTACTGTTTTTGAGAGGGATCTTATGGTATAATGTCCACATGAGTGGACATTATACCGCGTCTTTCGCGCGGCGAGCGTAAGCGAGCCTTCCTTTGCGCGAAAGTACGCATTGAGGCGAAGCATACTATGGCCGCTTGCGGCCATGGTATAATATCCACATGAGTGGACATTATACCGCGTCTTTCGCGCGGCGAGCGTAAGAGAGCCTTCCTTTGCGCGAAAGTACGCATTAAGGCGAAGCATACTATGGCCGCTTGCGGCCATGGTATAATATCCACATGAGTGGACATTATACCGCGTTTTTCGCGCGGCGAGCGTAAGCGAGCCTTCCTTTGCGCGAAAATACGCATAGCAGGCGTAAGCCTATCATGGCCGCCTGCGGCCGGGAAAGGAGGTTTTTTGTGCGGGCTTTATTATCTCTAATGCAGGAAGAAGCCAAGAGATTAAGCAGTGAAGCTCTACAGCTTAATGATCTTCTTTCTGGATTTGACAGGATTATTGAGAATTTAAGCTGCGAGAATCAGCTTGAAGCAGTAAAGAGCGATTTGCGAAGGCAGAAGGAGCAGATGGCATGGGAAGCCAGGGTGCTTGAACGGCTGGCTTTTGCATTGACCCAGGCAGGAGAACGGTATTTGCGTTCAGAAAACTATATTATCGATAACTATGACGAGGCAGACAATTTATTGTTCGCTGCTAAACATAAAGAATATATAGTGCCGGAAATATATATCAAAGTCCTGGAAGGACTTTGATGAAACATCAGTTGAGGGAGGTAAGGAAATGGCAGATTTGTTAGAAATTGATGTATCCGCCCTGTCGGCTGACGCCAACACATTGGATTCACTCCTATCCTCAGGAAAAGCGGAGTTAGCAGCCATGAAGGAAAGCATTGCTGCTTTGCGCAGTACATGGACAGGGGCTGCTCACGGTACGTTTTATGAGCAGCTGTCAAAGGACGCGGCGTTGATGGAAGAAGTATTTGCAGCGCTTCGAAAATATAAAGAACATATGGAATATGCGGTTCGTGAGTATAACCAATGTGAACAGGATGTCCACGAGCTGGTGGCTTCAATCCAGGTTTAGGGAGGTGGAATTATGTCAGATATGTCTGGCGGCCCTTATGATGGGCTGACATTAAAAGTGTCGCCGGAAGCCTTGCGCAGCGCGGCCCAAACGGCTCAGAGCCATATTAATAACATGGTACAGCTTTTTGAAGCTGTGGATCAGCTTGTTTTCCGCAGCCAGGGCTATTGGCAGGGGGAGGCCGGGGATTTCCACAGGAAATCCTATGAGCAGCGCAAGGAAGACATACAGTTGGCCTTAAAGCGCTTAAAGGAACATCCGGGAGATCTTCTGGCTATGGCAGAGGTTTACGATACGGCGGAGCGCGGCGCCGGAGAACTGGCGGCGGCACTGCCGTCGGATGTTTTAAGCTGACTTTCATTGATAGCGGCGCCGCCGTAAGGCGGTACGTCTGTTTTGGGTATAGGAGGAAGCAAAATGCCGCAGTTAAGCGAAGCGACAATTCAAATGAATTTTTCCAGCGCTATGCGCCAGGCACAGCAGCTGGAAAATCTGGCGGCGGAATTATCCCGTTTGTCCACAAACGAGCTTTCTGCTTCGCTTTCGGCGATTGCCGGGGCGTGGAAAGGCGACAGCTCAAATTTATTTTTACAGAAAGGAAATGCTTTGGCCGGCCAGATTTCAGACAGTGCGCAGGCGCTGCGCAACGCGGCCCGGGATATTCAAAGCATTGCAAGGCGGACCTATAACGCGGAAATGCGGGCGTTAGAGCTGGCAAGACTACGGGAGGTCTAAAACCCCGCAAGGGGATAACCTGATGCCGTAAAAAACCGGCAAGAATAAGGAAACCCCGCAAGGGGATAACCTGGTGCCGTAAAAAACACGGCAAAATCAAGGAAAGGGGAATTTAAAAATGTCACAATTTCAAGTTACAGCGTCTGAACTTACACGACAGGCAGAAACATTAACACAATTAAACCAGAATCTTCAATCCCAGATTACGGTGCTGGAAAATACGGAGGCATCTTTGATGGGTATGTGGGAAGGTGAGGCTAAAAATGCATTTCACAATGCATTTCAGAATGATAAAGCGAAAATGCAGAATTTTAAGACAGCTATTGATCAGTATGTTGCCGCGCTTCAAAATATTGCCGCAAAGTACGCTCAGGCTGAGGCTGCAAATGTAAATACGGCTTCAACAAGAAACTATTGACATGCTGCCGTTAAAAGACGGCAGGGTAAAGATAAGGAGATGATTTGTTATGGAAGGTATATTAAATGTTACCCCTGAAAAACTTATATCAACAGCTCAGGAATTTTCGGGCAGCGGACAAACAATCAGCAGTCTGACCCAGCAAATGACAACGATTGTGAAGGGGCTTAGCGGTTCCTGGCAAGGCGAGGCTTCCACGGCATATGTCAATAAATTTAACCAGCTTCAGGATGATATTGAAAAAATGAACCGGATGATTCAGGAGCATGTGACGGACCTTAATGAGATGGCCAGAGTTTATCAGGAGGCAGAGCGGGCCAACGTTGAGGCAAGTTCAGGACTTCCAACAGATGCTATTGTTTAACGTAACTATTCAGCCGCGATAGCGGCGTGAATCCGAAAAGCATGGCTGAATAGTTACTGCTTAAAACAGACAGCAGGCCAAATGGATATTTTCATAGGCAACAGTTCAGCTTTTTGGCTGGACTGCTGCTCATATGTCCATTTGGCTTTTGTGCGATACGCCGGTCAGGCGCTCGCCGTGCTTGCACGGGCGGGTCTTCGCTCCGCTGCGGTCTGTGCTAGACGCGTGCCACCGGCACGCAGCACCATCTGACCGGCAACGGTCATCGAGCGGCAAAGCCGCGAGATGAGCGAGGTATCGCAGCAGCGGATAGGAGAAGGGATCTTCCACTATCCGATTGATAGGAGGACATTTTATGAGCTTTACTGTACGATTGGCAGGAAGTACAAATCATGGGCGTATCCGCACGAATAATGAAGATAATTTTTATTTCTCAGGGAAATATCTTGCGCCGGGAACATTAGATTTGAAAACAGTGATGAGTGGCTGTCAATGTACGAGTGATCCGGTCTGTCTGGCTGTTTTTGACGGCATGGGCGGAGAAAATGCAGGAGAAGCGGCCTCCTTGACGGCGGCCTCGGTTTTTGCTTCCTGTGTTGGCGAACTTGAAAACGTTATTAAGGCCCCAAAGGATTTTTTGAAGGAGGCCTGTTTTAAAATGAATCATGCCGTTGTGATACAGGCGGCCGAGGAACATTTAGGCCAGACTGGAACAACTGCGTCGATTTTGTATTTGTGGCAGGATATGGCCTATGTATGTAATGTGGGCGACAGTGCGGTTTTCAGGCTTCGGGGAAATGAGCTTAAGCAGATTACAAAATCGCATACAAATGAAGATTTTTTGAAGAAACAAGGATTGACCGCACGCAAGCCGACCCTTACCCAGTTTATTGGCATTTCTGAGGAAGAAATGATGATCGAGCCATATATTGCCAAAGGCCGCCTTGCCGCGGGCGACAAATTTCTTGTGTGCAGCGACGGGCTGACAGATATGGTTTTGCTTGAACAGATTGCCTCCTGCATGTATTATGCGCCGTCTGTAAGCGATGCGGCGGCAGGGCTTTTGGATATGGCGCTTAACGCCGGAGGAAGGGATAACGTTACTGTTATTGTGTGTGAAGTTACCGGCGATAGTTTTGCAGGCTGAATCGTTAGTTAGTGTTTACATGGGGCCTGTAAACGGCAACAATAGTTACAAAATCGTTACTGCTCAGCCATGCATCTCGGATTCACGCAGCTAACGCTGCTCCCCGCCGCTATCGCGGCTGAATCCTCGATTCGGGCTAAGCGCCCTAGACTAAAGAATGAC
>JAGZDD010000046.1 GCA_018369015.1 Clostridiales bacterium | reverse complement strand
CCTGCACCTGGTTGCTGTCCTGGTATTCGTCAATAAGAATTTCCTCATACTGCTTTGACAGCTCCAGAGCGGCATCCGTCGGCACAAACTGCCCATCCTCGTATTTTGTCAGTATTTTCAGGGCAAAATGCTCCAGGTCGCCAAAATCTACCATATTTTTGATTTCCTTGGCTTCCTGGTACTTTAAGGCAAACTCATTGACAAGGCTTACAAGCATTTCCATATGAGGAAGCATACGGTTAAGCTGTCCGGCGGCGGTCGCCCCGTCTACGCTAAAATAATCATCTTTCAGACGGCTTAGCGTATCCTTGACAAAAGCCCGCATATTTTTAACCTGCTCCTTTTTCATCTCAGAAGCCTCCGGCATTTTCTTTCTTGATAAAGGGGCAAAGGAAAGGCCGGACAGCGCATGGCAGTAATCATCAAAGCTTTGACAGGCTTCAAGCTGTCCGATCTGTTTTTCATCCCCTAAAAGCATTTCCTCATAGTACACAGGCCCGTCGCTCTCCCGGCAAAGGGCAAGGGCGGACGCTACTGTACGTTTAAGCTCTTCTATGAGCTGACGGACATAGCCTTTTAAAAACTTTACCGCCGGGAGCGCTTCTAACTCATCCCCACAGCTTACCCGGAAGCTGTCAAGGCAGCCGCAAAGCCAGTCCGTTGGCGACGGATAGCTTCTGGAATACTCATAAACCTGCAAAATCAGCTCCTCGATCCCTTCATCCATTTTTCCCTTTGCAAAACATTCTACAAACTCTAAAAAGGCAGGATCGTCCGTTTCGTACCGCGCCTCCATAAGCTCCCTAGCCACATCGCCGCGCAAAAGCTTAAGCTCTGTTTCCTCGCCAATGCGAAACGCCGGGTCTAAGTCGATTTCATTGAAATGATTGCGGATCACGTAAAGGCAAAAGCTGTGGATCGTCATAATCTGGGCGCTGTGGATCGAGGCAAGCTGCCGGGCCACATGGTCATTGTCCGGATCCTCGTCAAGACTTTTAGCAAGCCGGTCCTCCACACGTTCCTTCATTTCCGCCGCCGCCGCATTGGTGAACGTAACGACAAGAAGATTATCGATATTTAAAGGATGTCTTGTATCTGCCAGCATTGAAAAAATCCGCTCCACAAGCACCGCTGTCTTTCCCGATCCTGCCGCAGCAGAAACTAAAATATTACAATGTCTTAAGTCAATGGCCTTTTGCTGTTCATCCGTCCACCTCGCCGCCATGACCCTTCACCTCCTTTATGCTGTCCGCTGGTTCTGGCCGCCCGCTGCCGCCGGCCGCCGCTTCACTGTCCACTGGGGCAGGCCGCCCGCTGCCGCCAGACGCCGTTTCGCTTCCCGCCGGTGCTGGCGGCCTGCTGCCGCCGTCTTTTCCGGCGCTGTCCGCCCCGGCTTCATTCCACCGCCGGATTTCCTCCCATGCCGCCTTTGCGTCAAGATCTCCAAGGCGCCGGTAGGAAAAACCGTCAATACGCTCGTCAAACTCACAAATACTCTGAAACAGGCAGTAGGTACATGCCTTTTTATTTCCCTTCATATATGGATGGATCCCGATATTCCCGGACAAAATCTCTTTCCCAAGCGTTTCCACCTTCCCTGCGGCAAACCGCCCAAGGTCGTCAAACTGCTTTAAGGTTGCCACGCTCGAACGCTTAGAAAGCGCCCCGGAGGCGGTCAAAGACACGGGAATGACCGGAGAATCCTTTGTAAATTCCCGGTCAAAAAGCCGGATAACGTCAGGGCTTGCGTTAATCAGACCGTTGCTTTTAAGCTTAACTAAAATTTCATCCTCACAGGCCGAGGCTGCTTCCGGGTCGGAAACCTCGGAAAAATCGGCGCGCTCAATCATTGGATCATCAATATTATAATATAAAATCCCCGCAGGAATCACCCGCTTCCCCGGATGCTCCTTTTCCTCCATAGCCCTGGCCGCATTCATATAAATGACAAGCTGGAGCGAAAGTCCATAATAAAGGGCCGCAATATCAAATCTCTGATTTCCCGATTTGTAATCAACAATTTTTACATACAGGTTATCTCCAACCTCGCATAAGTCAATCCGGTCGATTGTTCCTTTAAGCTTCATCCGCCCGTCGTCTCCCAGCATAACATCTGTAAGGCCGGACAGTGCGTCGCTGTCAAACCTAAGCTCAAACGCCTCCGGCAAAAATTCTCCCCGTGAAAGCTGCTGCTTCACTGCCCAGGTCGTGCGCAGCACATAGCGGACAAGCCTCTTAATCTGGTACTGATTGCGCTTTGTTTCAAGAAGCGCCGTATGGTTAAAGCTTTTTGCCGCCTCTATCGCACATTGCTCTCCCACGCTCTCCCGAACATCCTCCGGCACATCCTTCCATGTATAACCCTGCTTTTTCAGAGCCGCGGCAAACATTTCCAGCGCCCGGTGCAAAATAATCCCCAGATCCGGCGTCTGTATTTTATTTTCCTCCCGGGGCAAAAGCCCAAGGCCATACTGTAAAAAATGGGCATAGGCACAGGCGGCATAATTTTCCAGCGTTGTGACGCTATTTGAAAGCTCCTTCCCGTAAAGGGCCGCGACCGCTTCCCGGGATAAGGGCCTTGAAACATAAGAAATAAACGCCGCGTCAATCACCTTGGAGAGCCTTTCCTCATACTCCGGCCGCTGTAAAAACCAGCTGTACAGCTCCTTCCAGGCCGCCCCCGGCTCTTCCTGCGTTGCAGCCCCGATGCCCTCCACGAGATAATCAAAGGCATCCGCCTCGCTAAAAAGGCAGGAGCTCTGGCCGTTTTCCTGTTCACATTCCTTAGTTTTAAGCGCCGGGAAAATCCGGTGAAGCCGCCGCAAAAGCGAGGAGGGTCTTAGCGCCTTGCCCTGGGCGCTGACCTGGCTGTAGGACAGATAAACATAATCGCAGGCTTTGGAAAGGGCGGCATAAATATAAAACTGCTCAAAGTAGCCCATCTGCCGCGCCGTGGGCGCCAGCTCCACATCCATATTTAAAAGCAGCTCCTTTTCCCGGTCATTAATCAGGCCCCCCTCCTTTGCCTTGCCGGGAACAATGCCTTCATTAACCCCCATAAAAAACAGCACCTTAATCCCGGCCAGCCGCGTCCTTTGAATATCGCCCACAGTCACCTCGTCAATACCCGGCGGAATCAGCCCCATTTTTTCCTCATTAAGCCCGGCGTCAAGAATTTCCCCATATTCCCGGATACTGACCTTTTCATCCTTAAGAATTTCCCCAAGCTTGTCTAAAAGATCCATAACCACATCAAAAACCTGCGTATATTCCCGAGCCATGGACAGCTTCCCCTCCGTCTCAAACCCGGCCGCCATTTTAAGAAGCTTCTCCTTAATATTCTCCTCATAAATCCAGGTTTTGAGGCAGGCTGTGCGCTCCCCGGCCGCCGTGCCTTTATCCTTAAATACATCATAAACGGGCCACAGCCTTTCAAACACCCGCTCTCTTGTCTGGTTCAGCGCTAAAAGCATGGCGTCGTCCATGTTCCCTGGCCGCTTCATCCATGTATTTTGCCAGGAGCTGGCCCCACGGATGCCAAAAGCCATGACATAGTTTTCAAGAAGATCCACATTCTCCCTGGCAATATCAGAAAACCCGCTGCGTAAATACCTAAAAACACTCTCATAGGAAAAATTATCAGCAAACATTTCAAGCATTGCTCTTAAACATTCCACAAAGGCATTATTCAAAACGCTTCGCTTCACATCAATAAAGCACGGAATATCCATAGCGGCAAAGGCCTTTTCTACCATATGGCGGTAGCCAGCCACATCCCCGCAGATAACGGCAATTTCCCGGTAGCGGTAATTGCCGTCGCGCACCAGGCGGCGGATCTGCCGGGCAATATGCCGCGTTTCATTGGCAGGATTTTTTGCGCAAAAAAGAAATAAATGCTCCGGCTCCTCCTTAAAAACAGCCGCCTTTTTCCGGTATATATTTTGCTCTAAATGGCGAAGATCAGGCCGGCCTTCAAAACGCCCTCCCACAGCCCCGTCAAGAAGTATGTCCTCCTTCCGGTCACAATGGATCTCTCTGCACAGCTTTTCAAGCCGCCACACCGTTTCCTTTGTTAAATAAAAAAGCTCATAGTTATTTTTAAGCTCATAAGGAAGGCTTCGCACATCAATGGTCAGCGTCATTTCCACACCTTTGCTGTACTTTAAAAGCTCTGCCATGACCATATACTGGGCCGGGGTAAATCCTGTAAAATTATCCAGATAAATGCGGCTTTCCCTGATAATTTGAGATTTTTCCAGGTACGGGCAAAGGCAGGTCAGTATTTCCTCCGCCGTCAGGTAGTGGCCCTCAATATATTCCTTAAAGCTTTGGTAAACAAGGCTTAAATCCTTAAGCTTCCCAAATAGTACAGAGCTGCCATTCATCTGCTCCATACACTGGTTCAGACGTTTTGGTGAAATATTATACTGTAAAAGCTCCGAAATCATCGATTTTAATTCCCCGCAAAAACCGCTTTTTCTTACGCTTCCCGAAAAAACCGTCAGCTCCCCCCGCTTATTTTCCAAAACCTTCCGGATGACCATGCGCTTTCCTGTATCTTCGAGTATTTTTGACGTCTGTACACCAAGCTCCTCAAAAACACGGTAAGCCAATCGGCCAAAGCTGACAATATCAATATTCATCACGCCATGCCTTGGATGCATGGACACAATATTTTTTTGAGTCTGCATTGTATACTGCTCCGGAACAATGACAATAAAGCTTTCTTCCGGATGTACAATGGATTCCTCAATGAGTTTTTCATACATCCGGTAAGACTTTCCGGAGCCGCCGCTTCCTATAATTAACTGTAATGACATTTTTATCCCCTTTTAAAGCAAATATTCTCAATCCTGGCTTTCATCCGTGGTGAAACATATGCGGCACGGCATAAAGCTTTCGCAGCCGCCCAGCCATCCAAACGGTTACACTTTTTATTCATATTTTCCGCCCTGGCTCATAGGATATATAAAAAAGAACGTACCCCTTAAGCTTTGCCGCAAAGGGGTCACACATGGAGGGTGCCTATGAAATCCAAAACGCATATTGTTGTTGTCCGCATGAAGGAAATCATTTATACAGCAATTTTTCTCATTTTTGCCGTCCTTCTTATCCTGCTGCTCCTGTTTATGTTCGGCCAAAAAGGGAAAAGCCAGGCGCAGCCTTCGGTCAATACATCTTCCACCTACATCCCAGGTGTGTATACATCCTCTCTTGTACTTAACGACAGCGTTGTCGATGTTTCTGTTACCGTAGATGCCGACCATATTAACGGCGTCAGCCTCATCAATCTGGAAGAATCGGTTGCCACCATGTACCCGCTCCTTAAAACATGCACCGAGGATATTAGCAGCCAGCTTGCCGCTAACGCCTCCCTGTCGGAAATCACCTACGATTCCTCCAATCAATACACCTACCAGCTTCTCACCCAGGCCATCGAAAAAGCCCTGGATAAAGCAAAAAACGCTAACTAGTCACATTCAGCCGCAAACACCTGCTGTTTGCGGCGAAAGACGCGGTATAATGTCCACTTCGTGGACATTATATCATGGCCGCAGGCGGCCATGATAGGCTAACGCCTCCCATGCGTACTTTCGCGCAGTGGAAGGCTCGCTTGCGGTCTACGCTCCGCTTCGGTCGGCGCAGAACAGACGTCCACCGGACGTCTTGCGCTCGCCGCGCGAAAGACGCGGTATAATGTCCACTTCGTGGACATTATACCAGGAGGGTGTTCCAGACCAAAGCCGGAGCACCCTCCTTTCCTATGTTTGCCGTTGTTTTTCACGGCCTCCCATTTAAAGCCGTATGCGCTCTAAATCATTTTGCCATAGCGCCACGCAGGCGTCGCTTGGCATACGCCAGTCGCCCCGGGGCGACAGAGCAACGCTTCCAACCTTCGGGCCGTCCGGGAGACACGATCGCTTAAACTGCTGGGAGAAAAAGCGCCAATAAAACTTTTTCAGCCATTTAAGAATCGTTTCCTTATCATATACATTTTCAAAGGCAATACATGCCATCCGGTAAATTTTTGATGGACGGAACCCAAAACGCATAGCATAATACAGGTAAAAATCGTGAAGCTCATAGGGGCCCACAAGATCTTCCGTTTTTTGGGAAATTTCTCCGTCCTTTGGCGGAATAAGCTCAGGGCTGACCGGCGTATCCAGCACATCGAGAAGCGTTTCCTTAAGCGTTTCATCCTCCGATGTGTCCGCATAAAAGCGCACAAGATGGCGCACGAGTGTTTTCGGTACAGAGGAATTTACCCCGTACATAGACATATGATCGCCGTTATAGGTGGCCCAGCCAAGGGCCAGCTCAGACATATCCCCAGTGCCGACCACAAGGCCATTGCACTGATTGGCAATATCCATAAGTACCTGGGTCCGCTCTCTGGCCTGGCTGTTTTCATAAGTCACATCATGGTTCTCCTCACTGTGTCCGATATCCGAAAAGTGGGTCCGCACCGCCGCTTTAATATCAACCTCCCGAAGCGTTGCCCCGAGTGTATTTACAAGGCGGCAGGCATTATTATACGTCCGGTCGGTCGTGCCAAAGCAGGGCATTGTCACAGCAATGGCCTTTTTACGGTCAAGGCCAAGCATATCAAAGGCCCGTATCATAACAAGAAGGGCCAAAGTAGAATCTAAGCCTCCGGAAATGCCTACGACGGCATGTTCACTGTGTGTATGGATCAGGCGTTTTTTTAAGCCCAGCGCCTGAATATTTAATATTTCCTCACACCGTTTTCCCCGCGCCAAAATATCTGACGGAACAAAAGGCGACGGATCAATTCTCCGGTCAAGCTTAAACTCCACCGTATCCAGTTCAAAGCTTACGGTCACATAACCGCCGTTTCCGCATGGGGCAAAGGTTGTCATTCTCCGGCGCTCCGCCGCAAGCTTTTCCATATCCAGGTCAGCAAAAATGATCTGATTTTCAAACCGCTTTGCCCCGCTTAATAAATTCCCATTTTCGGCAATCACATTATGCCCGCCAAAAACCAGGTCCGTCGTTGACTCCCCTTCGCCGGCGTCCGCATAAATGTAGCCGCACACAAGCCGGGCCGACTGGCCGCCAACAAGATTTTCCCGGTAAGTATCTTTACCTGTAATCTCATCGCTGGCAGATAAATTTCCAATAACCGTAGCCCCGGCTAAGGCGTGGCCGATACTTGGCGGCGCAGGAACCCACAAATCCTCACAAATTTCCAGAGCCAGCACAAAATTGCTCATATTTTTACAGGAAAACAGCACCCTGCTGCCAAACCACGTTTCCTGTCCAAGAACACAGATTTGCTTTGGCTCCTTAATCCCCGGATTAAAGTGCCTTGCCTCGTAAAATTCAGAATAATTGGGGATATTCATTTTAGGCACAAGCCCAAGAATCCGCCCGCGCTGCACGACAGCCCCCACATTGTAAAGCTTCTGATCCACCGTCATAGGCAGGCCGATACAAATAACAATATCTTTATCCTTTGAAAATTTCAAAAGCCGGGCAAGGCCTTCCATGGCGCCCGCCAAAAGACTCTCCTGCAAAAATAGATCACCGCATGTATACCCGGTTACACAAAGCTCAGGAAATACAATAAGCTTTGTATGCTTTTTGCAGGCCTCCTTAACACATTCCATGATCTCATTGATATTGTAAGCACAATCGGCCACACGGATATTTGGCGTTGCCGCCGCTGCTCTGATAAAACCATCCTTCATATTGCTTCAACCTCGTCTCATAAGCTGGTAAACGGTAACTGCTCCTTAGTCAATCACATCGGCCATTGTATAAAGCCCCGGTTTTTGGCCCGCAAGGTAGACTGCGGCGGCCAAAGCGCCCTTTCCGAAAATCCCTTTGGAGTAGGCTGTATGCTTAATTTCAACAACCTCATCCTCACCGCAGAAAAATACCTCGTGCTCCCCGACAATCGTTCCTCCCCGGACCGCCTGAATACCGATTTCCTTTGGTTCCCTGCGCTCTCTTTTTGCGCTCCGGTCCAGCTTATAATAGTATTGCTTATCCATCGCCTCATTGATAGCGTCAGCAATAGCCAGGGCGGTTCCCGACGGGGCATCCAGCTTTTTATTATGATGCTTTTCAACGATTTCCATATCATAGCCGGCGCCGGCCAGGATCTTTGCCGCCTCAGCTACCAGCTTAAATAACGTATTCACGCCAAGAGACATATTCGCAGAACGTAATACCGGAATCACTTCGGAGATTTCCCTGACACGGGCAAGCTGCTCCTCACTTAAGCCGGTCGTACACAGCACAAGAGGCAGCTTTCTTTCGACAGCAAAATCCATGAGCGCATCCACAGCGCCTGCTACAGAAAAATCTACAATAACATCCGCCTGCGCCTTGCAGTCACAAGCCGCCGTAAACACCGGATAAGTATATATTCCTTTATCGGTAATATCTATCCCGGCAACAATCTCCACAGCCTCATCAGTCTTTGCCAGACGGCTGATGACCTGGCCCATTGCTCCATTACATCCATGCATAATAATTCTAGTTTTTGACATATCTTATTCCCCTTTCCTTACTTTTGCCGTGCCTTTTTACGGCATCAGGTTATCCCCTTGCGGGGTTTCCTTATTTTTGCCGTGCCTTTTCACGGCATTAGGTGATTCCTTTCATCCGCGCAACCTCCAGAGGCGTAAAGCCCCGGAAAATGACCATCCGGGTATTGTTAATCAGGCTGCCAAGCAGCGCCTTAAATTCCCTGTCCTGACGGCGGGTGCGGCAGCGTATTCCAAGTCTTTGAAGCTCACCCAGCACACGGGATACCGTGCACCCTATATGAACCGTATTTTCTAACATAAAACAGACATCTGCCGCTGTATCTTTGTCCATCCACAACTGCTCAGTCATATATTTATATAGTTCAAGAATATATTCTGTATCTACCGAAAAGCCAAATTGAAACCATTCTTCAAGCGCCTCTCTGCTTGGCATATAATAAGGCATATTTTCCTGGATTGCTAAAAGCTCCTCATAATTTTTTTGAAAGGCTGTATCAACAAAATAGCAGTCGATATATACAAAATCACACCGGTATTTCACAATCGTATCATAAACGCCGATAACCTCCCGCCAGTCCGTCTTTTTCCTCTCATACTGATTAAACATTTTCACAACCTTCATTGGCGGGCAAACGCCATATAAATAGTTGGCCACATGGCAGTAATTCCCAATCAGACAGATGCGGCGGCGCTTCTGTTCGAAAACTTCGTCATCAAATGATAAAAAACGCTCAAGTACCTCAAAGGGCACCCCAAATTCCAGATCTTTTGTAAAGCCGGCATATCCGCCAAGCATCATATAAGAAAAGGCTTCCGGCTCAGCTTCATCGATAATTCCCCCACAGTCCGCAGCCATCCGCAAATACTCGATTTCTTCATCATTCATACATATAAAATAATTGTAAATGACTGGCAAAGACAAAATATATTCGGAAATATGCCCAATCATATCATTCTTATTCCAATGGGAGTACCCGCGAATACCATGCCGCCTGCAAAGACTTTCCAGTTCTTTTTTGGACAGTTCCTCAAGGATTGATCTAAGGTCTATCCTGTGTTCATAAACTTCATAGAAACCTGATTTTTGTGTCTGCATAGGACACCTCCCTTCTGTGAACTGTTACCACAGGCTCTCTATAATTGTCTGCCATGCAGACAATTATATCATAAATATCCGCTTTATGCGATTAAAACTCTACTTTAAGGATTCGCCGAAAATCGCGATGGCTTCCTGGCTGTCCCTGCCTGGTATCGCCTTTCCCGTGGCCTGCTCAATCGCGTCTAAAAGTTTCCTGGCCCTGTATAAGATATGTTTTTCAAAATCATCGTTCCGGCAGCTGTCTACATCCAGACAGTGGGAGCGCAAATAATCATTGAGTGTTTCCCGATCGACCTGCCCCTTCTTTTCGATCCTGGATAAATACTGGCTTGGGGCAACGCCGCCTATTTCGCGGTTTGTTGAGTAAGCGACCGGCGTTTTATTAATAATGGAGTTCCATTTTGTTTTTGGATAGCCCTGTTTTTCGCAATAATCTTTCGGAAATACATGATGGATGTCCGGGTTTTCTGATTTATATACCGCAAAATCCATTTCCCTGCCGCTGATAAAGTCCTTGCAATGGTTTTTTAATATCAGGGCCATAATTCCTTTATACGCCGCCGATTGCCTTGACTGGAGCGTCAGGAGCCTTGTCGGGTTAAAAAATGATTCTTTTACCGTCTTAGGTACAGCAGTATCATCGCCGATCCATTCCATCACCCCGATAACATCGTTCACATATCTTGTTTCATTGGCGCCGCCGTACATTTCCCCAAACACGCCGCACCAGTACCACTGTTTGATTTTATTTTTTATATTTGTTGCCCGGATCTGGCTGCCTTCGCCCAGCAGGGTGCATATCACCGATAGAGGTACAAACTGCGTAGAATACGGCAGATCCCTGCTGGAAAAAATCCGCTCTTCCTGAAGCAGTTTTTCGGCCTCCATAAAACCAACGGACAATAGGTCCGCATACTGCCTGTAATCATCCAGCGATAAATTCAGGACATCTTTTTTCTTACAGCTTACGGTTCCCCGCCGTTTATAGGAAGCCAGAAGTGTTATCGCGGCTAAAAAATCTGTGGCTGTAATAATCGATAATAATTCCCCGGAAAAATATTTCTCCCGGCGGTTCTCCCAGTCATTTCTCAATTCAAAGTCATCCATCGCGAAAATCGCCGTGACAAGCTCAAACACGGTCAGGGAAACGCCCCCGGTATTCACGTTCTCAAATACCTGGCACACCGCTTCTTTCGGTGTTTCTTTCCCAAGGGAGATTACCGGGATTTTATACTGCATTGCCTGCATAATGACTTTTGTGTTAAATTCCGTAAACTGCTTAATAATTTCCGCATCATAACGGTAAAACGCGTAATACTGGTTTTGCCAGTTTTGTACTTCCGTAAAATTCAGGATAATGTTTAATGGGAATTTCCTTTGTTCAAATTCTTTTTCCCGCCTGGATAAATCCAAATCAACCTTTCTTCCGAAATCCGAAGTGACTACTTTATTTTCCGGTACAGAAAATATTGCGTCTATCCTGTCGCATGACGGGTCAAGGGCTTTTTCAATATCGATATAATAATAACGCTGTATATCTTTCCCTTTATCGGTCCGGGTATTCACCGGAGCCGGGTTATACAAAGCCGAGTACATGGATGTCAGCCTCTGCTGCCCGTCAAGGACAAGCTCTGAAGGCACAGTCTCATTGGCCACGACACCTTCAATAAAACGGTATTTAAACCGTACATTTTCATTTCCATATTCTAAAAACATGGCAGCGCCTATGGGGTAATTGTTTGTAATACTCGCGATAAGCGCCTGTATACGGCCATCCTCCCATACCCAGCCCCGCTGGAAATCCGGGAGCTGTATCTTCCCTTCCCCAATCGCTGCCATCAGTTCCGTAATTGTCCTGTCATTTGTCTGCATCGGCAATTTCTCCCTTTACTGTATATTTTTTCCATTTCTAAGCCGTTCCGTTTGGATGCGCGCTCACGCAGATCAGGCATTTGTCGCTAAAGCGACCGCGCCCGCGCGAAAGTTCCGCAGGCGGAACGCTCTGTTCTAAGTTTTCAACAACACATCATAATCTATGCTAAAGACATTATACACTGGATTTTTTATTCCTTCAACAGCCGATTGCCGTTCAATACCAAATCCGACTTCCGTTCAATAACGGGGCAGGTATGGGGAACTCAGCCTGGTATAAACGTTTAATGTATACAAAGAAGGGGATATGACGAACACCCTTTCATATCCCCTTCGATTATAATAATGATTCTCTTATCTAAAATCAGCAAGTAGCCCCGCCTGTTATATGTAAATTAGCCTCAAGTATTTCCTGCTTTCTTGCAAGAATATCGTCTGAAAGAAGCTGGGCTTCGACATTTTCAAAGCCAATGCGGTCAATGGTCTGGGAGAAACGCTCGCCGGTCTTTCCCTGCTCCCTAAAAAGTAAGATGGCCTTTTCGATGACAGACAACGCCTCCTCTTTATCCATAAAAATCTTCGACAAAGCCTGACCCTGGGCTACTTTTTTACCCCAGCGGCCCCCGATGTAAATCTTATATCCCGTCTGGCCGTCCTCAATGGCGTCAAAACGGCATTTACCAATGCAGCGTCCGCAGTTGTTACACAGATCCTTGTCAATTTCCAGAAGACCGTCCACCACTTTTGCCGCGTCCATAGGACAGGCAGCCTCAACAGAACATTTCTTGCAGCCATTGCAGCAATCCTCGTCAAAATTTGGAATACGCTGTCCAATAATACCAAGGTCATTAAGATCTGGCTTTACACAGTTATTGGGACAGCCGCCGACCGCAATCTTAAACTTATGGGGCAGGCGTACTCCGGCATAATCTTCATAAAAGCGGTGGTGAATCTCCTCGGACAAAGCAAAGGTATCGATAAGCCCATACTGACAGGTCGTTCCTTTACACGAAACAACAGGGCGCACTTTAGAACCTGTACCTCCGGTCACAAGACCTTCACTGGCAATATATTCACGAAATTCATCAATTTTTTCATAAGGAATCCCCTGAACCTCCACGGTAAGGCGCGTTGTAAAGGTGACAACGCCGTTACCGTAAATTTGGGCGGCCTTGGAAATACATTCCATCTGTTTTGCTGTAATTTTTCCATTCACCGTAATAATTCTTCCTGAAAAATTATCTGTTCCTTTGTTGCTCAAAAAGCCCATAGCCTTCACACGCTTTTCATTTTCTGCGCTGATCGTCAATGTTGCCATAAATCAAATCCTCCTTATTCTTCATCATCTACTTTATTAAAGGAAAGTCCGCCCTCAAGTACTTTCGTATGCTCGTAACCGGACGCCTTTAGCTGGACCTGGCTCATATAAGCCCGGCGGCCTCTCGTGCATACAAGCAAAAGCGGCTTATCCTTTGGCAGGCTGTCATAGCCAGGCTTAACATCCTTAAGATCCACAAAAGTTCCCCTGCGTATTGTAGCCGTCTTGCCAAGGTCAATAATATCATAACCGTCGGCTTCCCCATCCTCATACTGTGCCGGCGTCATAGAATCCATATGGCCGCTCAGCTTATTTTTCATCACATTAATGGCCGTGGACAGCGGATGGATTGCTGTAGAAAACGGCGGAGCATAAGCAAAATCCAGATCCTCCATATCCGAAATCTTCGCATTCATGGAAAGAGCCATGACGCCAATATCTACAACCTTATCTACAGCTCCCTTGCCAAGAACCTGCAGACCAAGGAAACGCCGCGTTGTTTTGTCAGCAACAAGCTTAATAATAAAGCTGCCAAAATCTGGGTAATAGCTTGCCTTATCGTCAGCGACGCATAATACCGTCACAGCGTCAAAACCGGCAGCCCTGGCATCATTTTCATTAAGCCCTGTGCGGCCCACATTAAGCTCTGGCAGCTTTGCAACAGCCGTTCCAAGGACGCCTTTATAGGAAATTTTTGCGCCGCAAATATTTTGTGCGGCAATACGGCCTTCAATATTGGCCGAGGACCCCATCGGCGACCATGCAGTCTGGCCCGTTATGCGGTTTGTCACGCTGGCGCAGTCGCCCAGGGCGTAAATATCCTCATCATTTGTCTGAAGGTATTCATTTACTTTCACAGTACGGTTCGGCCACAGTTCAATGCCCGAATCCTCAAGAAATTCTGTATTTGGCCGGATACCTGCGGATAAAATAACCATATCTGCCTTCATCGCGCGCCGCCCGGTCTTTATCTTTTCAACATGGCCATCTCCCAAAATCGCTTCCAGCTTTGTATTCGTAAAGCACATAATATCATGGTCCGCCAGCCAGTTTTCTACATATTCAGCCATCTCCTTGTCAAAGCCGGGCAGAATCTGAGGAGCCATATCCAGCACAGATACCATAACGCCTCTGGCGGCAAGATTTTCGGCAACCTCCAGGCCAATAAAACCAGCGCCAACGACAACGGCACGCTTTACCTTACCGCCATCAACAGCTTCCCGGACCGCAATCGCATCTGCCGGGGTACGCATATAATAAACGCCGTTAAGATCCACACCGTCCACAGGAGGCGTTACAGGGCTTGCTCCCGAAGCAATGACCAATTTATCATATGGATATGTATGTTCTTCACCGCTGACAACATGCTTTGCTGTTACGGTCTTTAATGTGCGGTCAACTTTAACCGCCTCTGTCAGAGTAATCACCTGCACACCAGTCAGCTCTGAAAAGCTTTCCGGGGTATTCACAATCAAAGAAGCTTTATCATGGATCACATCGCCGACATAGTAAGGCAGTCCGCACCCTGCATAGGAAACATCAGCGCTCTTTGTAATTAATGTCACTTGGGCGGACGGCTGTTCTCTTTTTACTTTCGCGGCCGTCTTTGTGCCTGCAGCCACACCGCCAATAATTAAAACCTTCATCAAATCTTCCTCCTTTGGGCCTTTTTCATCTTCGTAAACACGAACGTATAACTTTAGTATATCACTTGATATGATTTAATAAAAGTGATATTTTATAATCATACTCATAGATAAAACCTATAGTTACTATTCAAAGTCAGCCGCAAACAGCAAGTGTTTGCGGCGTAAGAATAGGATACAGGTATGAGCAGGCTCTTTTTTCGCGAAACAATGAGCCAAACTGGGGAGCTTGCTCACCAGCTTGGCGACTGTCGCGCCCCGTTGAAGCGAAGCGTCAACGGGTGCAAAGCAAAAACTCTAAATGAGCCTGCGAAGGTACTATTCCCGGCGAAGCCGTGAATAGTAAAACCTATATCAAGGAAGGAGGCCAGCCCACACGATGACTCTTCGCCACCTGAAAATCTTTGTCGAAGTTGCCCGCACTGGAAAAATGAGTACTGCGGCTTTAAATTGTTTTATTTCCCAGCCTACAGTAAGCCAGGCGATCCGTGAGCTTGAAGAACATTACCATGTACGCCTGTTTGAACGTCTCTCCAAAAAGCTTTTTATTACCCCTGAAGGCCGTATACTGCTTACCCATGCCATACGTACCCTAGAGCAATACCATTTGCTTGA
The DNA here is from genome assembly GCA_018369015.1 of Clostridiales bacterium. Classification (GTDB taxonomy): domain Bacteria; phylum Bacillota; class Clostridia; order Lachnospirales; family Lachnospiraceae; genus Catenibacillus. The sequence continues at coordinate 8,939 of JAGZDD010000046.1, read as the reverse complement.
GGAAGCCATGAGCGGCATGGATAACCAGACAAGCCTGCGCATTGGCGCCACAGTCACTATTGGCACATGCCTTTTATCAAATATTGTCAACGACCTGAAACAGCGCATTGACGCTTTGTCCATCTATACTTATGTAGGCAATACACGGCTCATTGAAGAAAAGCTTTTAAAATCCGAACTGGATATTGGGATTGTGGAGGGCATTGTAGAAAGCCCCGATCTCATCAGCACTCCTATTGCCGACGACTACCTCGTACTTGCTGCAAGCCCAAATCATCCCCTTTCCGGACGTTCCAACCTGTATATCAGCGAGTTAAAGGAGCAGAATTTTGTGCTTCGTGAGTCTGGCAGCGGCACACGCAAGCTTTTCACAGACTATATGGCACGGATGAATATTCCTTTCCACATCGTCAGTGAAGCGGGCTGCCCTGAAGCGATTAAGAAGGCCGTTTTATATAATGGCTGTCTTACGGCGATCTCTGTCCGCCTTATCGAAAATGAGGTAAGAAACCAGACGTTACACATTTATTTAAATAAGGAAAAAGCATGGAACCGTTCTTTTTATCTTGTTTACCACAAGGATAAATTTATCACAGGCCCCATGCTTACACTCAAAAGTATTATGAAAAAATATGAGGTTCCCTATCTTCCCCGGGAAAATAACATCGGATCAATCACAGAAGCGTCTGCGCCTGCATAGTAAGGTGCCAGCCCCAGGCGTATAAAATATCCCTGGTCATGGTGGCATACTGGGCAGGCGGCAGGCGCTTGCTTGCCCTTATAAATATATCCGCAGTTTAAACACATCCAGCCCACTTCCACCTCGGACACAAAAAGCTTTTTCTCCTCCATAAGGCGGGCATAGGTTTCAAACCGCTCGCCATGGAATTTTTCAATTTCTGCAATATTATAAAAAGCTGCGGCAATCTGAGCAAAGCCTTCGGCTCTCGCAGTATTCCCAAACCTTTTATACACATCATCATGTTCTTCATATTCATTATGCGCAGCCCGCAAAAGAAGCTGCTGTACTTCCTTATCAATATCCACCGGATAGCCAGCATCAATATGAATCGTTTCTCCGGCCATCTCTGACAGAAAATTGTAAAAAATCTCGGCATGTTCCCGTTCCTGGTTCGCTGTAAATGTGAAAATTGCGTCAATCACATGCAGCTTTTCCTTTTTTGCCTGGCTGGCCGCCATCGTATAACGGTTGCGGGCCTGGCTCTCTCCTGCAAAGGCGCGCATCAAATTATCCTTTGTTTCACTGCGCTTAAAATCCATCGACATATATGATAACCTCCAAAAGTTTGTTACTATATTATGCCTGATCCATGTCCATTTTATACATCTTACTATGAAAGCTCGGCAAGTGGACGCACAGACGGGCAAGCTCGCTTGGCCGGATGCGCGGACATTTGCCGACAAGACGGTATGAGCGCGGGTGCTAAGCGCCAGTGTTGCTGCGTGCCGGTGGCACGCGTCCAGCAACGACCGAAGTGGAACGGAGACCGCTTGTCAAGCAACGACCGGAACGGAGTGTAGACCACGCGTTTAGCGCCGACCGGAGTGGAACGCAGACATACCGTCGGCAGATGGCGGAGTGCCGCAGGCACGGAGCCATCTGGCTTTCATGCGTATTGGAGCCGCGCGCAGCGCGGCATGGAAGTTTACTATGAAAGCTATCAAGTGTGCATACACAGGGGCAATTTTACCTGACCCTGTGTATGCACATTTGATACCCCCTATTACCCTAAAACCGTGACCTCTTTACCGCAAAACGCGGCAAAGCACAGGCCAAGATCTTCAATCTGAGCCTGGCCATTCGTTGCCTCTGTCACCTTCTTTAAAAAAGCCTCCTTCTGCATGTCTTTAACAAGCCAGTCCGTGGATACATTTTCCGTATACTGGGCGTCCAGAGCATGAATATCCATTGTTCCTGCAATATACTGAATTTTCCCAAGGGCATTATAATCCGATAAAATACGAATCCTCACGCAATTTTCTCTGACAACAACCCTGCTATGGGCAAGCCCTTCCTGTACAGCCCTGGAATAAGCCCGCACAAGCCCTCCGGTTCCAAGCAGAGTTCCCCCAAAATACCGGGTAACAACAACTGCCGTATTGTGTATTCCCTCTCCCAAAAGAACATCCAGCATTGGCCGCCCGGCCGTCTGGGCCGGCTCCCCATCATCTGAGCAGCGGGCCGTTTCATTGCGCTCGCCAACGACATAAGCATAGCAATTATGAGTCGCATCCCAATATTTCCTGCGCATAGCTTCAACAAAGGCCAACGCCTCATTTTCGCTTGCCACAGGCACAACAGTAGCAATAAACCTGGACTTTTTTTCTACAATCTCGCCGCTGCCGCCTTCATATACAATTTTAAATTGAGCTTCCATTCAGACATCTCCCTGTAATTTTCTAACTAGTCAGCCATGCGGCTGGTGATACAACAATGGCATGGCAAAACAGTTACGGAATTTTCTCTCATACAGTGTATCATATCTGCCCTGGCGGGGAAATAATTTATTTAAGAAGTTTAAGCATGGTTTGGGGAACAGAAATTTATGTAGGTTTGAGTAACAGAAATTTAACTCTTTATTTCACAACAGATATTTGGTATAATAGCGAGGAAAGTGCTTGCTATGCTCGCATATGCAGGCATTTGACGAGCGCCTCCAGTGAGGCCTTGGCCGAACTGGATAATAGCGAGGAAAGTGCCTGTCATGCTCGCATATGCAGGCATTTGACGAGCGCCTCCAGCAAGGCCCCTGGCCGAACTGGATAATAGCGAGGAGAAATGTCCACAGGACATCGTTTTATAGCCCAAAAGGCAGACGGAAAGGAGGAAAAATGGATTATAGTAAACATGGCATAGAAAAAAAGAAATACAATTTACGATCCAGTGCAAAAAGAGCCAGAAAAAAAGCCGGCTTCACCATATTCCGGGTATTTATTGTATGTTTTATACTGGTTGCTGTCGTCGGTGTTTCCGCTGGTATCGGCGGTTTCAGAGGAATTATTGACAGTTCCCCGGAGCTTAATCTCAATGATATTGCCCCCAAAGGCTTTAAATCCTACATATACAGTAAGGATGGTGAGCTGGAACATGAAATTGTCGGCGCTAATTCCAACCGTATTTATGTATCTATTGATGAAATTAACGAGAACGTCCAAAATGCATTTATCGCTCTTGAAGACGAACGTTTCAGAACACACAATGGGATTGACCCCAAAGGCATTGTCAGAGCCTTCTTTGTCGGACTGGCCAACGGCGGTGATTTCACCGAGGGTGCCAGTACAATTACCCAGCAGCTTTTAAAGCTCAGCGTTTTCTCCGGCGGCGCTGAAACAAACCAGCTTTTAAGGTTCCGCCGTAAGTTCCAGGAGCAGTACCTTGCCCTTGAACTTGAAAAACAACTAAGCAAGGATGAAATACTTGAAGCCTACTTAAATACAATTAATCTTGGAAGAAGCTGCTATGGCGTAGAGGCTGCATCGAACTATTACTTTAATAAAAGCGCATCCGAACTTAATGTTTCCGAAGCAGCCACTCTGGCAAGTATTGCCCAAAGCCCGACAAACAACAACCCGGTGGACAATCCAGAGAAAAATAACGAGCGGCGCGAAACGACGATTAATTATATGTACAACCAGGGGCTCATTGACGAGGCGGCCCGGGATGAAGCTTTAGCAGACACAGCCATTTACGATGATATTCTTGTAAATGCCCAAAACTACGTAGCTGAACAGGCAGAGCCGTATACGTATTATCAGGAAGCGGCGATCAGCCAGGTCATTGAGGATCTTCAGGAAAAGCTTGGCTATACAGAGGCAGAAGCCGAGGATAAAGTATACAGCGGCGCTATTAGCATCTATCTTGCCCAGGATAAGGAAATCCAGCAGATCTGCGAGGAAATTTATGCAGATGATTCTAATTTCCCTATGACAGAATATCTTCTGGATTACGCGCTATCTGTTTACGTCAATCCCGATGACCCAAATGATGATACAACGACCAATTATACTGATGACGATATTATTAAAGCCAGCGGTCTGAAATACCCGCTTTATTCGACAAAAGAGGCGGCCGAAGCCGCGGTCGAAGACTTTAAAACAAATGTTGTCGGCATCACGGAAGATACAAAGTATACTGAAAATATTACAATCACCCCACAGATCCAGTCCTCATTTGTAATGATGGACCAATCGAATGGCTATGTCACGGCGCTCATGGCCGGCCGCGGAGAAAAAACGGTGAATTTTGGTTTTAACCGCGCCACATCGGCAACCCGGCAGCCAGGCTCTGTATTTAAGATTGTGTCAACCTACGCTCCGGCATTGGATGCCTGCGGCGATACACTAGCCAGCAGCAAGCTGGATAAAAATGTAGAATCTGCCAACGGACACGTTATCCGAAATGTTGATAAATATGAATCCAACACAAATGTAACGTTCCGCGAGGCGATCTTAAAGTCCAAAAATACAGTTGCGGTACGTACCCTCCAGGAAGATGTGGGAACAGACCTGGCTCTGAAATATCTGACAGAAAATTTCCATTTCACAACAATGGATATGACAAAAGATGCCGTTGACGCTCTGGCGATCGGTGGTATTACCAACGGCGTTACAAATCTTGAGCTGACCGCCGCATTTGCTTCTATTGCAAATCTCGGCCAGTACAACCGCCCGGTATTTTACACAAAGGTTCTGGATTCTGACGGAACAGTGCTTCTGGAAAATTCCGCAGATAACCCGGAATCGACCACAGCAATAAAACCGACCACAGCCTACCAGCTTACAGACGCCATGGTTGATGTCGTATCTAAGCCCGGTGGTACAGCCTATGGCAATGTCAATGTCCGCAATATGACCATCGCCGGAAAAACAGGTACAACAGACGACTGGAAGGATACATGGTTTGTCGGATATTCCCCTTATTATACAGCGGGTATCTGGTTTGGCTATGACAATAACCTTTCCCCAGCCACACGCTACGGCTGGAGGCTTTATACCCACGAAACGCTGTGGGCAAAGATCATTAACCAGGTAAACGAGGTAAAGGGCTATGAAAAGAAAGACTTTACAATGCCTGACGGATTGAAAGAGGTCACGGTCTGCATCCGTACCGGAAAATTGCCGGGAGCAAACTGCCAGACAAAGACAGAGCTAATGGAAAGCTCTGCAGCACCTACTGAAACCTGTACCCAGTGCAATCCGGTGGCAGTATGCGGTACCTGCAATGGCCTTGCCGGAGCAAATTCTACAAATATAAAATATATCTATGACCGGAGCCAGGCGCCAACCTACTATTGTACCTGCCTTCCTGAGCCTGAAACGACCGATGAAAGCGGCACAACACCTCCCGCGGATGGAGGTACAACAGTAACTCCGGATCCGGGTACCGGCACTCCGACTCAATAAGTCTGGATACTTTTTCAGATAATATAAAAGCTGTGATTTTAAAGATCCTCGAAACATCTTTAAAATCACAGCTTTTTTTGCAATAGCCGAAACGGTTCGCAAATTGTCTGAATAGCTGCGGGTAATAAGCATGGCCTATCTTTGCAGCTATTTTTTTGTTTTTGGTTTAAAAATAATACAAGCGAGGAAGCCTAAAAATAATGAGGCGCTGATCCCAATCGCGGAAGCTGTGAAGCCTCCTTTAAAGATTCCCAGAAATCCCTCGTTATTCACTGCATCCTTCACTCCGGTCCAAAGGGTATAGCCAAAGCCGCAAAGGGGGACAGTGGCCCCGGCTCCGGCAAAATCAATCAGTGGCTGATACAGTCCAAGGGCGCCAAGCGCGACGCCAAGACATACAAGAAGCACCATGATCCGGCCCGGCAGCATTTTTGTCTTTTCCATAAGAATCTGGACAATAGCACAAATCAGACCGCCAATTAAAAAGGCTTTTAAATAATCCAAGCTCCTGACCTCTTTTCCATAGCAGCGCCGAAAAAACGGCAGGTTTATAAGGTAACTATGCCTTTAATTTTCCCCGAAAACCAAAAAATATGCATGGCTGTTTTGGCAGCCCCAAGGCCAGAAAAATAGCTGATACTGTTCACAGGTGTCATGTGAACAGTATCAAATAGCTTTGATTATTTTACAGGCTTTGTATATTCCCTAAGCCATTCTCTTTCTTCTTCTGTCAAATAGCCGGAAATAGTATCATAAACCTGCTTATGGTAGCTGTTAAGACGCTCAATGTCTGTCGTGCTCATATATTTCGTGTCAATAGCATCCAGGTCAATCGGCGCCATAGTAATGGTATCAAAATACATAAACTGGCCGTATTCATTCTTTTCGCCCTTACGGCACACAAGCTCATTCTCAATACGTATGCCGTGGCTTCCTTCGATATAAACGCCTGGCTCATCACTTGTCACCATGCCTTCCTCGATCACCGCCGAATCATCCCGTTCCGGCACCTTTTTCCAGCGGAAGCCATTGGGCGGCTCATGGACGCCCAGAAGGTAACCAATGCCGTGACCGGTTCCGCACTGGTAATCAATATCCATATCCCATACCGGCCCACGCGCAAGAATATCCAGGTTCATACCAATACAGCCATAAAGGAACCGGGCGTTGGCAAGATTTAACATCCCCCTCAGTACCGCTGTGTAATGCTTTTTAATTTCGTCCGGCACAGGACCTAAGGCCATTGTACGGGTAATGTCCGTCGTTCCCTCATAATACTGGCCGCCAGAATCTACTAAAAGCAGCCCTTCGGGTTCTAAAACCGCATTGCTCTCAGGCCCGGCGCTGTAATGCATCATGGCGGCATTAGCCTTATAGGCGCAAATTGTATCAAAGCTCGGTTCAATATAGCCTTCCTGGGCCTTCCGGCAGTTTTCAAGGTACTCGCTGGCAGACAGCTCTGTCATTGGAATTTTTCCAACATTCGTCTTGACCCAGTAAATAAATTTTGTCACAGCGACGCCGTCTTTGATATGGGCTTTAATTAAATTATCAATCTCTACCTCATTTTTGCGGGCCTTCATAAGCATTGTAGGATTTTCCCGGTCAATCACCCTGGCCGAAGCCGGGATATTTTTGCAGATAGAATAATTGATCTTCTGCTTATTGTACATGACGCACACATCTTTGGGCAGGGCCTTGAGCCACTCATAAATATCATTATAGGGCAGCACCCTTACGCCATTTTTTTCAAAGCCTTCCCGGATGTTATTGTCAAATTTCTTTTCATCGGCAAACAAATACATCTGGTCCATAGCAACAACACCGTAGGCTAAAATCACCGGATTGCAGGCAATATCATTGCCCCGGATATTTAAAAGCCACGCAATATCGTCAAGCATTGTCAGCACATGGTAATTGGCGCCGGCCATAGCCATAGCCTCCCTCACCCTGGAAAGCTTGCTTGACACCGCTTCGCCGGCATATTTTTCTTCCAGCAAAAAAGCGGGATCGCAAGGCAGCGCCGGACGATCCTCCCAGATCTCCCCGACAAGATCCATTTCATAAATAATTTTTCCTTTATTTGCGGCAACAAAGGCCTCTAAATCACAGCCCATAGCCGCAGGCATCACTCGCCCGTCAAAGCCGACATTTTCTCCTTCTTTAAGAACGGATTTCAGATAAACGTCCATCATAGGAACACCCTCGCTGCCCTGCTTAAACAAAGTAATCGTACTGCCTTCAAGCTGCCGTGCCGCCTGGATATAGTAACGGCCGTCTGTCCAAAGTCCTGCCATGTCCATTCCGACTAAAAGGATGCCGGCAGAACCGGTAAAGCCAGACATATACTTTCTGGCACCAAAATGAGCGCCTACATATTCTGATAAATGATAATCATTCGTCGGAACAATATAATAGTGAATGTTGTTTTCCTGCATTTTTTGACGCAGCTTTTGAAGTCTTTCCTTAATCATCGTTAATTCCCTGCTTTCCTATTAATTTTTTATGCCGTCCGGGGCTTTCATGTTATATTCCTACGTTGCCGCTGTTCATTCCCTGTTTTTTTCCCTCTAGTGGAAGCCAGTCCAGTATTTTTTTAATATAAGTATCCCAAAAATCCCACTCATGTGCTCCCGGAGCTGTTTCAAAGGATACTTTGATACCCTTTTGCTTTAAATAGTCTGCAAAATCCTCATTCACCCCAAGGAGGCTGTCGCCAAGTCCACAAGCCATAAAAATTTTCGGGAATTCAGCCCTTTCGCTCAAAAGCCGTTCCACAAGCACCTTGGGATTCACATCGCTGTTTAGTGCAGCCTCAAGATTCGCTCCAAAGCAGCTTTTCGCGTACTGTTTTGTTTCCACAAAAAAGGGATGGCTCTCCGGCCGGGTAAGCATGGATTCATTCACAACAAGCGCTGACGACAGGGCGCCGATATAACCAAAAGTTTCATGGTATTTAAGCCCGTTATAAAGCGCTCCATAGCCGCCCATAGACAGCCCGGCAATATAAGTATCCTCCCTCTTATGAGAAAGAGGAAAGGTCTTTCGTGTAAAATTTACAAGCTCCTCCCCGATAAACCTGCTGTAATAATTACAGTTCCACGGCTGGTCCACATAAAAAGCATTATCCCCCGACGGCATAACAACCGCCAGATCATTTTCCTCAGCCCACCGCTGAATACGGGTACCGGAAAGCCAGTCCGTATAATTACCAAGCACACCATGGAGAAGATACAGTGTTTTATACGGCTTTCCTTCTTCTCTGGCCTTCATTCCCGGAAAATACATTTTATCGGTGGGAAGGATTACATTTACACTGACACACCGTCCTAAAGACTGCGATATAAAATTTACTAAAAAGCTTGCCATATACATTCCTCCCAAATACAATTTACTATGAAAGCTCGGCAAATGTCCGCACATCCGGGCAAGCTCGCTTGTCCGGATGCGCGGACATTTGCCGACAAGACGGTATGAGTGCGAGTTGCGCCGTAGGCGAAACGTAAAGCACGGCG
>JAGZDD010000045.1 GCA_018369015.1 Clostridiales bacterium | reverse complement strand
GGAAGACAGTTGAAGAAATTTGCAGGGAGATTATCCGCAGCCTGTGACAGAAAGAATAAGGAGGCCATAATGTTTCAACGTTTTTACCCAGACAGGGTGCTGCCGTCCACCTATGACATAAATTTTGAAAAGCTATATCAAGACGGTATGCGGGGGCTTATTTTTGATATTGACAATACGCTGGTTCCCCATGGCGCTCCGGCGGATGCCCGGGCAAAGGAACTGTTTGCACGTCTAAAGAAAATCGGCTTTTCTTGCTGCCTGCTTTCTAATAATAGTGAGTGCAGAGTAAATCTGTTTAACAAAGATATCTGCGTCCATGCAATTTTTAATGCTCATAAGCCATCCAGGAGAAATTATATAAAAGCAATGGAGCTTATGGGAACAAATTTGAAGAATACAGTGTTTATCGGGGATCAGCTTTTTACGGATGTTTATGGTGCTAAAAGAACAGGCATGGCGAATATATTAGTACGGCCCATTCATCCTAAAGAGGAGATACAGATTGTCTTAAAAAGACATCTGGAAAAAGCGGTGCTGCATTTCTATGAAAAGGACAGGAGGAATAAAATGTGACTTTTGTGGATATGCATTGTGATACGCTGACAGAGCTTATGTCCGACCCGGCCCGCGGTGATCTTATGGATAATTGCCTAAGTGTGGATTTTCGCAGGCTTCGCAAAAATGGCAGGGCTATTCAGTTTTTCGCCTGCTTTGTCAATCTGGCGGATTTTGAAAAGGATAACGCAGCCTATGATCTTGATAAGGCTTGGGATTATACATGCCGTGTACTGGATTTTTTTGAGGAGAACCAAAGCCGCTATCCGGGGGTGTGCACCCTGATTCAGACCGCCAAAGCCGCCGAGGATTTTTCATCCCCTATCGGCGCCCTGCTTACCGTCGAGGAGGGCGGGGTGCTTGACGGTTCTATGGAGCGTCTTGAACAACTGTTTGAGAAAAATGTCCGGCTGCTGACATTAACATGGAACAAGGACAACTGCATTGGCCATCCAAATCACCGGGATAAAGAAAAAAATGCGCTTGGACTTACCCCCTTTGGTTTTGAGGTGATTTGCAGGATGGAAGAGCTTGGAATGATCGTTGATGTATCCCATTTATCTGACGGAGGCTTCTATGATGTAGCGCGGACAATGAAAAAGCCTTTTGTGGCCTCCCATTCCAACGCCCGGGCATTGTGCCGCCATCCAAGAAACCTGACAGACGATATGTTAAAGCTATTGGCAAAGCATGGCGGTGTGGCAGGATTAAATTTTTGCCCGGCTTTTCTTGATGAAAAAGAGGGCTGTACGGTGGAGGCGATGACTGCCCACATTCGCCATATGATTCATGTTGCCGGAGAGGATGTTGTTGCTCTTGGAACGGATTTTGACGGCATTAGCGGCCCTCTTGAGATTTCTGATACCAAAGAAATGTCAAAGCTTCGGGATCACCTGGAGCGGTCAGGCTTTACGGCGCGCGTGATTGATAAGATTTGGTATGAAAATGCAGTGAGAGTTTTAAAAGAAGTGCTGCCGCATTAATGCGGCAGCACGGATAAGAAATACAAAAGATATTAATTTTTCTGATTTGCGGCCTCCTGGGCTGCTTTTTTTGCGTCCAGGCTTGCCTGGATTTTGGCGTTTTTCTCCGCATTCAGAGGATAGAACAGCAATGGGATTAATGCCAGCAAATAGAAAATACCAAACAACAGGTTTGCAGAAAAATTAATACCTGCAAGAGCCTGAGGCGTCTGATCCGTATTCGCTACATAACCGCAGGCTCCCATAATTAAAAGGGCAGCCGCTGGACCGAAGGCGTTTCCGACTTTTGTTGACAGCGAGGTGGCAGCATAAGCTAAACCATCTGTACGCACACCGATGCGGTCTTCCTGATAGTTAATTGCTTCCGGAATCATAGACATTGGAATTGGAATTGTGAAGCAGAAAAGACCATAAATTGCATGAAGTACGATCATTAACGGTAAATTGGAAGGATCTGACAAATAAATCAGTATTAGTGAAAGTCCTGAACCAATGTAACCGATGGCGGCGACTCTTTTTTTGCCCCACTTTACAACATAGTTTTTAGTTACAAAAATACCAATAACGGTCATAATTGAAGGCAGCGACATAAAAATACTAATATACTGCGGCTGCTTCATAACATACATAATATAGTAAAGAACTACGCCAAGACGGCCAAACATGGCGAACATGGCAAACAGCATCATAACAAAAACAAGCATTAAAGGCTTATTTGTGACAACGGCTTTTAAGCTGGCTGAAACAGATACTCTTTGGTTCACATTGACAGGCTTGACAACCTCTTTACAACTTGCATATACAAAATAAAACAACGGAATTGAACAAACCGCATAAATAGCGATTGTTACAAGATAGCTGCGGGCATTAAAGGATGTACCTCCGGAAATTGCTCCCATAATAACCGGGGATAAAGCAGACAGAACAACAGAGCTTAAGTTTGTTCCCATCATTCTCCAGCTTGTAAGCTGTGCAATATCTTCGGGGTTCGTCGTCATAACGGTGGACAGTGAACCATAGGACAGATTGACGACGGTATATAACATACCATAAACAATATAGGTAATTGCTGCGTAAATAACAGCGCCTTTTCCTCCGATAGTTGTAAATGTTAAGACGGCGGCCAGCGCTAAAAACGGTGTAAAATAAAAAATATACGGCCTAAAACGCCCTCTTTTTGTATTGGTGCGTTCTGCAATCGCGCCAAACATTGGATCGTTGATGGCATCCCATATACGGGCAATGATCATAATTGCGGATACGACAGCCGGCAGAAGCCCAACAACATCGGTGTAGAATACAGTAAGATAACTTCCCATAAATGTGTTTGTCAGGTTGCTGGCAAAATCTCCGCAGCCGTAAGCAAACAAAACTTTTTTGCTCAATCTTCCAGTGGAAGCTGGCGTACTGGTGTTACTCAATTTTAGTTCCTCCTTCTTGTACTTTTTGCTGATTATAATAATCTGCAAACCAGTTTTCTATTATAGAAGTACAAGGTTATTTTTTCTTTACATATTCTCACGTATTTATAGATATTTTTACACTTTCATCCCCAAAATGATGTCATAAAAGGTCAAAAAATGACTATTAATAATGACCTTTTTTACGGGCTGGAATAGTTTACAGAAATATATGCAATTTCGTTGGCGGCCATAGTCATAGATAAACTTAGCTTTCCATCGATCGCCTTTAACTTTTGCATAGAAAGCCGCGGCTCACATGATTTTTGGAGATAACGTATATCGTCATGGGATAAATCATTTTCAAATGCGGTTTCCTGCCATTTTTGCTGTATTGAACCATTTTCCTCGTTAACTCTGTAAATTTTGATCTTATAGACGCCATTTTTTACATCCTGAAGCTCTAAATGAATATTTAAAGTCTCCAGATCTTCATAGTATTCAGAAAAACGGTATGGGTCAAGCCGGTTTTCCTCTGTGTGGTAATAATTGTAGCTGAGTTTTTTACAATTATGACAAATGATTCCGTAATTATCCAAAAGGTCTGTAGATACGAGGTAATGATCGCCTTTGCCCACAAGCTTTGGATAAAGCCTGTTAAGGAACTGGAAGGCAAAGGCAGCAGGCTTTTGTACACTTTCTTTGGTAAGTAGCCCGGTTCCTCCAAATAAAAAATCGCCTGTATCTAAAAATTCAGACGTCCGGTCTGTTCCCCTGAAATAGGCTACGGCGTCAACCATGCCAATCAGGCTGATAATATTTTTTATAATATATGCACCCTTAAAGCATGTGTCATTGATTCGGTTACGGTCGCTAAAAGTCAGGTTCCATTCAGAGAAATATACTTTTATATGTCCGGGACTGATCGCTAAATCCTGATAAAAATATTTGACCGCATGTTCCATAAAATGACTGTCAGAGCTGGGAAACGATATAATTTTCCCATTTTCAACACAGGTGTCATAGGCGTAGGCATAAAGTGTAATAAAATCAGGCTGTATACCGGTTTTGGCCATCTTTTTATGAAAGGCTCGGATATTTTCTGATTTTTTTTCGTTCCATTGGGCATAGCAGTGCATGCCACAGCCGCCAAGCAGGGCGTCGCTGTACTTGTGTATAACCTCCTGAGCTATTTTAAAGCGCTGGGAATAGGCCAGAATTTGGAAATCGTTAGTCATTTTTTCCGCGTCAAACCAAAGCTCAAAACGCCATTGGCTCACCTGCCTGCGGCCATACCGGGCGACAATGTGGTGGAGAAAGGCCTCCATAAGCGCCTGCCAGTTTCCAATAGATTGTATATCATCAAACAATTCATAAATAACAGACTGTTTGGCGGATTTATTAACGACTTTGGGTTTGACTGCCAGCTCAATAAAAGGGAGCATATTAATTTTTTGAAGGAAATCAAAAACAGCGTCCAGCCGTGAAAAGTTGTATTGATGGCCCGGAGCGTTAATATCAATGAACATTTCTTTAGAAAAAGGATTCCAAAAGCGGGCATAAGTAAAATCAAGGGAAGCTTTTAATAACAAAATATGCTCCTGTACCTCGGAACGCAGCATATCCTGGGCGCTTCCTATATTGATAATTTTATTCCAGATTCGTTTAAGAGGCTCTGTATTTTTCACGGATAGGCAAACTGGGAGCTGGGATAAAGGAATTTTTGGCATATCTGGAGCTTGCGAGAGCGCATGTTCAAGGCGCTTTTTTGTTTCCTTGGGCAGCAGGGGATACTCGCCGGTGACGCATCCGGCTGTCTGCCGGCGCATGGCGGATGGCGTGGTGTTATATTCTTTTTTAAATATTTTTTCAAAAGCGGCGACACTGGAAAATCCATTATCATAAACGATCTTTGTAATGGGAGCGTCTGTATAAAGCAGCTGTTCCACAGCGTGGTGAAGCCGCATATTTGATAAATAGTCAGAAAAACTCATTCCATAACTTTTTTTGAAAAGTCTGGATAAATATCCGGTCGATAAAAACAGTTTTTGGGAAAGGTCGTTAATACTGATAGGGGCCTGGTAGTTTGCCCGTATATAGTAATCAATTTGCTGGAAGCGCTGTTTATACTTGTCGCTGTCGGCGCTGCCCCAAAGCTCGGCAGTGCGTATAAGAAAATTTTTGCATATATAATCAAGAATCTGGTAGCAGTGGGAAATATAGGCAAAATCAGCGGTATCCCCTTTGTTGTTCAGATAACATCTTAATAATCTTTGTATGAGCTTTACAAGCTGAATATAGGAAGTATCCTTGCTTTTTGTAGAATCACATACAAATATTGTAGCCATGTTTTTTAGTACATCGCTAATAAGTTCATACATAATGGTTAATTTAGCAAAAAGTACATTGCCGGTACTTCGCAGGGAATGTTGTTTATTTGTATTAATAATCAGAACATCTTCTTTTGACATAATTGTTGGCTGGCCGTCGATCCATAATTCTAGCTGGCCGGAAAGAACATAAAGTATTTCAATGTCCTGATGAAAATGCATTTGTTCATCACGGGCTTCGAGGACCTCTAAACGAAGTTTATCTCTACGGTAATAATATTCCATAATAGCTTCCTCTCTGGAGAATAGTGCCGTATTAGAAAAATTGTTTTTTTGCTATAAAAAAGCCATATAACATACACACGTAGAAATGCCGACGCATTTTATAAACGTGTTTCTGCTATATGGCGTACGTACTGCCTGTGCTTTATTCAATCAGCAGCAAAAATTATACTCTTGAAAGATATTCGCCGGTCCTTGTATCAATTTTGATAACATCGCCGATTTCAACAAATAAAGGAACATAAACTAAAGCACCTGTTTCAACAGTTGCTGGTTTTGTAGCGCCTGTAGTTGTATCGCCTTTGAAGCCTGGCTCAGTTTCTGTGATTGCCAGTTCTACGAACAGCGGAGGCTCAACAGAAAACACCTGTCCATTGTGGGAAAGCATTTTAACCATTTCGTTTTCTTTGACAAATTTTAATGCATCGCCAACATCGTCTGTATTGAGAGCTATCTGGTCGTAGGTTTCCACATCCATGAAATGATAGAGATCACCATCGCTGTAAAGATACTGCATGTCTGCTCTGTCGATGTGTGCCTGAGGACATTTTTCTGTAGGGCGGAACGTTTTTTCTACAACGCCGCCATTCTTAATGTTTTTTAATTTAGTACGAACGAAGGCTGCTCCCTTTCCTGGCTTAACATGCTGAAATTCAATAACCTGATAAACATTTCCTTCAAACTCGATTGTTAAACCGTTTCTGAAATCACCTGCTGATACCATATATATAAAATCCTCCTTTTGTA
Organism: Clostridiales bacterium; assembly: GCA_018369015.1. Classification (GTDB taxonomy): domain Bacteria; phylum Bacillota; class Clostridia; order Lachnospirales; family Lachnospiraceae; genus Catenibacillus. The sequence continues at coordinate 17,713 of JAGZDD010000045.1, read as the reverse complement.
TTGCTTTGTGTATTAGCTCCTTTTAGTATAAATAATAAATCTGTTTTTTGCAACGGATTTTTCTAAACTTTTTATAAATTATGCAGATTTTGTTGACATTTAATTGTTTTAAGCCTATGGTATTTTCTGAAGCAGATGAGAACGATTGTAACATAAAGAAAGGGGTAAGGGCATTGAAAATCGCCGTATTTGCTGTTGGAAGGTTTATAAAAAAGCATTGGATTGTTTTTCTTATACTCGGACTGCTGCTTTATCTGATTGCCGGGGCGCTGGCGCCGTTTATGCATTATCAGTCAGTTTCTCCTGAATTTAAGGAAAGCTTTAGTAAAGAAAAGCTTTTGGAGCCGGAGGCTTCACCGGACCGGGCGATGCTTGTGGAAACGAATACAAGCGCCTGGGAGGAGCGGATACGCTTGATGGATCTTGCCAGGGAACGCATTATTTTATCCACCTTTGATATGAGAGACGGAGAGAGTACCAGAGATTTACTTTCAGTTCTCCTACATAAAGCAGACGAGGGGGTTTCTGTAAAAATTCTTGTGGATGGTTTTTCCGGGTTTTTGCGTATGGAAGGCAAGCCCTTATTTTATGTCCTGTCCTCCCACCCTAATGTGGAAATACGTATTTATAATCCGATACAGCCATGGTTTCCCTGGACAACCCAGGGCCGTATGCATGATAAGTATGTCATTGCCGATGATCTGGCCTATATTCTTGGCGGAAGAAATACATTCGACTATTTTATTGGGGATTATGAAACCGACGATAAAAGCTTTGACCGGGAAATGCTGATTTATAATACCAGGAGCCGTATAAATGCCGGAACTTTGCCTAGCGAGGGGGCTTTTGCTGACGATGCGTCCTTAGATACCGGTGAGGGCAATTCTTTGACGCAAAGCTCCTTGTATGAGGTGGAAGCCTATTTTAATTCTGTTTGGAATATGGATGTTTGCCGCCCGTTTCACGATGATGACGCTTTGGCCCAAAAAGAGGCTGTCAAAGAACAGCGCCGGCTTTTGGAAGAACGGTACATTTCCCTTAAGGCCAATTATCCAAAGCTTTTTGAAAGCTGGGATTACGAGGCTGTGACAAAGCCGACCCAGGGCGTACATCTTTTGTCTGGGCAGACTGGAATTTACGGCAAAGAACCGCGCGTCTTTTATATGCTTTCAGAGCTGATGGCTTCGGCGAAAGATCGGGTTATTATTCATACCCCCTATGCTGTGTGTAATGAGTACATGTATGAAACGCTGACAGAGCTTTGCCGGCAGGTGCCGGAGGTGACGATGATGGTTAATTCGGTTGCCAATGGGGATAATCTTGTCGCCTCCAGCGATTATTTGAAAAATAAAAAGCATATTGTAGAAACTGGACTTAATATTTATGAATATGACGGAGGAAATTCCTATCACGGGAAATCGATTGTGATTGATGACCATATTTCTATTGTAGGATCTTATAATTTGGATCTGCGCAGCACTTATATGGATACGGAATTGATGCTTGTTGTTAAGAGTGAGCCGATTACAGAGGAATTGACCGGATATATGGAGGCGATGCACAAGGATTGCCGCAGGGTGATTAACGCTTCAGAGTACGAAACGCCGCAGCATTTGGAAATTGCCGATATTCCCTTTGGGAAAAAGGTTGTATTCCGGCTTTTAGGTGTTTTGCTGGCCCCGTTTAGGTGTGTGATTTAACGTAACAGTTCAGCCAGCCGGGAATGACAGGCAAAAAATCGTGTTTACATGATTTTTTGCCTGTTGTTCCCGGCTGAGGGAGCGCCAGGTTATGAGCAAAGGCAGCCGCGAAGCGGCGGAAAGCGCGCTTGCGCGGCTTTGCGAATGGTGCTGGCTGAACTGTTACGATTTGACAGGAAAGAGGGAGATAGATCTATGGTATTTAATACAGGGGCGGCGCTGTTAGACGCTGTTGTCCTCGCGGTTGTTTCTAAGGATGACTGCGGAACCTATGGCTACAAAATTACCCAGGAAGTGCGGGCGGTGCTTGAAGTGTCGGAATCGACGCTGTACCCGGTACTGCGCCGGCTGCAAAAAGATGAGTGCCTGATGACTTACGATGAACAATTTGGCGGAAGGAACCGCCGCTACTACAAAATTACAGAAAAAGGAAAGGAGAAGCTTTCTTTCTACCGGGAGGCATGGGAGGAATATGCTTCAAAAATTTCTGGAATATTGTAACGTAACAGTTCAGCCAGCCGCGAAGCGGCGGAAAGCGCGTTAGCGCGGCTTTGCGAATGGCGCGGGCTGAACTGTTACATTGTAACAGCCTGCCCACTTGATAACTTTCATATTAAACGGACATGCCGCCGTCCGGCGGCATCCCCATAAATGAAAGTTCAGGCTTGCTCCGTGCTGCGCACTCTCGCAATCCTGCCCCAAAGTATGTCTACGTTCCACTTCGGTCGGCGCTAAGCGCGTGTCACAGGCACGCAGCGCCGCACTTTCCGTTGCCTGAAGGCAACTCGTGCTCATACCTTGGGGTTATCAAATGTGCAGACACAGGGTCAAGTAAACTTGCCCCTGTATCTGCCCGTTTGATAACTTTCATATTAAAATGTTCTTATATACAAGCTGTCTGCATATACTGTAAGCAGGCAGGTGAGAGTTATGGATCAAATTATGGATATGGACGCAAAGAAATCTCAGCTATGCCGTATTTTTGCTGCTTCTTTGCGTCCTTTTTTTGAGCAGCTAAGCTGTGATATGGAAAAGCTTCAGGAAATACGCTTGCGTGTGAACGGCCCGCTTATGGTCGTCTACAATCACAGAGAAACTTTTTTGTTGAAAAACGGCCAATTCTCCAATGAAGCAAAGGAGGCTGTTATTGTCACCCACGAACAGATCCGGGAAACAATGGAATATATCAGCGATTATTCACTGTACGCCTATGAGGATGAAATACGCCAGGGCTTTATTACAATACAGGGCGGCCATCGGGTTGGAATCGCAGGGAAAATTGTTTTGGAAGATGGAAAAATAAGGAATATTAAATATATTTCTTTTATTAATATCCGCCTTTCCCATCAGATTCCCGGCTGCGCTGACCGGGTCATGCCCTACATAAAATCAGGAAAGAACGTGTATCATACATTGATTATTTCACCGCCCCGCTGCGGGAAAACAACGATCCTTCGGGATATTATAAGACAGGTTTCCACAAGCCCGGATGGAATTAACGTGGGGGTTGTCGATGAACGTTCAGAAATTGCTGCCTGCTATATGGGAGTTCCCCAAAATGATGTGGGAATACGGACAGATGTGCTGGACTGCTGCCCCAAAGCTGAGGGAATGATGATGCTGATCCGTTCCATGTCACCCCAGGTTATTGCGGTAGACGAGGTTGGGAGCCGGCAGGACTTAGAGGCTATAGAGTATGTTATTAATTGCGGTTGTAAGCTGATTGCCACGGTCCATGGAAGCTCTGTGGATGATCTCAGGAGCCGGCCTGTGCTGCGCAGGCTTGTGCAGGAACGGCTTTTTGAAAGATATGTTGTGCTGGGAGATCTTTCTAAGGCCGGGTGTATAGGAGCGGTGTTTGATGCCTTTGGATGTAATTTGCTTCGCTCTTAAGCTGGTAGGGGCGCTTTGCATTATGGGTGGCTGCTGCGGCATGGGGTATTTTATGTGTACAGGGCTGTCCGGACGGCTTAGGGCGCTTACGGAGCTTAAAAGCCTTGTCCTTCATATGAGTGGGGAAATACGCTGCATGTCAGAGCCGGTGCCAGCCATGCTCGCCCATACCGCCCAGATGGCGGGGCCGGTGTACAGGGATTTTTTTTATCATGTAAGCAGCGATTTGCGTCAGGGCAAGGGGCAAAAGCTTTCATCGGTCTGGGCCCAAAATGTGGACATCCATTTAAGCGGAGGTCCGCTTAAGGCTTCGGATCTTAAAATGATTCAAAGGCTTGGCGATACGCTTGGAAGCCATGACACAAAAATGCAGTTATCATTTTTGGAATTTTTCGGGATCGAATTGCAGACAACCATTGACAAGCTTGGCGGTGAGCTTAGCAGCCAGAAAAAGGTTTATGGCGGTTTGTGGGTGCTTGGCGGTGTTTTTGTTGTGATCCTGTTTATCTGAAAGTAACTATTCAGCCATGCGGCTGAGGCGGACAAACTTTGGCGCAAGCTGGCTTGCAGAGAGTTTTATCCGCCTCAGACATAGGGCGCTTAGCCCGAATCGAGGATTTAGCCTTGTTGGCGGCGGTTAGCAGCATTAGCTGCGCAAATCCGAGATGGCATGGCTGAATAGTTACATCTAAAACGCTGCGGGAGGAATGGTATGACCATCAGCTTAATCTTTAAAATAGCCGCCGTTGGTATTCTGGTGACAATCCTTGGCCAGATTTTGAAACATTCCGGGCGGGATGAACATGCTTTTATGATTAGTCTGGCCGGTCTGATTCTTGTCCTTTTGTGGATCGTTCCTTATATTTATGAATTATTTGAAACCATTCGTCAGCTTTTTGCCTTGTAGGAAGGTGATGGAATGACTTTGTTTAAGGTAGCCATACTGGGGATATGCGCAGTCATACTGGCCTTAGGGTTTAAACAGATTAAAGGAGAATATTCCAGCTTTATAAGCCTTGCTGCGGGAGGGATTATTTTTACATTTATTCTTGTCAAGCTGGAAACGATTATTGAAGTCATCCGGCAGATTGGCGGCTTTATTTCCATTAATCATCAATATATCGGTATTCTTATCAAGGTGATCGGCGTTTCCTATGTATGTGAATTTTCATCATCGCTGTGCAAAGACGCCGGATATTCGGCAATAGCCTCACAGATTGAGGTTGCAGGGAAGCTTACGATACTTGTAATGAGTATGCCGATTTTGATGTCGCTTCTTGACATTGTGGGAAGCTTTTTATGATTATGAAGCAAAGAAAATATCAATTTGGGAAATGGGCCGCCGCCGCAATTTTTGCGCTAATAGCCGCATTTTTTCTTGGCCGGGTTAAGCTTTACGGGGCCGAAGCTCCTGGCAGCGGGGAAAATGCTGCCGCAAATCCTTTGGAGGGCGGCGATTACGGGGATATACAAAGTATTATTGACGAGGCAGCCTCCGGCTACACAGTGTCCTTTTCAGATATTGTTGCCCAGCTTTTTTCCGGGGATCTGGAAATGACACTGGAAAGTATCGGCAAATATGTTTATGAACATATTTTTCTGGAAATTGACACGAACCGGGAGGCGCTTTTGCAGATTATTGGTATTGCGGTGATCGGTGCCGTATTTACCAATTTTTCAGTGGCCTTTGCTAAAAATTATGTGGCGGCTACAGGCTTTTACATGACCTATATTATTTTATTTTCACTGCTTTTGACCTCTTTTTTGGCGGCATTTAGTATAGCCTCGGGGATGCTTGGGTTTCTTGTGGACTTTATGAGCGCCCTTCTTCCCGCCTTTTGCACAGCGATTGCTTTTGCTTCGGGGGCGGCCAGCGCTTCCGGTTTTTATGCGGTGACGGCGATGGCTATTACGGCAGTAGACTGGCTCATTTGCCATATGCTTTTAGGACTCATTCAGGTGTACATGCTTCTTTCATTGGCCAATCATATTTCCAAAGAAAATTACATGTCCAAACTATGCGAGCTTATACGGACAGTTATTTCATGGTCACTAAAAACAATGCTTGGACTGACGCTTGGCCTGAATATTATTCAGGGTATGGTCCTTCCGGCATTTGACTCTTTTAAAAATTCAGCATTTATGAAGCTGTCTTCCGTGATTCCAGGAATTGGAAGCGCCCTGAATGTTGCGGCGAAAACGGCGATCGGTTCAGGGGTGCTTATAAAAAATGCCATAGGCGTGGGAGGACTTATCGTTATTCTCATTATCTGCGCCCTCCCTCTGATAAAGCTGTTGGTGATTGCCCTGATGTATAAAGTGGCGGAGGCGGTGATCCAGCCAGTATCGGACGAGCGCATTGTGGAATGTATCCATATTACAGCAGACAGTGTGATTTTACTTTTGATGGCTGTTGGAGCGGCTATCCTGCTTTTTGTACTCTCCCTGGCAGTGATTGCTTCATCGTCAAATCTGGCTATTGGAGGCGGATAATGGAAGCAGTTTTTTCATGGGTCAAAAATATTGTTGTTTTTTTTCTTGTCCTGACACTTCTTGAAGAAATACTTCCAGATTCGGATTATAAAAAATATATCCGGGCAGCCGCAGGCATGGTTTTTATTTTGATTGTTTTTTCACCGCTGCTAAAGCTTTTCAATGTGGACGGTTCGGTTGATTATTTTTTTCAGTGGGAGAGCTTTAAAAATGCCCTGGCTTTTGATGACGGGGCTTCCCTGGACAGCTTTGACGGCAGCGCGGCCGCACTGCAAAAAGAGTCGTGGGTGCTGGACCAATATAAAGGGAGTCTAAAGGAACAAATGGAGGCGCTTGTGGAAAATGAGGGATATACGGTGGCCTTTTTGGAGGTTGACGTAGAGGAAGATAAGGACAGTGAGGCTTTTGGCGCTGTCATGGCAGTGAGGCTTGTACTTGGGGGCGTTGCAGATGACTGTATTTTGGAGGGCAGCGGCAGTGCCGGTGATGAAGAAGCCCAAAATGACAGCGGCATGGCAAAGGTAGAGCCGGTAGAAAAGGTAGAGCCTGTAACTGTGGATCGTTTGGAACCTCCTGCGGCAGCGGAAAATGAAAATAAAGCTTCGGATGAAGCATTTTTGCCTCTAAAAGAGCTTTTATCGGCAAATTATGGCGTTCCTGTAAATCAGATTGTGATAACCATGGAGGGTGGTGGCCATGGGTGAATGGCTGAAAAAGTTTAGCGAAAATGTCAAAAAGGATAAAAAACGTTCCCTGCTGATGCTTGTACTTGTCGGAATTTTGATTTTGGTGATTGCCTGGCCGGTATCTGATAAAAAGGAGGGGAGTACGGCATCTGGGGGAGCCGCGTCTTACGGGAGCAGTGACCCCGGCGGAGGGGATGGAAATAATCCCAATGGCGTCGGTGAGAGCTTGGCCGCTTTTGGAACCGGCAATTTAAGTGAAGGGCAGACACTTGAGGATTATGTGGCCGATGCTAAGGAGCGGCTTGAGGCTTTGCTGTCGAAGGTCGAAGGCGCGGGAAATGTTGAGGTAATGATCACCGCCCGGGCTACCCGGGAAAAGGTTGTCGGTAAGGATGTGAATAAAACAGCGTCTAAAGTGACTGAAAATGACAGCAGCGGAGGCACCCGGGTGACGGATGAGAGCAGCTATGGAGAAACCTCTTTGTATGGGAACACAGCATCCGGAACAGATGATGGCGAGCCGTATATAATTAAAGAGCTTGTACCTGAAATCGAAGGCGTGGTTGTCGTGGCACCCGGAGCGGACGATGAATACGTGGTTGACGAAATAACTCAGGCAGTGAGCGTTCTATTTAATCTTCCTGTGCATAAAATTAAAGTAGTAAAAATGGAATCTTAACAGGAGGGAAACAATTGAAACGAATTTTCAAGAAAAATCAGGTCATCATTACATCTCTTGTCATTATGATCATTGTCGCCGGGTATCTGAATTTTACGGCAGATAAAGTGACAACCACGAAGGAAGACGGCAGTGTTGGGGCAGTGACCCAAAATGTGGATGACCTTGGCAACATTGCTGAGGGTGAAATAAATGACGGGGAGGATACATTGATTGATGTCGATGTGGCCCCGGAAGAGGACTTAAGCCAGGTTATGGAAAGCGGCGATGCCCTGGCTTCGGAAACTTCAGATGTTGCCAGCGAGGATGATATAGGCAATGTGGATGACATCGGCGAGGCTGTACTTACAAGCACGAATTCATCAGCAGCGGTCAATTTCTGTTCCGCAGCCCGGCTGTCCAGAGAACAGACCCGCTCGAAAAATAAAGAAACGCTTCAGCAGGTGATTGACAATGAAAATGTGGCTGCGGATATTAAAGAGCAGGCGACCAATGATTTGATGAATTTAACAAATATAGCCGAAAAAGAGCTGGCCGCAGAAACAATGCTTGAGGCTAAAGGTTTTGCCAATTCTGTCGTAAGCATTAATGAGGAAAGCGTAGATGTTGTTATTTGCCTCCCGACCCTCACAGACGCGCAGAAGGCTCAGGTCGAAGACATTGTTACCCGCAAGACGGAATGTACGACGGATAAAATTGTAATTACAACATTGAAAAGTGAATAAAAGCTTTTCAAAAAGCACAAAATTTGTTATAATGTTTACTATGAAAGCTATCAAGTGGGCAGGCACAGGGGCAAGTTTACTTGACCCTGTGTATGCACATTTGATAACCCCAAAATATGAGCACGAGTTACCGTCAGGCAACGGAAAGTGCGGCGCTGCGTGCCTGTGACACGCGTTTAGCGCCGACCGAAGTGGAACGTAGACATACTTTGGGGCATGATTGAGGGAGTGCCGCAGGCACGGAGCTATCTGGCTTTCATGCGCGATATATGATGTAACTAACTATAAACGAACATAATCCCCGGCAGGTTTTGCCTTCCGGGGACTTAATACAGCAGGAGGTTATTGATATGGCAAAAGAGCAGGAGGACAGAAGTACTTACCGTATCCAGGACGATGGCATTGCCGGGAATGTAAGAATTTCGGATGAGGTTATTACGATCATTGCAGGCCTTGCCGCAACGGAGGTTAAGGGCGTTGCGTCCATGGCAGGGAATATTACGAACGAGCTTGTGGCAAAGCTCGGCAAGAAGAACCTGTCCAAGGGTGTAAAGATTGATGTTGGCGAGGAATCACTTTCCGTGGATCTGGGAATCAACATTGAGTATGGCTACAGTATCCCGGAAGTATCCAAAGCTGTACAGGAAAGAGTGAAAAATGCCATTGAGACCATGACCGGCCTTAATGTTTCCGAAGTAAATATTCGAGTTGCTGATGTGAACCTGGAAAATGATAAATAGTTGGTAAGTAAACTGTAACGATGTAGTAGCTGACTGTCTTCATTTTTTGTGACGGTCAGCTACTTTTATATGTGCCTGCTGCCGTGAGAAACACGGCAGGAATAAGGAAATCCCGCAAGGGGATAACTTGATGCCGTGAGAAACACGGCAGGAATAAGGAAATCCCGCAAGGGGATAACTTGATGCCGTGGGAAGCACGGCAGGAATAAGGAAAGGAATTTTGATGAGCAGAAGAGAGTTAAGAGAACATATTTTTAGACTTTTGTTCCGCGCAGAATTTTTTGGACGCGAGGAGATGGATGAGCAGGGGCAGCTTTATGCAATGCACCTTGCGGAGCCGGAAGGCGTGGATGCGGAATACATACTTGAAAAGGTAAAGCATATCATTGAAAAGCTTGAAGAACTTGATGGTAAGGTCAATGATGTTGCCACAGGCTGGAGGACCGGACGTATGGGCAAGGTGGATCTGACGATTATCCGTCTGGCGCTTTTTGAAATGCTCTATGACGATGAGGTTCCGACAGGAGTGGCTATTAATGAGGCTGTAGAGCTGGCAAAGCGCTATGGCAGCGATGAATCCCCATCTTTTGTCAACGGTATTCTTGCGAAGCTGGCCTGAGATAGTAAGCTGCGATCGGCGGCTGTATCAGTTGGTTACTATCCACAGTTATCGTTGGCCAAAAGATTATAGAGGTTTTTATGAAAAGAGAGATTTATTCTGTTGGGGCGCTCAACCAGTATATAAAGCAGCTTTTTGTGAGTGATTATGGGCTTAATAATATTTATGTCCGGGGGGAAGTGTCCAACTGTAAGTATCATACCTCGGGACACATTTATTTTACTTTAAAAGACCGGGGGAGCGCTCTGGCCTGCGTTATGTTTTCCGGTCAGCGTCAGGGGCTTTCCTTCAGGCTTTTGGAGGGGCAGCAGGTCGTTGTTTACGGAAGTGTCAGCGTCTATGAGCGGGACGGCAAGTACCAGCTCTATGCAAGGCAAATTGATTTGGACGGTCAGGGGCAGCTTTGGCAGAGGTTTGAGGCGCTGAAAAAAAAGCTGGAAACACTGGGATTTTTTGACGCGGCGCACAAAAAAAAGATCCCGTCCTATCCGAAAAAGATTGGGATTGTGACAGCCAAGACTGGGGCGGCGATCCAGGATATTATCAATATTTCATCGAGACGGAACCCTTTCATACAGCTTGTGCTTTATCCGGCTACGGTGCAGGGCCAGGGGGCGGCGCCGACGATTGTTAGAGGAATAAAGGCGCTTGACGCTTACGGAGTTGACACGATTATTGTCGGCCGGGGCGGCGGTTCTATAGAAGATTTGTGGGCATTTAATGAGGAAAGTGTGGCAAAAGCGATTTTTGACTGCCAAACTCCGGTGATTTCTGCGGTGGGCCATGAAACGGATATAACTATTGCCGATTTTGTGGCTGATTTAAGGGCGCCTACGCCGTCGGCTGCTGCCGAGCTGGCGGTTCCGGACGTCCGGGTTTTGCTTGCCAATTTATCGGATATGGAGGACAAGCTTGACCAGCTTTTAATTGGCAAGGTGCATCTTCACCGGCAATATTTGGAGCAGTACCGTCTGCGCCTTTCCCATTTAAGCCCCAAAAGCCAGGTGAGGGAGAAGCGTCTGAGGCTTATGGATATGGAAGAGAGGCTGTCGGGGCTTGCAAACCGTGTCCTTGAGCGAAAGAAGCATGAGAGGGATCTATATTTAGAGCGGCTTTCTGGTTTGTCGCCGCTTGCCCGGCTTTCTGGCGGATATGCCTGCGTTATGTCCGGGAAAGGGCAGCTTGTACGCAGCGTTGAAGACGTTTCGGCAGGCGATATTTTGACGGTCAGTGTTGCTGACGGCGATATCAAAGCCAGCGTCATAAAAACAACAAAATTAAGGAGGAACGCCCATGGCGAAGGCAAAAACATTAGAAACAGCATTTGAGGAGCTTGAAGAAACGATCGCAGCTCTGGAAAATCCTGATGTGACGCTGGATGAGTCACTGAAGCTTTATCAGCAGGGCGTAAAGCTTTTAAAATATTGCAATGATTCTATCGATAAGGTAGAAAAGAAAATAATCGAGTTAAAAACAGAGGATGATCCAAATGAGTTTTGATGAACAGATTCAGGAAAGAGCCCGGCATATCGAGGCAGTGATAAAAAAATTTATGCCTAAAGAGGAAGGGTATCAGAAAACGGTTTTTCAGGCAATGAATTATGCTGTCAATGCCGGCGGGAAGCGTCTGAGGCCCATGCTTATGTCTGAATGTGCCAGGGCCTTTGGCGGAGCCCGTCAGGAGCTTTTGGAGCCTTTTATGGCGGCGATTGAAATGATACACACCTATTCCCTGATCCATGACGACCTCCCGGCTCTGGATAATGATGATTACCGCAGAGGAAGAAAAACGACCCATGTGGTTTACGGGGAAGCTATGGCCATTCTTGCCGGTGACGGGCTGTTAAATTATGCCTATGAAACGGCGGCCGGGGCGCTGCTTTTAGCCGGACCGGAGGAACTTCCAAAGGTTGCCAGGGCTATGGCGATCCTTGGGAAAAAGCCGGGCATTTATGGAATGATCGGCGGCCAGGTTGTGGATGTGGAGCGCAGCGGCCAGCCTCTTGACCTGGATGTATTGACGTTTATTTATACAAATAAGACAAGCGCACTGATCCAATGCGCCATGATGATCGGGGCTGTGCTTGCCGGGGCTGATGAGGAAAAAATAAAGAAGGTGAGTCAGGCGGCGGACGCTATTGGCATAGCCTTTCAGATCCAGGATGACATTTTGGATGTGACAAGTAATTTTGAAATGCTTGGAAAACCGGTAGGAAGTGATGAAAAAAATGAGAAAACGACCTATGTGGCACTCGCGGGTATGGAGGCAGCTAAAAGCCGGGTATTAAGCTTGTCCATGGAGGCTGTAAAGCTTTTGGAGGATATGGGGCTTTGCGGCAGCAATCCATTTCTTAAAGAGCTAATCCTCTGGCTGATCCATAGAGAAAAATAATAACCTAGTCTGTTCAGCCATGCTATGCAGCTTCGGCCGGCGCAGGGCAGACATCCACAGGATGTCTTGCGCAAAAGCCTGCCACCCTCAGCCGCATGGCTGAATAGTTATGAAAAATAAAAGAAACAGGTGTATGAATATGACAAAGCTTTTAGACAGTATTCGCCATCCTAATGACATAAAAGATGTGCCGCCCCAGCAGTATGACCAGCTTGCCTGCGAGATCCGGGAGTTTCTTTTGGGGAGTATTAGCCAGACTGGCGGCCATCTGGCATCAAATCTGGGGGTGGTAGAGCTGACGATGGCTCTGCATTTATGTCTTGACCTCCCTGAGGATAAAATTATATGGGATGTAGGCCACCAATCCTATGTCCATAAAATACTTACTGGCCGCAAGGATGATTTTGCCGGCCTTCGGACTTACGGGGGGATTAGCGGCTTCCCTAAAACCCGTGAAAGCGAGTGCGATGCCTTTGATACAGGCCATAGCTCTACATCCATTTCAGCGGCTTTAGGCTATGCCAGAGGGCGGGATCTTCTTGGCAAGGATTATACAGTTGTGGCAGTCATCGGCGACGGTGCCCTGACCGGAGGGATGGCTTATGAGGCACTGAATAACGCGGCACGCATGGATACTAATTTTATTATTATTTTAAATGATAATAAAATGTCCATATCTGAAAATGTCGGCGGTGTGTCGAAATACCTTAATGATATACGGATCAATGAGTCTTATATTGATTTTAAGGAGGATGTGGAGGCGGCGCTGCGCCGGATTCCAAAGATCGGTATGAGTGTGGCCAAAGGCGTCAAGCGTTCAAAGGACTCTATAAAACAGCTTTTAATGCCCGGGGGCTTTTTTGAGGATCTTGGGATTGACTATATGGGGCCAGTGGACGGGCATGATATTGGGCAGCTTATACGGGTGATTTCGGCGGCAAAAAGAAAGCGCCAGGCCGTCCTTGTCCATGTCATTACAAAAAAAGGTAAAGGCTATGAACCGGCGGAGGAGGACCCTTCGGCATATCATGGCGTAGATAAATTTGACGTTGTGACCGGGCAGCCCCTAAAGCAGGGCGGCGCTCTGTCTTATACCCAGGTTTTTTCAAAAACAATGCTGCGCATGGCGGCAGAGGATGAGAAAATTGTAGGTGTATGTGCGGCAATGCCTTATGGTACGGGGCTGCATAAATTTAGTAAACAGTATCCAAAGCGCTTTTTTGATGTAGGTATTGCCGAGGAGCATGCCGTAACCTTTGCAGCAGGGCTTGCCGCGGCGGGAATGAAGCCTTATGTGGCGATTTATTCGTCCTTTTTGCAGCGTTCTTATGACCAGATGATCCATGATGTCTGTCTTCCCCAGCATCCGGTTGTTTTTTGTATCGACCGGGCCGGGATTGTGGGCGCCGACGGGGAAACACATCAGGGGATTTTAGATCTTTCATTTTTATCCTCAATCCCTGGTATGAACGTCTTTGCCCCGAAAAATAAATATGAGCTTTTCGATGTGCTTAAGTTTTCCAAAAGCTTTAACGCCCCGCTGGCGATTCGCTATCCCAGGGGGGAAGCCTACGGCGGCCTTAAAAATTTCCGCGCGCCTATTGAGTATGGAAAGAGCGAAGTTTTGTATAAGGGCAGCCAGGTAGCCATGTTAGCTGTGGGAAGTATGGTGCAGGTGGCCGATGCGGTGAGAGAAAAGCTTTTGATAAAGGGTATTACCCCGACAGTAGTCAATGTGCGTTTTATAAAGCCCATAGACGAGGAACTGATCCGGGGGTTGGCCGGTTCCCACAGACTTATTGTCACCCTGGAGGAAAATATTTTGCGCGGCGGTTTTGGGGAAGGCGTGTCGGCCTGTCTGAACCGTTTTATCGAAAATGCGCCGGAAAGCTTTTGGGCGCGGATTGTTACCATAGGTATTCCCAATGTCTATGTGGAGCATGGCAACGTGGATGTGCTTAAGGAAAGCATGGGGCTTGACAGTGCGTCTGTGACAGAAAAGATAATAGAGGAAATTGAAAAACTATGAAAGAACGTTTAGATGTACTTTTAGTAAAATGCGGGCTGGCCCAGTCCAGAGAGAAGGCCAAGGCGATGATTATGTCCGGCAATGTTTTTGTCAATGGCGAGCGGGAGGATAAGGCCGGGGCATCCTTTGACGAAATAAAAGCCCATATCGAAATTAAAGGGCCGACATTAAAGTATGTCAGCCGGGGAGGCTTAAAGCTTGAGAAGGCTATGGATGTGTTTGGCGTCAATGTCGGCGGCTGCGTATGCATGGATATAGGAGCCTCTACGGGAGGCTTTACCGACTGTATGCTGCAAAACGGCGCCAGGAAGGTTTTTGCTGTGGATGTAGGTTACGGACAGCTTGCCTGGAAGCTGCGTCAGGATGAACGGGTTGTATGCATGGAAAAGACAAATATACGCTATGTGACGCCTGAGGAGATTGGTGAGCCGTTGGATTTTGCTTCTGTTGATGTTTCTTTTATATCTCTGACAAAAGTGCTGCCTGTGGCGCGGACACTTTTAAGACCGGGGGGCCGTATGGTCTGCCTGATTAAGCCTCAGTTTGAAGCAGGGCGGGAAAAGGTAGGGAAGAAAGGCGTTGTCCGTGATCCATCTGTCCACGAGGAGGTCATTCATAAAATCGCCGGACATGTGCTTGAGATTGGCTTTGACATTTTGAATTTGGACTTTTCTCCGGTCAAAGGGCCGGAGGGCAATATTGAATATCTTATTTATATACAAAAAAATGACGGACCCGCGTCTGGCGGCTCAGACGGGGCAGAAGCACAGGCGGATTGCCGGAATATCCCTGGTACAGAAGGCTGTGCCGATGGAGACAGACAAAAGGGTACCCTGCCCGTGGATGTGGAGGCTGTTGTCAGGACAGCCCATGAAGTATTGGATAAAGCCCATGGATAAATTTTATATTATAACGAACCAGGAAAAAGACATTGATTACAAAAATACGGAACAGATCCGGGAGTACTTAAAAAGCAAGGGATGCCAGTGCGCAACGCCTCTTGACGGGCCTATCCCTCCAAACACCCAATGCATTATTGTGCTGGGAGGGGATGGAACGCTGCTCCATACGGCTCTGGATTTAGTAGAAGATAATATTCCTATTTTGGGAGTGAACCTTGGTACATTAGGTTTTTTGACAGCTCTCGAAAAAGAGGAGGTTTATGAGGGGCTTGATAAGCTTATGGCCAATCAGTACCAGATTGAACACCGGATGATGCTTAAGGGGGTGGTTGTTAAGCATGGGGAAAAAACAAGTGAGGCATTGGCGCTCAACGATATTATTGTCACCCGTTCCGGTTTTTCGCGGCTTGTAGAAACCCGGGTATACATTAATGATGTGCTTGCAGGGGATTATGCGGGAGATGGGGTCATTGTTTCCACGCCCACCGGTTCCACCGGCTACAATCTGTCCGCCGGGGGGCCGGTCGTTCTTCCGGAAACCGAGCTGATGGCTATTACCCCTATCTGCCCCCATTCCCTGACCGCCCGCAGTATTGTTGTTTCCCCTGGGGATAAAATCCGTATTGAGATAGGAAGGCGGCGAAAATCCCAGCCGGAGGAAGCTCTTGTGACTTACGACGGCCAGACTGTTGTCGAACTGGAGTCCGGCGACAGCATTGAAATTCACCGTGCACGCCAGCGTGTACACCTTATTAAAGTGACCGACCGAACCTTCTACGAAATTCTGCGGGAAAAACTTTCTGGTATGGTATAATGTCCACAAAGTGGGCATTATACCGCGTCTTGCGCCGGACGAAGCAGGGCGTAGACCGTAAGCGAGCCTTCCGTTGCGCGAAAGTACGCATACCAAGGCGGAGCCATATCATGGCCGCCTGCGGCCATGGCATCATAGGTAACAGTTTGGCTCGGCTGAGCTGTTACTATCATAGCGGGGAAAGTGTCTGCCATGCTTGCATGAGCAGACATTATGCTGCGTTTTTCGTACAGTGAGCCTTCTAGTGCGCAAAAGCTGCATTGAGTCGGAGTTATGCTATGCAGACCTGTGGAACTATGAGCCATGAATTGTGTCAAAACCGTCAAATATTGTTGATTTTTTGTAAGTTTCCCGAACAGACATTGATTTTTTTGTGACAATGCAATAAAATAAACATGGAACGCAGAGCAATCGGCTTTCATGCGTGGTAGAGCCGCGCGCAGCGCGGCATGAATGTTTATCGTAAAAATGATGATATAAGAAGGGAGAAGAAACATGAGCGACTTAATGAACATTGGTATTGTTGGCTGCGGCGGTATGGGCGGCGGACATGCCATCGCAATTGCAAGTGGAACTGGAAATGCTATCTGGAATGGAAATGATGCGGATGGAACGGCATTTGAGGGGGAACATAACACAGATATTTCCAAGAAAATGGCTTTAGCCGGCATTTATGATATTGACCCTGCCCGTCAGCAGTGGGCGGCAGAACGCGGCTACTATAATTACGAAAGCTATGAGGCAATGCTTGCCGATGAAAAGGTGGACGCTATTTTAATTGCAACGCCAAATCATCTCCATAAAGATATGGCGATCCGCGCAATGCGTGCAGGAAAGCATGTATTATGTGAAAAGCCTGTAATGATTACAAGTAAAGATTTAGAGGATGTACTTGCAGTTGCTAAAGAAACAGGCAAAGTTTTTTATCCACGGCAAAACCGTGAGTGGGATGAGGATTACCGCATTATTAAAAAGATTTATGATGAGAAGCTTCTTGGCGAAACCTTTAATATTGAGTGCCGTATTATGGGTTCCCGCGGTATCCCGGGCGACTGGCGCGGCGTTAAAGAATATGGCGGCGGCATGATGCTTGACTGGGGCGTTCATATTATTGACCGTCTTCTTGTAATGGTGCCGGAAAAAATTAAAAAGATTTTCTGCTCCTGTACACATATTACAAATGCAGAATGTGACGACGGCTTTAAGATGCATATTACTTTTGAAAGCGGCTTGACCGCTGTCCTTGAGGTGGGTACATGCCATTTCATTAACCTTCCTCTTTGGGCAATTTTTGGAACCGATGGCAGCGCTACGATTGATGACTGGAGCTGCAAAGGAAAAATGCTTCGGTTAAAGAGCTGGGAAGATAAAGATACGACACCGATTCTTGCCGGAGCGGGCCTGACAAAAACTATGGCTCCGCGACAGGGCAATTCTGTGGAAGAAATTCCTCTGCCAGAAGTTGATTTTGACAGAAATGAGCTTTACTCAAACTTTGTTGATACATGCGCAGGCAAAGCTGACCAGATTGTTACCGGAGAACATGCACTTCGTGTCCTTCGGGTCATGGAAGCTGCCATGGAATCTGACGAAAAAGGGATTGTTGTTCATTTTGAATAAAGCTTCCGGATAGCGGTAAGTATAGAGTGCATAAGCAGCCGAAAGGCTTGGCAGTGTTTGTCAGATATTTCGGTTGATTATGCACTCTTTTTGCATATTTTTACAAAAAATGTATTTCTGTCGGTTTTGCCAGCACTAGCCCAAAACCTGTGATGTCAGCGGTACAAAATGTAATTTAGGCCTAAACAGGCTGTTTAGGAAGAAAAAAACAGAATTGGCCAGCCGCTGTCACCACTTACAGATAGCTGCCGTGAAATAATATTTTATTCGTTTTTTATTCCAATACTGCATAATTATTGTTTGCACTTTATTTGCTATAATGGTATAATGTCCACGTAAGTGGACATTATACCGCGTCTTTCGCGCGGCGAGCGAAGGGAGCTTTCCTCTGCGCGAACGTACGCATACAAGGCGGAGCCAT
>JAGZDD010000044.1 GCA_018369015.1 Clostridiales bacterium | reverse complement strand
CTAAAAAAGCAGATTCCAGAGTTTCCCGCGCGGGTATGTCCATATGGTTTGTCGGCTCGTCAAGCACAAGAAAATTCGGCCGGGCACACAAAAGCTCACAAAGCACCAGCCGGGCCTTTTCCCCGCCGGATAAATCTTTCACTCTCCGGGAGGCCATAGCGCCCCCGAAAAGGTAGGCCGCCAGAGTTTGGCGTACCTCCTTTTCTGACATTGAAGGAAATTGGTCATGGAAATGGTCCGCTACCATTTTTTCCGAATCAATCTGAGCGCTGTGCTGGTCAAAATAACCGACAGTAATATCATTTCCTAAATTTTGCCTGCCAGATAAAGCCGCCAGCTTTCCCACAACAGTTTTCAAAAATGTGGTTTTTCCCGCTCCATTTGGGCCAATCAGGCCGATCTTCTGCCCGCGGCGTATGCGCCAGGTCAGTTCAAGCAGCGGCCTTTCGTAACCGATTTTTAGATGCTCACACTCAAAAACCCATTTGCTGCCCATAAGCTCCGGTATTATATCGCCTGTAAATAAATGACATTCGTCGGCTGCAGGTTTTGGAAGCTTTTCCATGCGTTCTAACATTTTCTTTCTTGATCTTGCAAAAGCAGCCTTTTTAGGCTTATGCTTAAACCGCTCAATCAGGACATTTTGCCGCGCGATTTCATCCTGCTGGCGTGCATAGGCCTTTAATGCCCTTGCCTGCCGCTTCTGCTTTTCTTCCCGGTACGCTGTATAGTTTCCCGGATAACGGTATAGCTTGCCTTCCGACAATTCATACACAACCTCCGCCGTCTGATCCAGGAAAAAGCGGTCATGGCTGACCATAACAACCGCCTTATTATAGCCTTTCATGTATTGTTCGAGCCATTCCACAGCTTCTATATCCAGGTGGTTCGTAGGCTCATCGAGCAAAAGAATATCTGGCTTTTGCAAAAACAGCCGTATGAAGCCAAGCTTTGTCCGCTCGCCCCCGGAAAATTCCCTGATTCGTTTTTGCTTATCTGCCATAAAAAAGCCTAAGCCTGTAAATAATTTATCAAACTCTCTTTCGTATTCGTACATTTCCCGGGAATAATTTTCAAGCTCTATGCAGCCCTCCTTCATGTATTCCTCGACAGTCTGCTCTGTATTTTCAAATACATTCTGGGAAAGCAGCCCTACGGTCGGCGTCCTGCTGCACCGGATACCAGGGCCATTTCTATGATCGTCACGATCCAGAGAAAGCACTCCGCCAATCAGCCGAAGAAGCGTTGTTTTTCCTGCGCCGTTTCTTCCCACCACCGCAATTTTCTCTGTTCCATGGATTTCAAAATGAATGTGACGAAGCACCGTTTCCTGGCCCACCGTCACGGTTCCGTCAATAATCTCGTAAAGCATCGTGTTTCCTCCGCCTGCTATGCGTATTTTCGCGCAATGGAAGGTTCGCTTGCGCTCACCGCGCGAAAGGCGCGGTATAATATCCACTATGTGGATATTATATTATGGCCGCACTGCGTCCATAATATGGCTCCGCCTGCTATGCGCACTTTCGCGCAATGGAAGGTTCGCTTGCGCTCACCGCGCGAAAGGCGCGGTATAATATCCACTATGTGGATATTATACCATCATATAACAAAAAAGCCTAACTCTTTATGAAAGAATTAGGCTTTGGGTATAACAGTTGTATAACTGTTCACAGGTGCCCTGTAAACAGTTACTTTCGCAGACTCATTTGGAACTTTTGCCTCTAACCTGTTGACTCTTCGCTTCAACAGGTCGCGTCAGTTGCCAAGCTGGTGAGCAAGCTCCCTAGTTTGGCTCGTTGTTTCGCGCAAAAAGAGTCCGCGAACCCTTGAATCATGTTCTTACGCCGGGAAGATCAAAGTATTTGAAACTGGCCTGAACAGTAACACAGTTGTTACTGCTCACAAAAATCCGTGAACAATCATTAACAATTCAGCCAGCCGGGAGGTTCGGTAAAAGCGTGCTTACGCTACTTTCTGCTAATTGTGCCCGGCTTAAAGGAGCGCCATTATGAGCAATGGCAGCCACAAATCGTCCAAAAGCGCGTTAGTGCGGCTTTGCGAATGGTAAGTGGCAAACGGTTGCCTTTAGAACCTCGCAAATGGCCAAATGGTTACGTTTTAACACAGTTTTGTTTAATAAGCTTTTCCCCAGTAAACCATGGCCTTAGCAGGCTTGCCGCAGCATACGCATACGTCTGAAATATGCTCCTGGGTAAATGGCATACATCTGGAGGTTGCTGTTGTTTCTTCCTTAATTTTATCCTCACAGGCCTGGTCGCCGCACCACATAGCTTTTACAAAGCCCGGCTTATTGGCAATTGTTTCCTTAAACTCTTCATAATTTACCGCCGTATAAGTATGGCTGTCACGGTGTGCTCTTGCCCGTTCAAGCATTTCCGTCTGCATAGCATCTAAGGTCTGTGCAACGGCGCTTTCAAGATCGTCCAGAGAAACGACCTGCTTTTCGCGGGTATCCCGGCGGACAAGCACTGCCTGGTTCGCCTCAATATCCTTTGGTCCGATTTCAATTCTGACAGGTATTCCGCGCATCTCTGCCTCAGAGAATTTCCAGCCCGGGCTTTTCTCAGAAGCGTCTACCTTGACGCGTATATCTTTAAGGCGGTTCTTTAATTCGTAAGCCTTATCAAGAACGCCCTCCTTGTGCTGGGCTACAGGAATAATCATTACCTGAACCGGAGCAATCTTCGGAGGAAGAACAAGACCGCTGTTGTCGCCATGAACCATAATAATAGCGCCAATCAAACGGGTCGTCATTCCCCAGGATGTCTGATGTACATACTGCAATTTATTTTCTTTATCTGTATACTGAATACCAAAAGCCTTGGCAAATCCATCGCCAAAATTATGGCTTGTACCCGACTGGAGCGCTTTTCCATCATGCATAAGCGCTTCAATCGTATAGGTTGCCTCAGCACCGGCAAACTTTTCTTTATCCGTCTTTTTGCCGCGGATTACAGGAATTGCTAATACTTCCTCGCAGAAATCCGCATAAAGGTGAAGCATTTGCTCAGTCCTTTCTTCCGCCTCCTGTGCTGTGGCATGGGCGGTGTGGCCCTCCTGCCATAAAAATTCACGGGAGCGCAAAAATGGGCGGGTTTCCTTTTCCCAGCGCACAACGGAACACCACTGATTATAAATTTTAGGCAAATCTCTGTAGGACTGAATCTCTTTAGCATAAAAATCACAGAACAGTGTTTCTGATGTAGGTCTTACGCACATACGCTCTGGAAGCGGCTCTAAGCCTCCGTGAGTCACCCAGGCTACCTCGGGCGCAAAGCCTTCCACATGATCCTTTTCCTTCTGAAGCAGGCTCTCAGGAATAAACATAGGAAGGTAAACATTTTCTACGCCTGTTTCCTTAAATCTGCGGTCCAGCTCATGCTGGATATTTTCCCAGAGGGCATATCCGGCCGGTTTAAATACCATACATCCTTTAACGCTTGTATAGTCCATCAAATCAGCCTTCTTCACCACATCTGTATACCATTTTGCAAAATCCTCCTCCATCGATGTGATGGCTTCTACTAACTTCTTATCCTTTGCCATATCAAAATCTCCCTTCTATTACAATATGAGACAAACGGAAGCATGAGTTTCCTGTTAAATAAAAAGCCTTCCGGTTCCCCTCGCTCTCCGAAAATCCGGTAGAGCAAAGGGACCGAAAGGCATCTATGTTACTGTTCACAGATACGCTGTAAACAGCAGCTCAGCTATTCCTTACTTCGGCGGTACCACCCTTATTAGCCAGTACAAACAGGACGCCATGTGTACAATGCAGCCTTTGGCAATACGCCATAAAAGCACATGATTTCCTTAAGCTACGGCTCTCTCATTTTACCGTTAACGCCGGTTTACGCCATACTCCTCGCATGAAGCTCCGGGGCCGGTTCCGCTGCTGTCCATAAAAATCTCTCACCCTCGGATTTTCTCTCTGTGAATGGCCAAAACCGCGTACTATTCCCTTTCATCGCCGCTTATGGGTTATTGTATGACAAAGGAAAATATTTGTCAACCTAAAAATCCATTTTGCCATCACCAGCCGTAACAATTCAGCCAGATGAGCTGTTACCGTCAGCTACATAGCAAAAAGCGTTATTACGTTTACATCTGCGGCATTATTAATACACTTGGATTTCTGTAATGCATGTATCTTCATATAAGGTTCCCGGCTCTGTTGTAAGAATTGTAAGCTTTATATAATCTGTTGTGACTTCACGGCCAAAGGAAATAAAGTCAAAGCCTGACGCCACAGCTTCCCAGTCCTGCCAATCCCTGCTGTCTGTTGCAAGGGCAGTTTCCCAGCCATTCACTCCAATCGGATTCTTGCCAAGCCTGCCGTCCGCAGGATAATCTGCCATGGAAACATCCATCGATGTTCCATCTGAAAACTCCAGGCGATAACCTGTTACCTGGCCATTTTCCACGTAGGTTGCCTGATTTTTGCGATAGCCCTCCGCAATTTTTATCCCATGAAGCTGGGCCGGAGCATCAAAGGTCAGTGTCAGGCTCTCACCCTCGCCATAGCCCCCAACGCCTTCGACCCACGCCGTTGACAAATCATGGTCAAGCACATTCGACACCTGATACTTGTCTGAACGCTCATAAGAGATTAATGTGGACGACGCTTCAATACCTGAAATATTCGGCTCCGCCTCAGGAAGCTTCTGAATCTGGGTGATGACATAGCCAAAACGGCTGTTTTCATCCTTCTGCCACCAAAGCCTGAAAAGGCCGTCCAAAAAATATCCAGCATTGCTTGAGCCAATCATTTCCACATCGGTTATCAATACCGCCCCTTCCACAGACCTGGCATAAGGACGCATTTCATAAAGGACTGCGCTCGGGGTATTGTTCCAAAAATAGCTGTCCTCAAAGGACGAAATGCCATCTTCAATGGAAGTATCTGTATTCTGTGTCAATGGTTCTTCCAAAGCAACGCCTAACGCGCTATATAGGAAATCTCCCACCACTGCTTTAGAATAGGCATAATACTGATTTCCTAAAGTAGCCTCAGCCTCTTTGTTTCTCGGGAACTGTTCACTGTCGCCATAAATTTCTGTAAGCACAGCCTTTGCGTAGCCTCCAAGATCCTCTAAGCTCATTTGTGAAACGCTGTAAGGCTCGCCCTGATCTAAGCGACCATCGTCAAGCACCTCGGCCAGCCATGCGCCTGTATAGGTCAATGTTCCCCATTCGCTGTCAGAAAAATTAAAATCTGACGGCAGGGCTTCAGGCTCTTTGGGAACACTCTCGCCGTTCCCGCCAGCCTGCGTTTCCATACTTTCTGAACTGCTGTCTTTAGGAACCGTACTTTCTGAGCTCACAGTGCTTTCCGGATTGTCCGCAGCTTCACCGCTTTCACTTCCGTCCAAATTCGCAGCGCTGTCCCCACCCATGGCAGAAGATTCTGCCGGGGCATTAATTAATTTCTTCTGGTGCTCAGCCATGCCTACAACAAAAGCAATAATAATTCCGATGACAATGGCAAGGACAATACCTCCGACAATACACCATACCACAAAACCATTTTTCTTCTTTTTAGGGTTCCCAGGATCCGGGGCTGGCGGTGCAGGCTGCCCTAACGGCTCGGACGGCCCTGGCTGTTCGGCCGGTTCCGGCTGCTTAGATGTTCCAGACTGTCCAGGCTGCCCTGACGCAACCGGCCGGCCAGGATACCCTGGCAGCTCTGTTGGCCCTGGCTGTTCGGGCTGCTTAGCTGGCACCGCCCCTCCCACTGCGGCCGGCTCCGCTAATTCTATCGGCGTTCCACATTCCGTACAAAATCTCGCGTCCTCCTCTAGGCGTGCGCCGCACTTTGTGCAATACATTTTTAATCCCCTCTTTCATAGCAAACTTTCATGCCGCGCCGCGCGCGGCTCCACAACGGATGAAAGCCAGATGACTCCATGCCTGCGGCACTCCGTCCGAGGCTTTCATAGTAATTCTTCCATTTGCTTTAATATTTCAAGAATCATCACCATCCCCAAAGGCCCAAGCAAAATGCCTGAAACACCGAAAAGAGCAATGCCGATAAAGGTTGCCATAAGCATATAAAATTCATTAATTCCAAGTTTATCCCCCATAAGCCTGGGTTCTAAAATCTCCCGGACAACTGTACATAAAATATACAAAATGACAAGTACTACTGCACTCATATAATCCCTGTCAAATAAAGCAAATAAAGCCCAGGGCAGCAGTACTGTGCCGCTGCCAATCACAGGCAGGGCGTCTAAAAACGCCACCGTAACTCCAATGAGGACAGCATAGCTGTTCCCCATAAGCAGCAGCCCAACGCTCAATATTACTGCAATAATTCCGATAATAATCATCTGACACCGGAAAAAGCCTGCGCCAACCTGGCATACTCTCCCGGTCAGCATAGTAATTTCCCGTGCAAAAATATTTGATTTAAGCTGCCGGGTGATCCTTTGTTTATTTTTCATCAGAAGAACCGCGCCAACAACGGATATAACAATTAAAATAAAGATTGTTCCAAATGCTTTAACCATGGGAACAATCAGTCCGGCTGTAATTTCAGGAAGCCTGTCACGGAGCCAAACCATCAGCTTATCGCCTAAACTGCACAAAAGTGTCCGCACGGCCTCGCTGGAATCTCCCGTAACGACAGACAGCCAAGAGCACACCTTATCCAAAAACTCATTCATCCACTGCTCCGAATAAAGAAGGCTCTGAGAAAGTTTTCCAAACTGAGAAAACAAATACCATGCCGCCCCTGCAAAAGCTGCGGCAAACAGAACCGTAAGCAGACAGACTAAAACAGCCGAACATAAGGTCAATGGCAAATGCGTTTTTTTAGACAGCTTCACAGCCCACGGATAGAGCAGGCGGCATATAAAATAGGCGAAAACGAAAGGAAGGACCAGCGGAAGGAAATACTTCAGCACAATATACACAACCGCGGCGGCCAATACCACTAAGAACAGTTTTTTATATTTTTGCGCCGATTTTGGGCTCATAAACTCACATCCCATTCTGTAAAAAGCCGGAAAAATCCGGCTTTTTTCTATGTACCGCCGCTCCTGACGGCAGCTTCACCATATAGCTTTATAGAAAACTGCAAAAACATCTGCTGTTTTCTGTAACCTATCCGGGAAGAAGCACACGAATTTACATTGGATTTTTATTGCTTACGCAGCGCAAATCCGGCGCAGGAAACAAGAAAAACGAAATTCGTTTCCTATAGTATGTGATCTGCCCTATTTTCTATTCAGTTATTCTTTGGCAATGAAACATCAAAAATGGCTGAGCCGCCGGTTCCGCCCTGTAACGTACAGGCTTTTTCTTTATCGGATGAACAAATTCCAGGCTGCTTGAAAAAAGCCCCAGCTCCCAAAAAGGATCTGCCCGGCCGTCCAAAGCTTCCGGATAACGCGTCGCGCTTTTGCAGTCTGACCCGTACTTTTTATCTCCGGCAATGGGATGGCCCAGGTTGGCAAGCTGAACGCGGATCTGATGGTGCCGCCCGGTCAGCAGCTTTATTTTTAAAAGTGAATAGTTATGCCCCTCGTACTGCGCAGCTTCAAGCACCTCATAGCTAAGAACCGCTTTTTTAGCCCCATTGGCCTCCGATTCACCGGCCACCCGGGAAAGGTTCGTCCGGCCATCCCTTATAAGAAGGTCCTCCAGCGTTCCGTGCGGCTTTTCCATAATTCCCCGCACAACAGCCAGATATTCCTTGGAAATCGCCCGGCTGGCCATCTGCGCGCTTAAATTAGCTGCCGCCGCCTTATTTTTAGCATAAACCATAATGCCGCCCACAGGCCGGTCAAGACGGTGGACAACACCGATATAAGGGTTTTTAACCTTATCCCTGGCTGCCAGCAAATTTTTTAAATAGCTGACCATGTCCATGGCCGTGGAGCGCTCCGGCTGTGACGGCAGCCCGGGGGGCTTGACAACGACAATAACCGCCGGGTCCTCATATAATATTTGAACTGTTCTCAATTACAAATCCTCCCCGGCTTCCCCTGACACTTCCTCTGGTGCTTCCCCCGGCACTTCCTCCGGCGCTTCCCCTGTGCCAAGCAGGGTCACATTCAAAAGCATTGGATTATGGTCGCTGTAAGTGAAGCCTTCATCCAATGTCTTTACACTCTCCACCCGGACATTGGGTGATGTAATAAAGCCGTCCAGCATATAATACTGGGTATTTGCGTCCTCTGGATTGTAAGGCCCATTTAAAAGCCGGGCCGTTGGCGTTGTATCATCTGCCGGAAAATTCCAGCCTTCCGGGAAAAGGCTGCCGTCAACAACGCCCGCCTTAAAATAGTCGTCATTAATCACCGGATAGAGGCTTGTATCTACAGATGGCAGCGATTGATTAAAATCACCGCCGGCAATGCAATAATTTCCTTTTTCGTACTCACTTAAAAGGACGCTGGCCAAAAGCCTTGTCTGGGCAACCTTGGCATCGCCGTCATCGTAGGCTTCTAAATGAAGGTTTACTAAAACAAGCTCTTTATCGGTTCCCTCAATAGGCACCCGCTCAAGAAGAAGGCACCGCTTGAGCTGGCACATCCGCACCGGCCATGTATAAGTTGTCGGCAATGAAATGCGCTCCGCTTCCGTTGCTCCAAAACGGTTCAGTGTGACAATGCCGCCCTCCACCTTTCCAATAGGCGGCAGGGGATAAGGGATAAAATCACAGCGGAAATTTGTGGCATAGGCATGACTATCATCATCACGAAGCTCATAATAGGTCTGGGCTTCATTAATATGCTTAGAACGGTTGGAATCCACATCCACCTCTTGGAGGAACACTACATCCGCATTAGTCTCCGTAATTATACCGGAAATCCCCTCCAGGTTGCGCCGGATCTGTTCCTCCGAATCTGCATTGACATCACTTCCGCCGTCCATAAAGAAGTCGTGTTTGGCATCCAATGCACCATACCCGGTATTAAAGGTCAGGACAGAAATCGGTTCGCCAATCTTTGCCGTCTTTGTGCCCTCACCTTCGATTTCAACCGATTCCGTATCTTTGGGCTTATACTCTCTTAAGGTCAAAAAGCCGACCAATGCGCCTGCTCCGGCAATTACGATAAAGAGCAAAATAAGAACCACACCGGCGATACGTTTAACAATTCTTCCGGCTCTTGATCCTTTTTTCTTTTTCCTCGCCTCTTTCATAAAAATCTCCATTCCGCCGCAAAACGGCTCTTCATTTTCACAGCGCTTTCCCGTGCCGCTGCCCCACGACAAGCAAGGACATTCCGAAGGCGTTTGAACATTGCCGCAGTGAAATTGTAACAGTTCAGCCATGCCCAACTGTTACCTTAAATGTTACTTTTTCGGATAAACAAGCCGGACCGAATGGACATTTTCCATATCTGTCACCTTCTGGCGGAAAAACCATGCCTCCTGCCCGGTCCGCGGATGTACGAACAGCTTACTGTTTTCTGGAACCGCATGGGCGGCGGCAAGCATAATCCAGTCAATAAGCTGACGCCCAAACACATCCGGCAGGTGGGAGGAAACAATCCCCCGAACCGGAAGGCTGCGCAGACGGTCAAGCCCTTTCACATATTCGCCAAGCGGCGCGCTGTGGTCAAAAAATATCCACACCGTTTTGCTGATGTCATCCCCCGCAAACAAAAGGCCGCTGGCATCGTCAAAAAAGACGGTGCTCCCTTTCGTATGCCCTGGAAGAAAATAGGCAGTGACCCTGCGGCCGCCAAGCTCAAACACCTGGCCGTCGGTTAAGGGCAAAAGCTTCCTCGCCTTAGCCGACATATACCGTTCCTCGTCAAAGGACTCCGGCCATATTTTAAAAATGTCCGAACCATAATCCTTTTTAAATTTTTCCAGAAACTTTGGTTTTTCCACCGACTGGTACCATAAATAAACGGGAAGATCCGTATAATTTATGTAAACTGATTTAAAAAGATAATCGCCGCCGCAATGGTCCAGATGGCCATGAGTATTCACAACCGTCAAAGGCAGCCGGGTCAGCCGCCCGACAACCTCTGATAGGTCCAAAAAGCCATAACCTGTGTCAATAAGCAGCGCCTGCTGCTCTCCCACCAAAAGCGTTGTATAAGCTCCGGCATTTTCTTCAATATGATAAATATTATGTCCAAGAGTATGAACTTTAAAATAATGTTTAGTCAGGTCTGCGCACTTGCTGCGCTGACCGTCAAAAAGTGAAACAGGAGTGCAAAAATCCCATCGCCGCAGGCGATTTTTAATGGATTTTTGCAGGTAACTGTTCAGCATAGCCGAACTGTTACCTTTAAAATAATATTTAGCCATAGCCTTATTGCATTACCAGGGAGCTTCGGGGTTCCCTTTCATATCGCTTCGCCGCCGCCCTGCGGCATATCCGTTGATTCCGTAATGCCCTTTCTTTCCATATATTCTACCACATCCCGGGCCTTTTTCAACTGTCTGACATCTTTTATCGGAATATTTATATCATAGCGTTCCTCAAATTTACCGACAATACACATAACATCAAAGGAATTTAATGCCAAATCCTCCAAAAAATCCGTTTCCATCGTAATGTCATTTTTCCCAGTGACCTCATAGACAATTTCTTTTATTACATCCAGCATTTTCTTCATCCCTTTTACTGATTTATAGTTCTCTTAATTTTATGGGCTGATGTATGCTCAAAGCCCTTCTCTTGAATATTTACCATCTGAATCTGCTTATACAAAGGCAGCTTTTTATTCAGCTCGTCAACATACTCCTGAAGCTTTTCAAGAATTTCATAATTGCTCATTCCCGATGTTTTTTCCGGGTCAGGGTAAACCGCCGCCGCAATTTTTACATCGTCCGCCGAATTGCCGCACAGCGCGCCATAAACAAGCACTTCCTTAACTAAAGGCATTTTCAAAAGTTCATTTTCCATCTCCTCGGCAGCAACCTTCTTACCGTTTTTCATAACAATCAGATTTTTCTTCCGCCCTGTAATATGGAGCTGTCCCTTTTTATCCATATAGCCGATATCTCCGGTGCAAAACCAACCGTCTTCGTCAAAGGATTCCGCCGTCAGCTCCGGCGCGCCGTAATAACCGTTCATAAGAGAATAGCCCTTAACTAAAATTTCATCATCAACAAATTTGATTTTCCAGCCGGGCAAAGGCACGCCAACAGAATCCAGAGAGAAGTCCTCATTGCGGTTACAGGAAATACTTGGCGCACATTCAGTAATTCCATAGCCCTGTAAAACGACCACGCCAAAATGAAGAAGCTCAGAAGCTACAGCATTGGACAAATAAGCGCCTCCGGACAGGATCACATCAAGGTTTTCCAGCGGGCTGCCCTTGATACAGTCTTTAACATCCGAGGCAATGAGCGAGCCTGGTTTATGAACAGCCCCTTCAAGCTTAACCATACGCTGGATTTTAGCCTTTCTGCCATGCTTTTCAAACAGCCCCCAAAACAGCTTGTCTGCAATCTCAATAATAAGAGGCACAGCCACCAGCATACCCGGTTTAAATAATGTCATTTCCTGCATAAGGCGCTTTAAATCACAGCTGATACAAATGTTAAGCCCCCGGATCAGAGCACACAGCATACCGCAGGTCAGCCCATAGGTGTGATACAAAGGGAGAGAATTAAATACCCGGTCTCTGGAATCCAGCAATGTCAGAGAATCCGCTGCATTATAAAGAATCGCCCGGTGGGAAAGCATTACCGGCTTTGCCGTGCTTGTCGTTCCCGAGGTATAGCAAATAGACGCGCTGGCAAACCCATCCGGTTCATAGCCAGAGAGCCATTCCCTTGCCTCTTTTGTATTCCCGGATTCCTTAAAGCTTTCCAGGCTTTCCCCGGATAGCCCGCCAGTTCCCATAACAATAAGCTTTTCCACAGCACTGTTTTCTTTGCTGAATTGTATTCCCAATTCCTCCATGGATGAAGAAGCCACAACTGCCTGCACATCCGCCTGTTTCATCATTTGCAGAATTATATCGTCTGTATGGTCAATATCAATGCACACTGCGGTACCGCCGCTGACTGCGATTCCAAAATATACCGACAGCCATTCATAGGAATTTTCCCCAAGAACCGCAATATGCTTGCCGGCAAGATGATTGGCATACAAAGCCCTGGCCACAGCAAAAGCGTCCTCTTTCATTTGGCTGTAAGAAACCTCAGAGGCGGCACCCTTGCGGTCATAGGTCGTTATGGCAGTTTTCTGTCCATATTTTGCCGCCACATCCTCCAAAAATATTTTAAACGTATCGTAATAATGACTCTCCTTGGCTAAAATCTGTTTCATTGTCAAATACCTCCCTAATATCAGGCTACATTATCCGGAAAAATATCTTTGGCCCCGGCTAATATATCCTCTTTTGTGCTTATTATACGAGTAAAAATGTCAACAACCACGGGGTCAAATTGAGAATTTTTCCCGCGGATCAATTCCTTCACCGCCTCCTCAATGCTCAGGCTATCCCTATAAGTACGCTTAGATGTCATGGCATCAAAGGAATCCGCCACACTGATAATCCGGGCCTCCAGACTAATTTGCTCTCCTGCCAGCCCTTTTGGGTACCCTCTGCCGTTATACCATTCGTGATGGCTTTCGACCATCGGTAAAATGTCATGGAAGGATGACAAAGACAACAAAAGCTTTTTCCCAAGGGCCGGATGCTCTTTAATTGTTGCATACTCCTCGTCCGTCAACCGTGCAGGTTTTCTTAAAATAGCATCTGGAACGCCGATTTTCCCAATATCATGGAAAAGGCCTCCAATACGTATCCGCTCCACAAACGCATCGTCCATTCCCATTGCCCTTGCAATAAGGACAGAATAATAGGATACCCGATCCGAATGGCCCCGAGTATAATAGTCCTTCGCATCAACCATTTTCCTCATTAAATCGATGGTTTCCATATATGCCTGGTTTAACTCAGTGTTCTGAACTTCCAGAATAGACTGATAAACCATACTTCCAATCACAGCACCGGCCTGCTTCGCGTAAACCGCAAACAGCCGGGCCGTATCCTCAGATTTTGCAGCCATTCCCCGCATAAGCAGTACACCAAAGGCAGTGCCGCTCTCTATGGACAGCGGCGCTATATGAAGTTTTTCCCCATCCTGGACAAAAAAGTCCGAAAACTGCTCCAACCCGGCCAGCGCCTTAACGCCTAAGGCTTCCTGCCCCTCAAAACTTCCGCAGCCTGTAAAATGGCAGCTTCGCCCGGACTTTAGCAGTTTATCTGCCCCTATGGCCGAAAAATCAAGATAAATAAGCCCTTCCTGCCAGCCCGTCAGCTCTTTCACTTGGTCCATAACCTCAAGCAGAAGCTTTTCCATATTTTTAAGCCGGCTCAGCGCCGGTATTTTTTCTAAAATTGAACTCAATCCATCCCTGTATCCACGTATAATCCTCATTTGCCGGATCGATTTTGCACAGGACTCTACAAGAAGCTCTAACTGGTCAAACCGGTCGCTCTTCTCATAGTAACCCTGGATGTCCAGCTCCCGTATAGCCTTCAGAGGTGGTGCCATACTTTTATGGCCAGTAAGAAGAATAATAAATATATCCTTATTAAACTTCCGTACCTGACGTACAACCTCATCACCATTGATGGGTCTCATCAAAAAATCCAGGAGCAAAATATCATAACGTCCGGCGCGGATCCGTTCAATCGCTGCAAATGGGTCATTTTCCATATCTACATGAAAACCCAACGCCTGAAAATATGATTGCAGCGTCAATGTCATTATTTTATCATCATCCAAAGTAAGAATCGAAAATTCCTGCTCCGGACTTGCAGCTTTATTCTTGCGCACTTTCAATTACCTCGTCTTCCGGTATAAATGTCACACATCCTAAGGGCAGGGAAATACCTAAAATACTCCCGCCCCCAGGATTGTCCTTATACCACATACTTCCTCCAAATTTTGCATGTATGACCGAATTAGAAATA
The DNA here is from genome assembly GCA_018369015.1 of Clostridiales bacterium. Taxonomy (GTDB): domain Bacteria; phylum Bacillota; class Clostridia; order Lachnospirales; family Lachnospiraceae; genus Catenibacillus. The sequence continues at coordinate 10,538 of JAGZDD010000044.1, read as the reverse complement.
AAAATTCCAAGACCTGTTCCTTTTGTTCCTTTACTCGTAACCATCTGATGAAACAGCTTGGCTCTGGTGCTTTCAGGAATCCCTGTGCCATGATCCTTCACAGTCAGCCAAAATTCCTTATCATCCCAGCCGGTTTCAATCACAATATCGTGATTGCCATCCGGCTTCTGGGCGTCAATGGCATTGGAAACAAGATTTCCGATCACCTGGACAAGATTATTAATATCCCCATGAATCATAATCCCGTTTTTTTGTATTTTTTCATCAATAATAAGATGGCACTGTTCTTTTAAAAGCTCATGCCTCAGCAACAGTATTACCCTGCGCATAGCGTCGTCTAATGGAAAGTCCATATCCTCCGATACCGTAATATTGGCAGCCTGCCCCTTCACGGCAGTAATAATATCCGACATATAAGCTCCGGCTTCTTTCATTCTGGACAGCCACTCCTCCATTTCGCCGTAAATCTCGCGGTAATCAGTCTCAGTCACCTCGGGGTCTCCAAGGCTTTGGCGACATTCCTCAATGAGCTTTCCCACCGCCAGTATGCTCCCTGAAATACTCATAATCGGCGTCTTAAGGTTGTGAGCCAGCCCCCCGACCATCTGCCCCAAAAAAGCCAGACGTTCATTTTCCATCATCTTCATCTGGCTGTCCGCCAGCTTTTGCATGTTTAATTTGATCTGGGTCATATCCCTGAAAATTGACACATAACCGCCAATGCTGCCCTTCACCATAACCGGCGCCACTTCTACAAGATACCAATAGCGTTTGAGGGTGCCGTCTCTGCGCAGATCTAAAGGCTGCTCGTAAGTAATCCGCGTCTGTAAGCTTTCACAAGAACGCAGTGCTGACAGCAAGTTATAAACCGGGGTCTTATTTTCCATATCCTCGTCACTGACAAAATCACTTAGGCATGTATTTTCCCGGATTTTGTAGGAACGTCCAAAAATATCCCCAAAAGGCTGGTTAAAATTGACAACACGCCCGTCCTTACCAGTGACCAGATAACAGTCGCTGATCCAGTTTAGCAAATGCTGCATGGCAACCGGTCGGATATCAAAAAAGTGCAGCCGGTAAATCACAAGCCCATGAAACACCATAGTGATCGCAAAGCTCACAGGCGTAAGAACAATACTTGCCTCCAGCAAATGAAGGGTCACAAGAAGATTGACCATAGCAGGGGTCAGGCTCCCCACAGTAAACAACACAGCCTGCCACAAATGAAGCCTGGATTTTGTTTTAACCGCATAACGGATAATCAAAAACACGGAAATAGCCACACAGGCATAGGTATATATACTGTGGATATAAAAATAGGGGCCAAACCTCACTTGAGAATTTTCCAGGGCAAATTTTATATAATATAAATGATGCAGCGGATTTGTATAAATCATCACTGTACTCAGCGCAGGAATAATAAATATACACCATATCCACCGGGGCATTGTTTCATTAAATTCCCTTGTATAGCAAATAGAAAAAACAAGGGAGCAGGCGGGGATAAACGCCCCCGCCATAGTCGTTGTCGCATCCAGTAGCTGCAGTGCGGTCATTTGCGACGGCGGTATAAAACCCATAGCCATAATTGCAATGATCCATATCAGAAGCAGCGCCGCAGCTACATAATAGCATTTATGGATAAGCATAATCTGCTGGCCGCGCTTTAAGGTTATGATAAACGATACGGTTACAATCATAGCCACAGCCAGAATAATCATATACGGTGTTGATATTTCCAACAAATTCCCTCCGTCCGTTATAATAGTTCCCTTCTGTACCATGCACTGCTATCCCCGGACTCCTCAGGCAAAAATGCTGCAAGCAGCCGGTCAAGCTTTGGCTTTTTCCACTCAAAGCCAAGGGCCTTAAGGCACTCCACGGTCTGGCGGCACACAGGTCTAATTCTCACAGGTACCTGGGCAAGCCGGTTATATTGGGATAAAAGCATAGATAATGACACACTGCCTCCGGCAGCCAAAAGGCTGCGCAGCCTGTCCTCAAACTGTTCCCGGCTTGTTTCCACAATATTGGCCCCCATCGTTTCAATCATCTCCCGGACCGAATCCATTTCCGGATTAAATAAATGATACACCATACCTGAGCCTTTTTGTATAAGGAGCAGGGCGGCTGCGGCACATTCGTCCACTGCCGTAGTATCCAGCACCATATCCGAAAGCTCGGTTGGAACCATTCCTGCCTGTACAATGCCCGAAACAAGCCCCCAGAACGCATTGGACTCAGGATTTTTCTGAAAAACGCCATCGCTGCTGCGCCCTACAAGCCGTCCGATACGCAGGATTTTTACAGGCAGGCCGCCTCCTGCGGCTTCCCTCACAAGGCGTTCCGCCTCAAACTTCCCTTTCAGATACACATTGTCTTCCCAGTTCTGCCCAATGTCAAAATCATCCTCGCTAAATTCCCGGGTAAGCCCCGGATCGCTTTTGACATACTCGCTCCCAAGGCTTACGGTCGATATATAAACCATCCGGGCGCCTGCTGCCCTGGCAAAGGCCAGTACGTGGCGGGTTCCCTCCCGGTTCGTCACAAGGGCATTATCGGAAGCCGCGTAATGCCGCACATCGGCGGCCGCGTGGATAACAAGGCCGGTTTCATCTTTAAGGAGCTCATAATTTTTCATATCCATCCCGAAATTCTCAAGGACAATATCGCCCAAAACCGGAAAAACCTTTTTGCGTATACCTGAGATAAAGCCCCTGCCAAAATACCATTCCAGCGTATCCCACAGGCGCTTTGGATCATTTCCGCGGACGAGGCAGTAAATTTTCTCATAATTTTTATCAATAAGCGCCCTTAATATATGGGCGCCGAAAAATCCGGTCGCGCCTGTAAGAAATACCGCCGCCCCGCCTTTTTGCCCCGGCTTTGTTTCAGCCCGGCAGGCGCGCTCTGGCTCTAAAATACCCGCCGCTTCATTAGACTTTTCGTTTTTGGGGCCAGCTTCCCGCAAAACTCCTTCCTGGCCTTCCGCCGTTTTAAAGAAAAACGCCTTCTGGCCCGCAAGGGTCGGGTTCCCGTAAAATTGGGCCAGCGTCATGGACAAGCCCCGGTTATAATAGCGGCTCAGCAAATTAAGGGCATTTAAGGAGGTGCCTCCCTGTTCAAAAAAGGACAATTCCTCATCTATCTTTGGAACTGAGAGTACTTCCCGCCACATCGCTTCCATATCGCCGGGCGTCAGCGAGGCTGCGGCTTTTCTTTCCCTTTCGCAGTCATCTGTTTCTTTACTGCAATTTTCCTTGCAGCGGCAGTTATCTGTTTCTTTGCCACAGTCCGAAGCTTCTCCAGCGCCTTTAAGGCTGCCGCTTTCTGAAGGCGTTTCAAGCCGTACCAGAGCTTCTTCTTTCCCTGAGACTGACGCTGCGCTGTCTGGCGGCACAGCCGTTCCTCCCATGCGTTCCAGGGCTTTTAAATCCGTCTTGCCCGTCGCTGTCACAGGGAAGCGCTCCAACACCTTTATGGACGGCGGAACCATATACGGCGGAAGCTCGGATTCCAAATAAGCCCGCAGGGCTTTCATGTCCACAGTCTTTCCCGCCAAAGCTGTCACAAAAGCTTTTAATGTTTTGAAATTTCCGTCAGGAACAACAATCACTGCCGCCTGGTCCACAAGACCCGACTTAAAAAGCTTGCGCTGGATCTCTGCCAGCTCAACTCTCTGTCCATTCAGCTTAATCTGATGGTCCGCCCGGCCCACAAAGTCGATACGGCCGTCCGGCAGAATACGGACAATGTCGCCGCTTTTGTACAATGTTTCTCCGGGCCTGAACGGATCTGGAACAAACAGCTCCTTTGTCAGATCCTCCCGGCCCACATATCCGGCAGAAACGCAGGCTCCGCCAAAATAAAGCTCGCCCCTGGCCGTCGGCATCATCCTGCGCATATTTTCATTAAGCACGTACACCCAGCAGTTCGGATAGATACAGCCTACCGTAATTTTATCCGTATCGGTAACGTCGTCCATTGTGCAATAAACTGTAACCTCCGTAGGGCCGTACAAATTGTAAATCTTTTTGCAGCCTGCCGCCTTAAGCGTTTCAAGAAGCGCCGGAGGAAATACCTCGCCGCACATAAGTACTACCGGCATCCCATGAAGGCTCTGTAAAAATTCCGGATTTTCCACAAACAGGCTGGCGCGCGACGGCGTAAATTCCACCGTCTGTACATCGTATTTTTGAATCAGCCGGGCACATTTCCACGGAAGCATCATCTCATCCTCATCGGCCATAACAATATACTTTCCCATGGCAAGGGTCAGCAATGTTTCTGTAATAAATATATCGAAAATCGAATTTGCCGTACACAAAAAGCCCCCTGCCGCACTTTCAAGCTTCTGAGACATAACGGCATATAAATTGGCAATGGAGCGGTGGCGGATCATTACTCCCTTCGGCTGCCCTGTGGAGCCTGATGTAAACAGTATAAAGCAAACATCATTGCCGCTGCGGCGCACCGGCGCCAGATAATCCTTCCCTGCTCCTTCCTTGACCGCAGTCTTAATTTCCACACACTGGCACTTAAGCTCTTCTGCCCGCGTTTTCATTATTTCACCATCACACAGAGTTAAGGCCACATGGCTGATTTCTATCATATAATTCAGACGTTTTGTAGGAAATGAGGGCAGCATAGGCACATAGGCACAGCCGATTTTGAGTACTGCCAGCATTGCCGCCAACAAATCTTCACCTCTCTGGCATAAAATACCAACAACGTCTGCCTGGTGTACGCCAAGTTCCTGAATACGGCAGGCCAGAGCGTCTGATTTTTCTTTGAGTTCCCCAAGGGTCGTCACCTGATCTCTAAAAATCAGCGCCTTTTGATCCGGAGCCATCCGGGCCGCCATATCGACCATAGCATCTATGGGAACATCGGCAAAGGCGGCGCTGGCATTTTCCGTACAATTGCGCAGGAAAAAGCTGTCTGCCGGAGAAACCTTCACAATGTCCTCCAGCCGTTCCCCTGCATTGCGGGCCATATTCACGGCAATTGTTCCGATACAGCGGGCATAAAAGGCGGCCGTGGACTTCATGTAAAGTGAGCTGGCATACTCCAGTCGGAAATGATAGCAGCCCTTTTCTCTGTAAATTTCCAAATTCAAATCCAGCTTGGCACTTTTACTTGGAACCGGTTCATTGACCGCTTCCATGCCTGCAAAGGCAGCCCCGTCCATCACCATAGGGCGGAGTGAAACAATCGTATTATAAAGAGCTGATCCAAAAGCTCCTGACTTTCTTTTCGCCATAGAAGCAAGCCGTTCCAAAGGCATATCCCCATGGTCAATCAGGCCAATCACCGATGTACGCACATTTTCTAAATATTCAAGACACGTAAGCCCGCCTTTCGGCGCCAGGGCCAGAGGCAGGGTGTTGACAAACAGCCCAGCCAAGGACTTTAAGGCCGCGCTGTGGCGGTTAGAAACCGGAGTGCCAATCATAAGCTCCTCCTGGCCGCTGACGCTCGAAATCAAAATGCCGAAGGCTGCGGTAAAGAGCATAAACGGCGTGATACTGTTTTTCTCGCAAAATTCATCACACAGCCGGCTTTCCTTTTCCGAAATACGGTATGTTTCTATATCTCCCTGGTAATCAAAGCCCGCGCTCCGTCCAAAATCTGTCGGTATATCTGGAAGCGCCGGGGCGTTTTCCATCAAAGCCTCCCAATACTTTTCCTGGGAAGCTTCAAGCACCCCGCCATGGTTTTCCCGCCACCACGCATAATCCATATAGGAAAATGGCTGTCCGGGTACATCACGGTCCATATACAGCTCGCTCAGCCGTGCAAGAAGCATAGCCGCCGTTTCCCCGTCGCTGATGATATGGTGCATATCCATAAGGACAACGGTTCCATCCTGATCCTCCCAAAGCCCAAGGCGCATTAGCGGCGGACAGGTTAAGTCAAACGGCTTGACAAAAGCAGCCTTGGCAGCCTCAAGGCTCATATTTTCAAAAACAGGAACCGCAGCGCTTACTTTATCAAGCGCCTTCTGGCAAATGCCATTCTCTCCCTGGAAAAATCCGGTCCGAAGTACTGTTTCACGGGAAATGAGCTGATGAAATGCATGAAGGAGCCGTGCGCGGTCCACCTTCCCTGAAACTCTAAACGCGCAGGGCATATTATAGCTGTGGCTTGCGGGATGCATCATTGTTTCAAAGTAAATTCCCAGCTGAGGCTTCGTCAGCGGATAGCTCTCAAGTGCCGGAGCCTTTGTCATCACAGGAAGGCCGCGGTTTTCCTGCCCGGTCACAGGCTGTATATTTTTCCCTTCAATCGCGCCCGCAAGGCGTACTGCATTTCTGTACCTGTAAAGGTCTGCGACCTTAAGCCGCACGCCTAAAAGCTCCTCGATTCCGGCCAGCGTTTCCAGGGCGTTTAAGGAATCCCCGCCAAACATGAAATAATCTCCTCCGGCAGGCATTTCCGGCTTTTTAAGAACCTTCTGAAAGACGCCAAGAATTGTCTGGGCCCCAGGCGTCACAATGCCCGTTCCCTCACAGCTTTTGGGAAATGGCAGCGGCAGGCCGGAAACGTCCGCCTTTCCATTGGCGCTCAAAGGAATATTCTCTACACGCATATAAGCAGAAGGAAGCATATATTCCGGAAGCACACTCGCGGCAAAATCCATAAGCTCCTGCTCTAAAACCGGCGCTTTGGATGTATAATAGGCCACAAGAATATCTGTGCCCTGCCATGAAACCTTTCGCGCCGCCGCCATTTCAATACCCGGACAGCGCATTAGGCTGTTTCCAATTTCGCCCAGTTCGATTCTCTGCCCCCGAAGCTTCACCTGGCCGTCCTCCCGGCCTTTAATAATAATCGAGCCATCTTCCGTCCACGCGGCAATATCCCCGGTATAATACATCCGTTCCCCTGGCTCAAAAGGATTTGCCATAAATGCCTGGCTGCTTGCCGCTAAGCCGTTATGGTAGCCCCGTCCTACGCAAACGCCAGAAATATAAAGTTCTCCAAAAACGCCGGTAGGTAATGGGTTTTTATACTTATCAAGAATATAGCACCGGCAGTTGTCCATTGGTTTTCCGGCATGGATCGACGATGCATGATTCAGCAGCGCCGTTGTCACACCGATCGTTGTTTCCGACGGGCCATACTGGTTATAAACCTTGGCATTTGTATGCCAGCTCAGTGATGCTAAAAGGCTTCCCGGAAAGTTTTCGCCGCCGCAGACAATCACCTCTACACGGCCAAGGGCCTCGCAAAACTCCTCGTTCTTCATATAGGCTTTAAGTCTTGAAGGCGTCATTGTTATAAAGCCTACCCCAAAGCCTTTAATCAGCCGGGCCAATGCGCTTGGGTCCTCTACATCATCATTTCCGGCCAGCACGATGGTCTGTCCATTGAGTAAAGACACAATACTCTCAATCAAAAAGGCGTCAAAGCCTGTATTGCAAATCGATAGTACCGCCCCGGAAGCATAATATTTTTTCATATTTTCAGCAAAGTTCAACAAAGAGAGCTGTTCAATCTCCACTCCCTTTGGTTTTCCTGTACTTCCTGATGTATAAATCAGATAGGCCATCGCATTTGGATTTGTACAGATAGCCGCAGCCCCGTTTGCTTCTCCAGATTGATCACAGCCATTTAAAAGCTGGGCCAAATCCACACAGGGCGCCGTAAACAGCTCGTGGCCGGTCTGCTCAAAGCAGGACTGGGTTCCCAAAATAACATCCGGCGTACAATCCTTTAATATTTCTTCGACCCTGCCTCGTGGACTTCGCTCCGGTATAATAACCCAGGCAGTTCCGTTGAGAGCACAGCCGGCCATTGCGGCCAGCAAGAGTACGGACCTGGGGAGCATCAAAACCGCAATACCATCCCCGCTTGCAGCATAATCCGCGACTTTCCTAGCCACTGCATTGGCATAAATCCCAAAGGTTTTATAGGTAAACCGCTGCCCCTTATCAATAACCGCTGCCCTTCCCGGAAACTGGCGCCATATTTCACGAAGCTTCTGCCCTAAGGAAATAGGGCGCAGGAAATGCTCTGTCCGGTTGAAACCAAACAAAACACGCTCCTCCTGCTCAGGCCCAAGGAATGACAGCTCTTTAATCGGACGCTGCGGATAGGTAAGGGCCTGGGTCAGAATATTCATCAGATAATTGTGGAAATTTTCAATTTCCTGCTCAGAGAAAAGCTGTGTCAGATAGTCATAATTGACTGAAAAGCGCTTTTCGTCCTCGATATTATTCAGATGAATACATATGTGCTCCGCCTGGTAGCCGGAATAATGCCACTGTCCTGAAAATTCCACGGATGTATTATGGTTTTTATAAGCCTGGCTGTTGTGGAAGGATAATACCAGATGATATAAACGATGGACAGAAGGGTTTTCTTCCTTGGAGATTGCAAAAATCTCTGCATAAGAAAGTCTTTGGTGGCGTAAAAGCGTAAGCCACTGATCCGCCAAATAACTGTTAAACTCCTCAAAGCTCCATTCCTCGCTGATGTTGGAAAAAAATGGCAGCGTACTTACAAACATGCCCGTTGTCTTGCGGTCCGTAAAAGAAGCCCGGTTATGGACAGGCGCCCCCATACAAAACCGGTCCACGCCTCTTGTCCGCTTAAGATAAATGGCAATAGCCATATAAAATACGGCAAAGGGAGCGACCCTGCTCCGAAGGCAAAAGGCGTTGAGCGCATGATTCATAATTTCGGTTAAATAAAAGGTCTTCCGGTGGCCCACCGGGCTTACATCCGCGCTATGGCACTCTTTCAGTGAAGCCGGTGAGGAAACATTTTTCAGCACTTCTTTCCAGTATTCCTGATCTTTACTGTGCATTTTAGAATGAAGGTATTTTTGCTCATCCTCTACATGGAGGCGATAGCTGGGCGTCACCTCAAGCCCCGCGGCCTTCCCTTCGATGAGATTTAAGTAGGCCACAGCAATTTTATTAATCAACGCAACCTGCGACCAGCCGTCAGAAATCAAATGGTGGGTTTTTACAAGAATTTCTCCTTCATGCTCTCCAATGCGTATAATCATAAACTGATAAAGGGGTGTATCCAAAAGAGGCATAACTTCCCGGGCAATACTCTCCTCCCAGCGCAAAATCCCCTCCTGGTTCGTCATAGAAAAGTCCAGCACAGGGAATTGTACGCAGGTATACGGAACTTCCCACTGCCAAAGTCTGCCGTCCTCGCCAATAGTCAGTTCAGTTCTTAAGGTACGGTCCGATTCCAGTACAAGATTTAAACAGCTCTGGACAAAAGCCACATCAAAATTCCCCCGAATACGGATCGTTTCACAAATATTGTTCATCGGCGTTCCCCGAAATGCCTGCTCTAAATTCCAGATATTCATCTGGCTTGAAGACAGGGGATACCGTTTTTCTTCCCATAACATATCCTTCTGCACGTTTTTTTCCTTCCTTATCTCCAGATCGTTATTATGAAAGCTATCAAGTGGCCGCACAGACAGGCAAGCTCGCTTGTCTGGATACGCGAACATTTGACGACAAGACGTTATAAGCGCGGTACTAAGCGCCAATGGTGCTTGTAAAGCACCGGCCGGAACGGCGGCGTAGACTACCTAAGACAGAACATAAAGCGCGAATACTGTCGGCAGATAGCGGAGTGCCACAGATACAGAGCCATCTGGCTTTCATTTATAGTGATGCCGCCGCTAGGCGGCATGTCCGTTTACACATCGGACCCCCAAGGCTTATTGTCCGCAAAACCGGACAATAAGATACCGCCGTCTAAACTGTTACTCTATAGCAATATCACGGCAAAAACTTTTCACCCTAATGTTATTATTATATTATTTGTAAAACTCAAATGCAACGTTTTCTTCGGTTACATGTGATTTTTTATCATTCTTTGTGATTTTTTAAGATTATATATGTGACTATTTATACACCTGACTCATTACCGTATAAAATAAATATTACTATGAAAGCCCCGGACGGCGGCTATGAGACAGGCGTGCTTGCACGCAATGACTTATAGACATCGGACGGGCAAGGTGGTATGAGTGCGGGGTGCTAAGCGCCAGTGTTGCTGCGTGCCTGTGACACGCGTTCAGCGCCGACAGGAGTGGAACGTAGACATACCACCGGCAGATGGCGGAGTGCCGCAGGCACGGAGCCATCTGGCTTTCATCCGTGGGGGTGCCGCGCGCAGTGCGGCATGAAAGTTTACTATGAAAGCTCGGCAAGTGGACGCACAGACAGGACTCCTCTGGATGTCATCCTTGGCGGCCCCGCGAATAGCTCGGCATAGAGATTTATTTCACAAAATTTCCCGGACATCCTTCCAAAATTCTGAACACTTAGCTTTAAAGTGAATCCAAACTGATTAATCGCCGTAAAAATTTTTCTTGACAAATAAATTCAGATGTATTATGCTTTAGAAAATTATAAAATCAAAACCGATGAGAAAGAGAAGTAAGCTTTCAAACAAAATCCCAGAGAGCTGCCGATGGTGGGAAGGCAGTATTGAGTTAAAAGCTGAATGGACTTTTGAGGGCAGCCCGAAACCCATTAAGGAAAGTAGGCGCTGTC
>JAGZDD010000043.1 GCA_018369015.1 Clostridiales bacterium | reverse complement strand
CCTGCTTTGGCAGCGGAGTGTTTTTGGATAGCCTTCATGCGAAGGGATTTTCGCGGCTTGTAGGGATCGAGCTTGACCCTGCATTGTATGAACAAGCGAGCCGTTTGGCAAAGCCAAAAGGCCCTGGTTATATCCTTGGGGATTTTCTTCGATTTACAGATAAGGATGGCTTTGACGGAATTATTATGAATCCGCCCTATATCCGGCAGGAAAAAATTGACAGCCTGTCTGATTTTGGGATCTACAAGGAGCTTTTACGGCGCCAGCCTGTTTTTGAAGCGCTGCCTTCCACGGCCAATATGTACATGTATTTTGTATTAAAAGCAATAACCCTTTTAAAGGATGGCGGACAGATGGTTCTGATTTTTCCGGGAACCTGGAAATGGGCCAGCGTGGGAGAGGGCTTTTTAAAGGCTATCGAAGAAAAATGTACGATTACCCAATGGTTTAATGTCCGGGGAAATCCTTTTGAAACCGGAGCTTTAGTGGATGTTGTTATTTTAAAGCTTGTCCGTGGGCAGGCTAAAGCTTATAAAGAAGCCAGGACTATAGTCTTTGAAGATGGAAAAGCGCCGTTTGTTGTACAAAAGCCCCAGAAGGAAATTTCAGGCAGCGGTATTTTGCAAAGCTTTGAAGCTTCTATGACAGCTTTTCTGGAATTTGCCGATGTGCGCAGGGGAACAACGACATTAAATAATAAAATGTATATGAATCCCCAAAAGCAGGCGCCGGAGCTGGCGCCGGATTTTGTCGTGCCGATTTTGTCCTCGCCTAAAAATATTTCCGGATATACGACAAGGAATTGCCGCATGGATTTTGTGCTGCGGACAGATTTAGATGTACCGGAGAAGACGGGAGGTGTAAAGAAGACAGGAGCTGCGGAGAAAATAAGAGCTGCAGAGAAAACGGGAATTGAGGAGAAAACGGGAGCAGCAAAGAAAATAGAAGTTGTAAAGGCGCGGCGGGAAGCTTCTGGTATTAAAGGCGCGCCGGACGCTTTACAAATGCAGCAGCTTCGGCGCATAGCGGCCTATAGCGCATATCTTGCGGGCTTTAAGGAAAAAATCCAAAGCAGCGGTGGGCCAAAGACGCTTTATGAACGCATACTTCGCGGCGATGAAAAATGGTATCGTTTAAGGCCGGTAAACGGACGGGGCATTTTATTTGGCTATATTGTGCGCAATGAAATGAAATTTATTGCCTCCGATACAGATGTTGCGGTCCGGGATAATTTTTATGTGATTGATCCTAAAATTGACAGTGGCATTATGTTTGGCCTTTTAAATAATTATTATACGTTTTATCAGTTGGAAAAGCAGGGCAAGCATTATGGCGCGGGGGTGCTTAAGCTCCAGAAATATGACATTGAGCGGCTGCTCCTTGTGGATTACAGAAAAATGGATGAAGACTCTGTTCAATGCCTTTTGAGTTATGTCAATCTTTTGAAGGACAGAGGCAGCCCGGAGATGATCGGGGAAATTACCCGGCTGTTAGCGCCATGGGCGCCGGTGGATTTTGAAACAATATGCCAGGCCTATGAGGAGGCAAAAAGAAAACGATTGGAAGTGAATGTATGAGCATTAGAGTTGTGAGTTTGTTTTCCGGCGGAGGCGGGCTGGATCTTGGCTTTTTGCAGGAAGGCTATCATATTATCTGGGCCATTGATAACCAGAAGGATGCGGTAAGCACTTACAGACATAACCTTGGAAAACATATTATTTGCGCGGATATTAATGCTCTGGAGGCAGATAACATACCGGACTGCGACCTGATGATCGGCGGCCCGCCGTGCCAGTCGTTTTCCCTAAGCGGCAACAGAAACGTGGAGGACGCGAGGGGGATGCTTGTCTGGAAGTATATGGAAATACTTAAGGCAAAGCAGCCGGGCGCTTTTTTGTTTGAAAATGTGACGGGACTTCTTTCGGCGAAAAATGCCGGAGGAGAGAAAATTATTGAACTGCTGTTTGAAGCGTTTCGCAGCATTGGCTATACGATTGTATGGAAAACAATAAATTCTGCGGATTATGGCGTTCCTCAAAAGCGGCGCAGAGTTATTATTGTGGGCCTTAAGGGCGACCGGAAGTTTATGTTTCCTATGGCGACCCACGGAACGGCTGCCTGTACGGGCGTTAAGCCTTATGTCACTGTGAAGGAGGCTTTAGGGGATTTGCCGCCCATTGATGAAAATACTCCGGGTAATGGTACATTTATTTTGAAAACGCCTCCGTCCAATGATTTTCTTTGCCAAGTGCGAAGCCCGGATAACCGCGTGACAGAGCACGAATTTCCTACAATGAGCGAGCTGGATAAATATATTGTGCAGTTTGTGCGGCCCGGGGGAAATTATATGGATATTCCGGCGGATGTGCCTTCCAAAAGAATCCAGCGGCTTCAAAGAGACGGCGGACATACGACCTGCTATGGGCGTATGGCTCCCGATGAACCGTCTTATACGATCAATACGTATTTTAACCGGCCAAATGTGGGCTGTAATATCCATTATTCTCAAAACCGGCTGATTACAGTGCGGGAGGCGCTGCGGCTCCAGAGCTTTCCCGACAGCTATGAGCTTGTGTCGTCAAGTAAGCAGGGACGCCATAAAATTGTTGGGAACGCGGTTCCGCCAATGCTGGCGAGGACCTTTGCAAAGCAGCTTAAGGGGATATTATGAAAAGGAGGCGGCGCCTATGTCTTTATGGATGGACTATTCAAAGGATGAAGTAAGGTTTTATCATCCGCTTTGCGAGGCCGCCTGCAACCGGGCTCTGAAAATAAGCGGGCTGGACGGGCGGTATGAGATCGTCCACCATGAAATGACCGATAGCCTGGAAATGGATTTTGTCGTGAAAAATAAGATAACCGGCAGCTATTTGTGCGTCATTGAGGTTAAGCGCACGCCCCAGGCGGTTAAAAGTATGCGCTGCCAATACCAGGCCCAGTCGTATGTTGTCAACAGCTTTGGACGTATGGAGCAGCCCTATTTTGTTGTCACCAATCTGGAATATAGCTATGCCTTCCGGTATGACGCTTCTAAAAAAAGTGTCGCTTCCCAAATGCTTTTTCCGGGGCTTTTGAAAAATATGCGTTTTGATGAAGCTCCTGACGAAAATACTTTTATTGACGCACTGAGCAGGCATTTCCGGGGAATGCTTAAGGATTTTAGCGAAAATTCCTATGAGTACATGGCAACGCCGGAGCGGTTTGAAAAATTTTTAAACCGGGCTGTGGATGATAAAAAAGCATGGAAAAGCGGTTTGGCCCAGCTTTTATATGAGTATATCCGCGGCGCTTTAGATAGCAGCGGAAATATTTTGCCTATAAATCCTGTCGTTTCCTTCCGGGGAAATATGTCTCTTGTCTGTCACAGCGGCCAAAGGCTGGGTTTTGAGCGGATTTTTGACAGCGACCGGGAAAAATTTTATTCTAAATACAGCCTTTTGCCCGATTTTCTGGAAGAAATGTACGCTATGGGAAGGCAGGATATTGGCGGGGATATGGCGGCGGATATGATTTTTAACGCAGCCTCCCGGGGCGACCTGCATGGCGGCGCAGTAGCGACGGATACGGAGTTAGGGGATGTGGCAGCGGCTCTGGTAAAATCCGCCGGGGGCGGACGGCCCTTTAGCGGGCTGCTCTGCGATCCGGCGGCCGGAAGCGGGAGCCTGCTCTGCTCGGTGGCGCGGGGGCTTAAGACAGAGCCGCAGGCGATTTGGGCGAACGATATTAATGAGGGCTTTGTGGAGCTTTTAGAGCTTCGGTGCGGCCTTTTGTTCCCACACCTGGCAGGAAAAGGAAGCGGGCCGAGGATAACGGCCTCGGATGTGGCTTCCTGGCCGGATAATGCTTTAGAAAATGTTTCTGCTATTGTGACAAATCCTCCGTTTTTATCCGGGGTTCACAGTGCTTTGGCTAAGCGGCCGTTTACTGACCGGATTTTTGAGCTAACCGGGGAGCCTTCGGTTTTTGAGGGGAAAATGGCTGGCTTCGAGTGCGTTTTTTTAGAGCTTCTATGCACGCTTGCGAAGGAGGGAACGGTGTGTGCCTGTATTTTGCCTAAAACCCATCTTGGCGCAAGGGGGAGGGCGGCGGTGGATTTCCGCAGGCTTCTCCTTAAAAAATTTGGCCTTCAATATATTTTTGACTATCCACGGGAGGGGCTTTTTGAAAAGGTTGTGAAGGACACCTGCATTGCTGTGGGAACGATTGGGCGTCCTTGTGATACGGTACAGTTTATTTCCAGCGCTATAAAAATTTCAGAAATTAATATCCGTGGCTTTGAGGAAAAGCTTAAAGCCGTGTCTGGCCTGCCGGGATTTTCTCAAATCCTTTACGGCGTTGACTTGCGCGGCGTACCATCTGAGGAGCTTGAGCGCGGCTTAAACAGCGGCTGGAACATGGTGAGCTGCGAATTTGAAGAGGTTGCCGCGTTTATCCGCGAAAAATTTGAAAATTGTCATGGACTTATGCGTCTGGGAGAACTTGAGGATTTTAGAGGGAGATTTAAGCGGGGAAAAAATAATAATGAAGGCGCTAAGGAGCTGCTGTTTATTGACCTGAATGACGCTTTGCATGAAGAAGTAAAACAAAGGCTTTGCGAACTGGCGCCCGGGATTGCCAATGCGGATAAGTCGAACCGTTCCATGGATGTAGGAGCGGGCTTTTGCCATTTCCTAAAGACGGAGGGGATGTCTGATGACGATATAGCGGCGGTTGTTGCTGCTTATGAACGCCATCAGGACACCGGGAAAAAGCAGATAAAAAAGGTAAAGTCTGCACAGGAGCTTTCTAAGCTTCTTTGGAAGGAACAGGGATATGCCTTTGCCCCATGGCATGTGCTTATACCGAGAACAATTCGCAGATACGCCCAGGTTTACTACATTTCTCAAGAAACCTATGTGTCTACCAATTTTTTCTGCTTGAATATGGAAAATGAAAAAAATACGATTGTGGCGGCCACATGGATGTGTACAGTATTTTATCAGCTTTTATGCGAGTTTTACCAGAAAGATCAGGAGGGCGCCAGAAAGCTGGAGCGCCGCCAGTTGGCAGACACTTATATTCCCGATGGCAGGATAGTTGGGCAAAAAGACTATGAACGTCTGGCAGCGGCGCTTCCGGGGATTGAGTTTTTGGATTTTAACCATATAGAACTTCGGGAAATTGACAAAATCTGGAGCGAGCTTTTATGGGGCGGGCAAGCACCAAAGATTTTGGA
The DNA here is from genome assembly GCA_018369015.1 of Clostridiales bacterium. Classification (GTDB taxonomy): domain Bacteria; phylum Bacillota; class Clostridia; order Lachnospirales; family Lachnospiraceae; genus Catenibacillus. The sequence continues at coordinate 19,551 of JAGZDD010000043.1, read as the reverse complement.
CGAAGCGCTTTTTCATTTGGAAAGGCTGGCTGCAAAAAGGATGGGATAAAGAAAAGGCTCTGACGGGCGAAATGTTAAGGAGGGAATGAACGCGGGTGTATACCCGCTATTGTATGAGTCAAGTTGATTTTATGAACCCAGTTGAAATCCGGCCAATGAACAGAGGGGATTTTAAAGCGGTTCAGGAAATTGTGCGAAAAACGTGGGATTTTGATAAAATGGCTGACCGCCCCAGAGAGGCTTTATACATGTCGGCAGTCTATTTGTCTAGCTGTATTGGCCAGTCTAGGTATTGCCGCGTCGCCTGCATAGACGGACAAATTGCGGGGGTAATTATGGGAAGGTGCGGCCGGGCGCCGCTGCTTATGCCTAAAGAATACTGGGGGATTTTTTTGACGGCTCTGGCAGGCGCGGCATGTTCAAGGCGCTGCCGGAGGCTTGCGCGGCTCTTTGGCGGGTTTTCAAAGGATAATGAGGCATTATTGAAAAATTGCCGTCAGAGGTTTGACGGAGAAATCTGCCTGTTTGCTGTGGATGAAGTTTTTCGCGGCCGGGGAATTGGAGTGCAGCTGTTTGAGGATATGAAGGAATACTTAAAAAAGCAGCATGCCAAAAGCTTTTATCTTTTTACTGATACAAGCTGCACCTATGAATTTTATGATTGCCACGGAATGCTTCGCCTTGGTGAGAAAAAAGTAAATATGCGCCCGCATTTAAATAAAGATATGTATTTATATATTTACGGTGCTGCACTTTAAAGAGACAGCGCCGGGAGATTTTTTGACTCCCGGCGCTGTTTAATATTCAAATACTACAACCACCTAATGATCGCATGGTGTTTTGCAGGCAATGTTTTTAGCAGAGCGCTTCCATTTCATCAATAAGCCCGCCGAATATTTTTAATGCGTCCTCAATAGGCTTTGGTGATTCCATGTCCACTCCGGCACCGCGCAGAAGCGCAATGGGATCTTTGGAGCAGCCGCCGCTTAAGAAATTTATATAATCAGAAACGGCGGGAGCGCCCTCCTTTAAAATTCTTTGAGAGAGGGCAATGGCGGCGGAAAAACCGGTCGCATATTGGAAAACATAAAAATTATAATAGAAATGAGGGATACGTGCCCATTCCATATCAATTTCTTCATCAACAACAACATCGCTGCCATAATACTGAACGTTTAATTCGTGGTAAAGGTTTTTCAGATAATCTGCGGTAATCCCAACGCCCTGTTCGCTGGCTTCATTGATTTTCATTTCAAATTCCGCAAACATTGTCTGACGGTAAAGTGTTGTGCGGAACTGCTCAAGGAAATAGTTAATAAGGTAGGCGCGGACCCGTTTATCCCGGGTATTTTTCAGTAAATATTGCATGAGCAGCGCTTCGTTGCAGGTGGACGCCACTTCTGCCACAAAAATGACATATTCTGCGTCAGGCGCCGGCTGGTTTTTGTTGGACAGCCAGGAATGGATGGCGTGGCCCATTTCATGGGCTAATGTGAACTCTGAATTTAACGTATCTTTATGGTTCAGAAGGACAAAAGGATGCACTTTGTGTCCAGCCGAGTAGGCGCCGGAACGCTTACCTGCATTTTCGTAAACATCAATCCAGCGGTTTTCAAAGCCTTCCTTTAAAATAGACTGGTAATCGCTTCCAAGAACCGATACGGCTTCCATGACATTTTTCTTGGCTTCCTCATAGCTGATTTTGACATCCACATCGGAAACAATCGGTGTGTAAAGATCATACATGTGGAGGTTTTCCACGCCTAAAAGCTTTTTGCGCAGAGCCATATATTTGTGGAGATAGCCCATATTGTCATGGACAGTTTGAATTAAATTTTTGTAGACGCTCACAGGAACATTCGTCACATTGAGGGCCGCTTCCAGTGTTGAAGGGTATTTACGGGCCTGGGCAAAAAATTTAAGCTGGTTTATCTGGGAAGAAAGGATTGCGGCCGACGTATTTTTGTGCTTTTCAAGGGTATGATAAAGATTCATAAAAGCATCTTTGCGGATCCGGCGGTTAGAGCTTTCCATGAGGGAAATAAAACTTCCATTGGTCAGCGGCAATTCTTCGCCATTGTCATCGATCACCGGCGGATAGGCGGAATCTGCGTTGTTCATCATGGAGAAGATGGTTTCAGAGCTGTTGGCCACTTCCCCGGCAGCCGCGAGAAGCTTTTCCTCAGCAGGCGATAAAATATGATCCTTTAAGCGGCGCAGCTGCGTAAGGCTGCGGCGGTAGACCATAAGCCCAGGTTCCGTTGCAAAAAACTTTTCAAGGGTTTCATCAGGAATGGCAAGGATTTCAGGGCCCGAGAAAGCCAGCTTCCCGCTGCACTCCACATAAATGGATGTGGCCTTTGCCATCATTGCCTGATAGGTGCTGTTCGTTGTGTCCACATCATATTGCCGGCTGGCATACCCGTGAATATTTTCAATCATTTCTCCAATCTGAGTTTCAAGCAGGCAATAGCCATACAAATCACTGGCACTGTTCCCAAGCCTTCCCTGGTATTTGACAATCTCATCCGTTTTAGCTAAAAGCTCATCTACGGCCTCATTCCAAGCACTATCCGATGGGAAAATATCTTCAATAGCCCATGTATCCGACGGATTCACTTCGCTGCGTTTCAAAATTTTATTTGTGTCTGACATAATGCATACTCCTTTCCTCTGTTTGCCGTGCTTCTCACGGCATCAGGTTATCCCCTTGTGGGGTTTCCTCTGTTTGCCGTGCTTCTCACGGCATCAGGCTCCCTTTTCAGGGCTTGGTATTATCTTACCATATAATGAAAGATTGTTCTATATAAATTGTTCGGGGTGTGGATTTATCTGTAGCTATTCAGCCATGCGGCTGAGGATGGCAAACTTTGGCGCAGGACAGACGTCCGGTGGACGTCTGTCCTGCGGCGGCCGAAGCACTGCGCCCACCGCAAGATGGCTTACAGAGCGGTTTTGCCATCACAAATTTTTCCGTATCATAAGAAGCAGCCATTTGCTTCTGGCGTTCATATAAAACAGCAGAAAACCTCATAGTAGCTAAAATTCCATAAAAAACGCACATGGCAATAAACCATAGTGAAAGATTGATAATATCAAATGCTATATGGCATAAAACAAATTGAATACAAATACAATCGCGGCAGACATAATTATGCGATACCTCTGATTCAATACAATCTTTTTACCTGTCTTTGTCTTTGAAAGCAGAGATACGGCTATCTGCCCCAGTTTCAATCTTTATACCCTTAGTCAAAGGAACAAGGCAGAGCAAAACCACAATTCCGGTTAAACCAATAACTATGCCCAAAACCATTTTCCCCCATACCATACTGAAACACATTCCCATCCCCAAAACTAAAGCACCAACTACGCCAATAATGACGGTAAGAACGGTTTTCACGGAAATGCGGATAGCCTCCTTATGTTCCATTCTTCTCCACACAATCAAAGTAATAAGAGCAAGGAGCAAGCCAACGCAGCCGAAGATCATTCCCGTTCTAAATGCGTTCCATTCCGGTATAAGAGCCATGCACATACCAAGCCCAAACAAGACAACACTGCCTGTTCCCAATACCATAGCGACAAAATTGCTTTTTTTCATGTATAAGCACCTCCAATAATATTAAATCAACAGTTGTTGTTTTGTGGCAAACCCAGTATAATATGAGTATAATCTAAAAACAATCATCAATTTCCCTGCAAGTGTTGGGATAAAGAAGGTATTTCTATGAACACACCAAATAATAAGCGAAAAAGAGAATCTATGGAGCGTATTGAAAAGGTCTTTATTGAACTGCTCCAAACAAAGGTTTTAAGCGAAATCACCGTATCGGATATTTGCAAGTCAGCCGGGTTAAACCGAACAACATTTTATGCTAATTATACGGATATTTATGGGTTGGCTGATACAATACGGGATAGATTAGAAAGCAATTTATCTGAATTGTATAAAAACGAAATTGTACAAGGTTTTAACAGCAACGATTATCTAAAATTATTTCAACATATAAAAAATAATCAAATAGTCTATCGAACTTATTTTAAACTTGGATATGACAATAACTATAAAATTTTCATTTATGATGTTGTCCTTGCAAAGGAGCATTTTCAAAATAGATTTATTAAATATCATATGGAATTTTTCAAAGCTGGTATCACGCAAATTATAAAAATGTGGCTCAAAAACGGTTGCAAAGAAAGTCCGGAAGATATGTTTGAGATTATCAAAAGCGAATATCGTGGACGTGAACAATTCTTTGCTGATAAAAGTACGGAATAGTGGACTACTGTCTATTAAATTCTTGTGTGCTACTTTACCGCATATGAACATTATCATGGGGATTTAGGCATAAATCACGCCACAGAATATATTCAGAAAATGGACGTATTCATATCTGAGAGATAAATCTTCGTTGGTATAGTCAATGATGAACAAGAACTTGGAGGGAGAAAAATGGCTATAATAGATATAAAAAATAGGAATTATGTTCCAACATTAGAGGAAATCGGGGAATATATACATAATTCAGTATTTCTTGAATTATGTAATGATATTAAGGTTAAATATAATTGTAAGGAACAAATTGATTTTAGTTCTTGCAGTTGGGAATATGGATGGAATGTTAAATTTAAAAAATCAGGAAAAACATTGTGTACGATTTATCCACGGGAAAATTATTTCACTGTTTTAATTGTTGTAAGCAAAAAGGAGAAAGAAATTGTTGAACATATTTTAGAGGAACTTAATCCTGCAATAAGAACTGTTTACCGGGAAACTAAAGAAAGTAATGGTCAAAAATGGTTAATGATTGATTTGGAAGATAATGACAAAGTATATGCTGACATTATGTACCTTATTGATATTCGCAGAGGTTAAAGGCCTTATCGAATAATATAATAAAACGACAAAACAGATGAGGAAAATTTCCGGTGAATCGTTACGAATTTAGGAAATAGCTTATTTCAAACAAGAAAGTTCTTTTAGGAACAGATATGCAATATTGCATTGCTTCGCAGTGTTCGGTTATAATGTCCATAGGAATTTGCAACCGACAGGAGGAACCATAGGTGATATACATGGCGTTTGCTCTGTATTGTGAAGCTAAGCCATTTATTGATGAGCTGGGCTTAAAAAAAGACAGTACATTTGAAAAATTTCAGCTTTTTAGAAGCAGTGGGGAAAGTGGGGAAGGCAAGGGCGGTGAAATCCTTCTTTTTATTTCCGGACCCGGCAGTGTTTTAGCGGCAGCGGCAGTCGCTTATTTGTGTGCGAAGCTGCCTCCTGGGCCTGGCGATCTTTTTGTCAATTTTGGTATTTGTGCCGGGAACGCTTCTGTAAAAAAGGGGGAACTGTACCGTATTCACAGTATTTGTGACCATAGCCAAAAGCGGTGGTTTTATCCGGATTTATTGCTCATGCCGGGAGGCTGTGAGGAGGAGGCTTTAGTTACAGTTCCCACAGCCGCCAAAACGATGACGGGGCTTTGCTGCGCCCTGGCAGATATGGAGGCAGCCGGGATGTATCAGTCGGCCCAGTTGTTTTTTGAACAGCACCAGATGTTGTTTTTTAAAGTTGTTTACGATCAGCCCGATGAGGATGGATTTGGTGGCGGAAATAAAAATACTCCCGCGCCATATGGTTTATCTGACTTGACAGCTCAGGTTGAAAAGTTATGTAAACCGTGGGCGAAAATGCTGTGCCGGGAGCTTTTGCCCGCACACCGTGCCTGTATTTTGGATAGCCAAAGGCAGCAGGCAGCATTTTCAGAGCAGGAGCTTGCGGCTGAGGAGGCTTTTGCAAAACTGCTCCGGGCAACGGCGGCTATGCGCGGCCAGCTTCACCAAATATTATATTACAAAAAATTAAGCGGTGCGGCGCTTGAACATTTTATTTCTGATTTTTGTGAAAAAAATAATGTTAGCCCGTGCCATTCTAAAAAGGAAGGAATGAAGTGGCTTTGCAGGCTGCGGGAAACTTTATGGATATAAAATCAGGCTTTTTTTCTCATATATATGTGGAGCGCCGGGTATCCGATCATCCGGCAACTTTAAAAATTCTTGAACATTTTCCTATGGCAAAGACAGTTTATATCAATCATTACAAGGACATCTTTAACCGGCGGCACCAGAATTTTTGTGTGCAGAAGCAGGCGCCGGCGCTGATCCTTGCAAAAAAAGAGGGGCAGCTTGTCTATCCGGGCGCCCCGGTTTGCCAGAGCTTTGGAAATCATTATTTTTATTATACATCGTGTATAATGAATTGTATTTATGACTGTGAGTACTGTTACCTTCAGGGAATGTACCCATCGGGCAATGTGGTGCTTTTTGTCAATTTAGAGGACATTTTTGCCGAGGTGGACAATCTTCTTTTGAAACATCCGGTTTATTTGTGCGTGTCCTATGATACGGATCTTTTAGCTCTGGAAGGAATTGCCGGATTTGTGCGCCGGTGGTATGATTTTGCCAGCCTCCGGCCAAAGCTTACAATTGAAATCCGTACAAAAAGCGGTGCGTTTAAACGTTTAGAGAAGCTTGCCCCGGTTCCCAATGTGATTTTTGCGTGGACGCTTTCGCCCCAGAGCATTATTGAAAAATATGAGCATTATACAGCGCCGCTGGATATAAGAATCCGTCAGCTTCGCCAGGCTGCGGCTGCCGGATTTTTAGTGCGTATATGCTTTGATCCTCTTATATATATTGAAAATTTTAAGGAGGTTTATGGCGCTTTAGTAAAACAGGTATTTTCTGAACCGGTCCATATTATGGATGCCAGTATCGGCGTATTCCGGGTGTCTGTGGATTATTTAAAACAAATTCGCAGGCACAGGCCGGGCAGCAGGCTTTTATGGTACCCTTTTGTATCTGAACAGGGAGTTTATCATTACGGGCACGAGCTGTCTGAAAAAATGACGGAAACAGTGAAAGGCTTTCTTCTCGATTACATGGAGGATGAACGTCTATTTGTTTGGAATGGGGAGGACAATGATGGAACAAGAATGTAACAGGGCAGCGGGCCAGGCCAAAGGGAGAAAGGCAATTGTTGTGACAGGGGCGTCCAGTGGGATTGGCCTCGGGATTTGTGAGAGGCTGCTGGCAGAAGGCTATGAGGTTTATGGCATTGGCAGGAGCTTTGCCAGTACTCCCGGGCAGGAGCATTTCCATCCGATGATCATAGATATGAGGAATACCGGGGCCTTTTACGAATATATCAAAGGGCTTTTAAAAAAAATCAATCTTTACGGCCTGATTAATAACGCGGGCGTGGGGTATTACGGCCTCCATGAAACATTAAATGCGGCCAAGATCCATGAAATGGTTACTGTGAATCTTGAGGTTCCTATGGTCCTGGCCCAGCTTGCCTTAAGAATTTTGAAAAATAACCATGGTTATATGATTAATATATCTTCAATTACTGCAAAGCAGGCCAATCCCCACGGCTGTGCCTACGGCGCGACAAAAGCGGGGCTTTCAAGTTTTGGGGCCAGCATTTTTGAGGAAGCGAGAAAGTACGGAGTCCATGTTTGTACTGTGCATCCCGATATGGTAAAAACAAATTTGTACAGAAATTCCGATTTTTGCGAGGGAGAGGACGAGAATACGTTTCTTTTGCCAAAGCAGATTGCCGATGCGGTCAGTTATATTTTATCTGCCCCTGAAACGATGAGTATCACGGACATTTCCCTGCGCCCGCAAAAGCACCAGATACGTAGAAAAAAATAGCGGAATGCCGGCAAAGCTGCTGCTGTTCACAGGCGCCCTGCAAACAGTACCTTTCGTGAGCCAACTTTACCTTTTTTACCCTTGAAGTTGAATTAGTTTAATGATAAAATTAATTTAATAACTGAAACATTGAGAACTTTTTTCCGACAGCGGTAAAGGTATGGAAGCAGAGAAAAAGGAGGCACAAAATGCTGGAAAATTTAAAGCAGCAGGTTTATGAGGCAAATATGGAGCTTTGGAACAAGAGGATGGTTATTTATACATGGGGAAATGTCAGCGGTGTTGACCGGGAGCGTCAGCTTATTGTTATTAAGCCCAGCGGTGTGGATTATGAAACAATGCAGGCAGACGATATGGTTGTCGTTGATTTTGACGGAAATATTGTGGAGGGACATTACCGGCCGTCCTCGGATACGCCGACCCATCTTGTTCTTTACCAAAATTATCCGGAAATGTCAGGTATTGTCCATACACATTCGACATGGAGCGTTGTTTTTGCCCAGGCAGGAATGGCTATTCCCGCCCTTGGAACGACTCACGCGGACTATTTTTACGGGGATATTCCATGTACAAGGGATCTGACTAAGGCGGAGATTGAGGACGCTTATGAAGAAAATACGGGAAAAGTGATTGTTGAAACATTAAAAGGCAGGGATGTTATGGCAGTTCCCGGTATTGTCGTAAAAAACCACGGCCCGTTTGCCTGGGGAAGCTCGCCGGCCAATGCGGTTTATAATGCGGTTGTTTTAGATAAGGTTGCGGAAATGGCTTATAAAACCCTGACTTTAAATCCTAATGCCGGCCGCGTCGGGCAATATTTGCTGGATAAGCATTATTTTCGTAAGCATGGTGCCAATGCCTATTATGGGCAGGAGAAAGGACGGGGAGCTGATGAATAATAAAGAAAAAAATACCGCGCTGATCGAGACAGGACAGGCGGTGCTTGGGATTGAGTTTGGTTCTACAAGAATTAAGGCGGTGCTGACCGACGGGGCAGGCGCGGTGCTGGCTATGGGAAGCTTTGAGTGGGAAAATAAGCTTGTGGACGGTCTTTGGACATATAGCCTTGAAGATATTTGGAAGGGGCTTAGTGCCTGCTATAAGGATATGAAGCAAAATGTTGCAAAAAGCTACGGAGTTACCCTGCGCCGGCTTAAGGCATTGGGCTTTAGCGCCATGATGCATGGCTATATGGCTTTTGACAGCGCAGGTGAGCTTCTTGTTCCTTTCCGTACATGGCGCAATACCAATACAGCCAGGGCAGCAAAAGAGCTGACCGAGCTGTTTCATTTTAATATTCCGCTGCGCTGGAGCATCGCCCATTTATATGAGGCCATATTAGAGCAGGAGACTCATGTTCCGAAGATTGATTATATGACAACGCTGGCGGGGTATATACACTGGCGGCTGACCGGGCAGAGGGTTCTTGGCATTGGCGATGCTTCGGGAATGTTTCCCATTGACAGCAAGACAAAGGATTATGACGCCGTAATGGCGGACAAGTTTGAACAGCTTATAAAGCCCTGCGGATTTTCGTGGAGGCTTAGAGATATTTTTCCAAAGGTACTTACTGCCGGCGAAAACGGCGGTTATTTGACGAAGGAGGGGGCGCTTCTTCTTGATAAAGAGGGGGAGCTTGAGGCCGGGTGTCCGTTGTGCCCTCCGGAGGGTGATGCTGGTACGGGAATGACGGCGACCAACAGTGTTGCCGTACGCACAGGAAACGTTTCTGCCGGAACATCGGTATTTGCCATGATTGTTTTGGAGAAGCCATTAAAAAAGCTCCACGAGGAGGTCGATATGGTGACAACTCCGGCCGGGGCGCCTGTGGCGATGGTACATTGCAATAACTGTACGTCAGATCTTAATGCCTGGGTAAGTCTGTTTAAGGAGCTTACGTACAGTCTGGGCTTTGAGGTTGATATGGATCAACTGTATGGAACGCTTTATAATAAAGCGCTGGAGGGTGACAAGGACTGCGGCGGACTCATGGCCTTTAATTATTATTCCGGTGAGCCGGTTACTGGCTTTTGCGAAGGGCGTCCGTTATTTATACGCCGACCGGACAGTCAAATGACGCTGGCAAATTTTATGCGTACCCACTTGTATTCCTCTCTGGGAGCTTTAAAGGTTGGCCTGGATATTTTGCTGCGTGAGGAGGATGTACGTATTGATAAAATCTACGGTCACGGCGGCCTGTTTAAAACGCCTCTGGTCGGGCAGAAGGTTCTGGCGGCGGCGATCCATGCTCCGGTGACGGTTATGGCCACGGCGGGAGAGGGCGGCGCCTGGGGAATTGCGCTGCTGGCGTCATATATGGCATTTGTGCAGCAGGAAGGAGCTGCCGGGGAATCTCTTGAATCCTATCTTGCCCATGTTATTTTTAAGGATGAAAACAGCACGACCGCCCAGCCTGATGAAAAAGACGAGGAAAGTTTTGATGACTTTATTAAGCGTTATAAAAAGGCACTTGCTGTGGAGCAGTCGGCTGTAGATAATTTTTAAATAGAAAATAAGGAAATGGAGTAACTATTCAGCCATGCGGCGGTTAGCAGCGTTTGCTGCGCAAATCCGAGATGGCATGGCTGAATAGTTACGAAATGAAATCAATGGCGGACAACCGGCCTTTACAAAAAAGGCCGGTTGTCCGCCATTTAACGATGATAAAAAGCAGTCCTTGTTTTATTGATACTATTTCATATCTTTTGCAGCATAAACCATCCGAGAATGACAAGGCCGAGGATAATACGGTACCATCCAAAGACTTTAAAATCATGCTTTTGTATGTAGGCCATGAGAAATTTTATTACAATGATGGACACAATGTAGGCGACTGCCATTCCGGTAATTAATATAAGCAATTCATGCGAAGTAAAGTGGAACCCGAATTTTAAAAGCTTTAAGGCGCTGCCTCCAAGCATGGCCGGAATTGCCAAAAAGAAGGTAAACTCGGCGGCCGCTGTCCGGGAAATTCCGATAAGCAGGGCGCCGGCGATGGTAGCGCCGGACCGGGAGGTTCCTGGAAATACTGCGGCAATCATCTGGAAAATCCCGATAATGAGCGCTGCCTGCACAGTTATTTCACTGATGGCGTGAACCTTTGGATTTTTGCTTAAGGAACTGTTTTCGATCATAATAAAAAAGATACCGAAAAGGATGAGCATTATTGCAACTGTCTGATAATTATAAAACAGGGCGTTAAGCTGATCATCAAAAAATACGCCGATGATGGCGGCCGGAACCGAGGCAATAACAATTTTTCCCCACATCACCATCATTGGCCTGTCGATGGCAAGCCGCAGCTTTTCTTCCCTTAGGAAATGAAACGGGAACAGCCGGTGCCAGTAAATAACAACGACAGCCAAAATCGCGCCTAATTGGATAACAACGAGGAACATTTCGAGAAATTCGGGGCTTACCCTCAGGGGCATAAATTCATCCAAAAGAATCATATGTCCTGTACTGCTGATGGGAAGCCATTCGGTAATGCCTTCAACAATACCGAAGATAATAGCCTTAATAAATTCAATCATAAGCTGCACCCTTTCCTTATTATTGCCGAGCCCCTCACGGCATAAAGGTATGCCGCTTGCGGCGTTCCTTATTATTGCCGAGCCTCTCACGGCATAAAGGTATGCCGCTTGCGGCGTTCCTTATTATTGCTGAGCCCCTCACGGCATAAAGGTATGCCGCTTGCGGCGTTTCTTGTTATTGCCCTGCTTCCCGCGGCATGGTTTTATACAATATATGAGCTTATTTTTCTTTTATGCCCCCGGAGGGAGCAGCTCAGTGGCTATGCCGCCGTATCGGGGAAGCTTATTGCTGTGAGCAATGGGAACGTATAAAAAGCCGCTCTGTATCATAAAACTTTCAGGGCGGCTTTGTACTTTAATCTTTAAATTCCACGATTGTTACACCGGTTTCGCCTTCGCCAAAGGTGCCAAGCCGGTAGGATTTCACATGCTTCATTTTTTTCAGCCGCTGGTGGACGGCGTTGCGGAGCGCTCCGGTTCCCCTGCCGTGAATGACCGTCACCTGGGAAAGATGGGCCAGGTAAGCATCGTCAAGATACTTATCAAGCTCCGGCAATGCCTCATCGACGGTTTTTCCAATAAGGTTAATACTCGTGGAAACACTGGCAGATTTGCTCATTTTTATTTTTCCGGCGCCGGTTTTATTCAGCGTTGGCGCTTTGATAACCTCTTCGTCGAGAAGCTCCAGGTCTTTAATAGATATCCGGGATTTTAAAATTCCCATTTGTACCTGGACGTTGCCTTTGGTATCCGCAGGCGATACAACAATTCCCTTAATCCCCATGCTGCGCACAAGGACACTGTCGCCCGGCTTAATGTCCTGGGGCTTTAGGTTTGTCTTTTTGCCGTTATTTCCAAGCGTTAAGCCAGAGCTGACCTTCCCAAGCTTTTCACGGACAGCGCTGCGTTTGGCTTCCATCGCCTTTCGGTCGCCGCTGCCGTCGGCCATTTTGTTCATATCGCGGATTGTCTTGTCCGCAAAATCCTTAGCGTCCTGTAAGATCTGGCGGGCCTTTTCGTTAGCCTCCCTAAGAATCCGTTCCTTTTGCTGGGAAAGATTTTCCTGCCTGGCCTCAAGCCGGCTCTTTAGGGCTGCAACCTCGGTCTTATAGTTTTCAATTTCTTCACGCTCTTTTTCAATCGTCTTACGGCTTATTTCCAGGTCGGAGAGCAGATCCTCAAAATTCTGGTCAGCGGTGTCCATATTTTTATGGGCGTCATTGATAATAAATTCAGGAAGCCCCAGCTTTTTGGAAATAGCAAAGGCATTACTTTTCCCCGGAACGCCGATAAGCAGCCGGTAGGTAGGGCTTAATGTAGCGACATCAAATTCACAGCAGGCGTTGCATGCCCCTTTTTGCGAGAGCGCAAAAACCTTAAGCTCGCTGTAATGGGTCGTTGCCATCGTTGTGACGCTGCGGATGAGAAAATTCTTCAGAATGGAAATTGCCAGGGCAGCGCCTTCTGTAGGGTCTGTGCCTGCGCACAGCTCATCTAACAGGACAAGGCTTTTATAGTTGGAGGCATTTAATATTTTCACAATATTTGTCATGTGGGATGAAAATGTACTTAAACTTTGTTCGATACTTTGCTCGTCGCCAATATCGGCAAACACATTTTCAAAGACGGCCAGTTCCGAATGGTCAAAGGCCGGAATATGCAGCCCTGACTGGCCCATGAGCGTGAAAAGCCCGACTGTTTTTAAGGAAACTGTTTTACCTCCGGTATTGGGGCCTGTGATAATGAGCAGTTTAAATTCCTTCCCCATAGTAATGTCAATAGGAACGACCTTCTTTTTATCTAAGAGCGGGTGGCGGGCTTTTTTTATGTGGATATAGCCGTTTTCATTAAAAATAGGCTCGGTGCCGCTGTAGGTTCTGGAAAGCGCCGCTTTTGCAAAAATAAAGTCAAGCTGTGTAAGCACGGAAATATTTGTTTCCAGTGCATCGGTGCATTGTGCGGCTTCTTCGCTGAGCTGGGCAAATATTTTTTCGATTTCTTCCTTTTCTTTTAGTTCCAGTTCACGAAGGTCATTGTTTAATTTGACGACAGCGATAGGCTCAATAAAAAGTGTGGAGCCTGACGAGGATTGGTCGTGGATCATGCCCTGGACCTGGCTGCGGTATTCGGCTTTTACGGGAAGACAGTACCGGCCGCCGCGCATAGTGACAATATTATCCTGTAATTTGGCCGCCATACTTGAGGAATTGACCATTGTATTAAGCTGGGTGCGGATCCGGTCATTGGTCAGGCGTATATTCCGGCGGACAGATTTTAACCCGGGGCTTGCGTCATCCGCGATGTCCTCTTCGGAAATAATGCAGCGTTTGATTTCGTTATTCAAAGGGCTTAGAGGCTCGATTACTGCGAACATATCGTCAAGACAATCGCCCGGCGCTTCGCTGTTTTCCCTGCGGGAGTAAGCCTTTGCCCTCAGAGCCACATCTAAAAGGGAAGATATAGCCAAAAGCTCCACAGCATTTAAGGTTGAGCCGACCTTAAGGCGCAAAAGAGAGCCGCGTATGTCTTTAAGCCCTGAAAAGGAAATACTTCCCTTTGCGTAGATTCGTGCCAGGGCGTCGCTTGTTTCCATCTGGGCCTGGCATATTTTTGACAGCTCTGTGAAAGGCTCAAGCTTCCTGCAAAGCTCCTTGCCCATCGGCGAGCTGGCAGCCTCAGTAAGCTTTTCAATAATTTTATTATATTCCAATATACGGAGAGTTTTTTCGTTCATTATTTATCACCTGAAATTTAAAATGCTTTGTCATTGTTTAGAGCGCGTAACCGATTCGCTGGCCAATCGGCTGCGACGCTTCTATTGTAACTGATATGGACTTAAAATGGAAGTTATTTTAACGCCGGATTTTGCGGAATTGCCCGGGCGTCTGTTTTTCATATTTTTTAAAGACTGCACAAAAATAGCTGGGGCTTTCAAAGCCACAGAGCCGGGCAATTTCCGAGATTGTTTTTTCGGGATATTTAATAAGCCTGGCCTTTGCCTTAGCTATGCGGATGGAAATAAGGTAATCAAGCACTGTAAAATTTGTGTGCCTTTTGAAAAGCTGGCAAAGATATTCCCGGGATAATCCTGCGGCCCCGGAAATATCCCCAAGGCTGATATTTTCCTGGTAATGGCTGTACATAAAACAGATCGCCTGATGGACCTTTTCATTAGCCGAACCCTCCTGGCCCAGGGAAGTCCTTGCAATGTCCTGGGAGAGCGCAAGAAGCAGTTCATAAATAATGGCGCTTGTGCTCCGGGAATTTTCTGGGGAGGCAATATAGCTTTCATAAAGGCGCTGCTCATATTCGAGAATGACGTCAGGCGCAGTCAGCCGGTAGACGCCGGGGGTTAAAAGCCCCAGGGTTTTCATAATCTGAGGAAGGCAGGCGCCGTTAAAGCAAAGGAAATTTACAATCCAGCGGTGAGTCAGCCCATAATAAATATGCGGCGTGCCCGGAGGCAGTAAAATGCCGGAGCCTTCATCAACGGTATAGGCCTGGCCCTGAAAAATCATTTCTCCCCGGCCCCGGACGCTTTGGATCCATTGCCAGGAGTCAAGCCCTAAAGGGCGGTCCACATGCTCCTGGAGGTGGCAAATGCCAAGACCGCCAAGAACAATGGGAAGGGAGGAGCAGGCTTTAGGAAAGCCGGAAAAAATAAGCTGTTCTTCATGGGTAGAGATGGGATGGTCAGACATAAAAATCCTCCTTATAGATACGGTGACATTAGGTGATTGTCCGGTGGGCGGCGCGGGAGTTTTTCAGGCGGCCTTTTGCCCCTTACGTGGCTATTAGCCCGCTTACACCTGTATCTTGTTCTTACGCCGCAAACAGCAAGTGATTGCGGCTGACTGTGAATCGTAACCATCGTACCATAAATATGTTTATTAATCAAAATTTTTTTGAGCCTTATGTTTTTTGCACGTAACTATTCAGCCAACCGGATGAGGAGGGGAAACTTTAGCGCAAGCTGGCTTTCAGAGAGGGGGGCTAAGTGCCAGTGCTGCTGCGTGGCGGCGTTACTGTTCGCAGGGAACCTGTGAACAGTAAACCAAATATCCTTGAGAAAATGTGCTGAATATGAGCAATATTGACAATGAAAATGAGTAATAATATAATGTCCACAAAGTAGACATTATATTGCGTCTTTTGCGCGGCGAGCGTAAGTGAACTTTCCGCTGCTCGGATGTACGCATTGAAAACGGATGGGGGAAACAGGGATGAAGGGAAAGAAATATTATTCAATGTCTTTTTGGATTAAAATAATTCTGTTAATCATTGTGATTCCGAGTATAACGGCGGTGATTTATGTAAACTTTCAAATGCGCGAAACCTTAAGGAGCCAGGCGGCCGCAGTGAATGGCGACATGCTGGATTTTTATATGGAGCAGATTGATGAAACTCTGGCAGACGCGGATATTTATATTGCAGAAACACTTTATAACAATCGCAATATTGTGGAATTGCAGATGGAAATGGATGTGAATGAACGTCAGCTTGTGAAGTATGCGCTGCATGAGGATCTGGTCAGTTCTACGGTAAATCAGCCTAAAATCGATGGTTTTTTTGTCTGGTCACGCCCGGCAATAACGGAGGATGATTTTTTTAATTGCGTCAATACTAATTATTTTGGCGGGGCATCCGCGTTAAGCGGTGAAGAAATTTTTGAAAAAATGACGGCGGAAATTGACAGGGGAACTTTAGATACAGCTTCCTGGTTCCGGTGGAAAATAGGAAATGAATATTACCTGTTTAGAGTCTTGTATGACAGGAATACTTATCTGGGCTGCTGGGTCGGGTTAAACAGCCTTATTAGCCCTATGGAAAAAATCAATTTTGGCGACGAGGGATTTGCGGTAATTACATCGGCCAGGGGCAAGCTTCTTACAAAGGAGCCGCTGATGGATGATTCAGGGGATTACCTTAAAGTCAGCGCGTATTCAGGGCGGGCCGATTTGTGCCTTGTGGCCATGATTCCGGAAAAAAATGTTCTGGGCGGCTATCGCCAGGTACAGATGGTTTTGTTTGTCTTATCCCTGATTATTTTTATCCTGCTTCCGTTGTCTGCGTTTTTAGTATCCCGGTTCATTTACCGGCCGCTCCGCCGGCTTCAGGAAACAATGGATCTTGTCAAGCAGGGAAATATGGACACAAGAGCGGCCTGTGAAAGCCGGCTGATGGAATTTCATATACTCAGTACACGTTTTAATGAAATGTTGGATGAGATTCGCCATATGAAGGTATGGATGTACGAGCGCCAACTTAAAGAAAAGGAAACCTATCTCCAATACCTTCAGCTTCAGATCCATCCCCATTTTTTTCTGAACTGCATGAGCCTTATGCACGGGCTGGCGGAGCTTGGAAAGTATAAAGAAATACAAAAGCTTGCCAAATACCTTGTGAAATATTTTAGATATATGTTTAAAAAGGCAACATCACTGATTACCGTCCATGAGGAAGCCGATCATATTAAAAATTATATAGAAATTCAAAAAATGCGGTTCCCCGATGGAATTGAATGTGTTCTTTATATTGATCCGGAGGCCGAAGACGCCCTTTTGCCGCCGCTTAGCGTTCAAACATTTGTGGAAAATTCGGTGAAATATGCGCTGGATCTGACGCGGAAGACATACATTGAGGTAACGATAAGCCGTTTAGAAAGTGTGCTGAAGGTATCCGTTAAGGATAATGGAAGAGGCTATCCTATTGATGTGCTGACGGTGATCAATTCAGAAGCGGATGATTTTGATCTGGATAGCAATGGCTCATCCAATGGGGGAGAAGATACCCACCGTATCGGAATACGTAATGTTAAAGAACGGCTAAAGCTTATTTTCGGTGAGGATTCCTATATACATTTTTATAACGACCGGGGCAGCGTTGTGGAATATGTGATTCCGGTTATCCATGAGGAAGAAAAAGGAAAAGCGGCTAAAGGAAGGGATGGAGAGCCATGTACAGGGTATTAATGGTTGATGATGAAGAGATTGCGCTTGAGGCGATGAAAAAAGGCGTTGCATGGAGCCGCCTGGGAGTTTCAGAGGTATTTACAGCAACAAATATTACCGATGCCAGGCAAATCATTGCCCGGGAAGGTATTGATATTCTTATTTGTGATATTGAGATGCCAAATGGAAGCGGGATTGATCTTGTTTCCTGGATGAAGGAGCACAGTCGGGAAATTATCTGTGTTTTTTTAACATGCCATTCGGATTTTTCATATGCGAAAAGGGCAATTTCCCTGGGGGTGCTTGATTATCTTTTGAAGCCGGTGGATTATGACGAGCTGGAGGAGGTTATTGAAAAGGCAATACAAAAAAAGAAAAATGAAGAGGCTTTTTCGCGGGCGCAGGTCGTTTTATCTGATGTCAGCAAAAATACGGCTCCGGTACAGCAGCAGGAAAATAAAAACCAAAGAATCATCGAGGAAACGAAAGTGTTTATTAAAGACAATATTGGCCAGGAATTGTCAAGAGATGAAGTTGCCGCCAATGTATTTTTAAATCCAGACTATCTATCCCGCATATTTAAAAAAGAAACAGGATATTCGGTCAGCGAGTATATATTGAAAATGAGGATGAGCGTGGCCTGCGAGCTATTAGTAAAAACAGACCTGTCCGTCAGCAAAATTGCCATGAGCTGTGGATATAGCCATATGGCCCATTTTTCAAAAATGTTCAAAAAGGATACAGGAATGACGCCGAATGAATACAGGAACAGATATAAAAACAGGAAGTAGGACGTGCTGTTTTGAAAGTATACTTTGCAAATAGTTATGGAGGTGTCTTATGGCGATTTATTGCAGGCTGCTGAATTTTGAGGTTCCTATGCTGCCTAAGCGGCTGCTCTTATCCGATCTTGCGCATATGGAATATTCTGAAATGAGCGATCTGATGAAACGTTTTGTTCCATGGCAAAATCATTGTAACCGCTATCTGTCCATTGGAGGATTTCCAGAGCGGGTATTGTCGGATGATGATTTCTATGCGCAGAGGATGCTTATTTATCAAAGCCGATGAATGTAGGAAGTAAAGGAGCCTTGAAGGGAAAGCCTAAAATATATATTGCCGATGCCGCGATCCGCAATGCCGTGCTAATGATTGATGATGTACTTGCGTATGAGAAAGAATTGGGAGTTATGGTTGAAACGGCCGTGTATAAACACATCGTTTCATTTTATCAGGGAAGTACAGCTTCGGTCGGATATTTTAGAAAAGCAAAAAATAATCAGAAAGAAGTAGATGTTGTTATAGAGCTGCCGAATAACAAAGCAGCTTGATGATTTTGGATTGACAAAGCATGAAACATCTGTGCCGATTTTGCGTATCCCCGCCATGGCCTTTTTGTATCTTCTGGGGAGAGCACAGGCTCACGGTGACAGGGGGAAGCTTTGATAAATATAGCCAGAACAGCCGGACGCCTGACAAGCTGCCGCTGTCCGGCCGACATAACAAAACCGTAGCTGTTCAGCCGTACATCTCGGATTTTTCCATTATCAGATGAACGGCTGAATATTTACCCAAAACTGCCGTCTGTGCGGGTTAAAACCGCGCAGGCGGCAGTAAGTCGTGAAAACGATAGTTTCATGTCTTGAGAATGGTAGAGGCATTGCTATAAAAAATCTATAATAAAGCCATCAAAAACGTTCAAGGCCGGCATTGAACGAAGGAACAGCGCTGATTTAAGCGCGCACTGTTACATAATAGCGAGGAGGAAAGGGATATGAAAAAAGCAATGGCTTTATTTTTGACATTAGCTATGGGGCTTACACTGACGGCGGGCTGCGGCACAGGCAGCCAGGATGGCCAAAGCAGTTCGGGCGGCGCTGACGGGGCCGGAAATGATACGGGAAGCGGCGCCTCGACGGACAGTGAAGAAACCGTTTCGCTGACACTTTATATGGCGTCTTCGGGAACAATGGAGGATGCGTCGCTGGTGGCTGAAAAAATTAATGAATATATTAAGCCGCTGATAAATGCTGAGGTGTCTTTGAATTTTATTAACATGGGTTCTTATTCCGAGCAGGTGGGGCTGATGATTCGGAGCGGTGAAAGTATTGATATTTTATACGCTTTGGAAAATGACGCAAGAAATTATATACGGCAGGAAGCTGTATTACCTTTAGATGACCTGCTGGCAGAATATGGCGACGGCATAGTTCCCCAGATTGGAGCGGACAATCTGGAAGCTGCCAGGGTTAATGGCCAGATTTACTCCCTGCCATCTTTAAAAGATATGGCAATCAGCCGTATGTTTATTTATGACCAGGCGATTGCAGATGAGCTGAATTTAG
>JAGZDD010000042.1 GCA_018369015.1 Clostridiales bacterium | reverse complement strand
CGGGCGGTGGCTTTCTCCTTTTCATATTTCCCGGCGGCCCTTTTCTGTTTAAGCGCCGCCGCTTTTTCCGGTGGATTTTTAGGGAGAAATAAAAGAACAATAACAAAGACCAACGCACCGATACTATAAACCCAAAAGCTCTGGCGCCAGCTTGCCGCGGCCAGGAAGCCAACAACAAGCATAGACGCCGTCTGCCCCACATTTCCAATGGCAAACTGCTGTCCAAGGAGCGTCACCCGTTCCTCACCCTCATAAAAATCTGTAATCAGGCTTACCGCCAGAGGTGATACCATTCCCATCCCGGCCCCAAGGCAGAGCCGGGATATAAGCATGGCGTTAAAGTCGTCCATAACCATGGGCGCCATACCGCTGACTGTAAAAATAACAAGCCCGGCCAGAAGCACAAGCTTTGTGCTGATCATCGTTGTCAGCACTCCGCCCACCAGCGTAAACAGCATTACCATTAGCGATGGATAAGTGACAAAGCACTGGAGCGTTACTTTTGGAACCTGGGGAAACTCACTTTCCATACTCCCCAAAATCACGGATGCGGAATTGTTGACCATTGTTCCAAGAGAAACAGAAAGAATGACCGCCTTTAGTACATTCTTGCTCACCTTCATCATTATACCAGCTCGATTCCTCTCAAGGCTTTGAAAGCATCCATACTTATTTTAATAGATTCCAGTTCATCGCAATAGGATGTGAAGTCCTGTTCTAAAATCAAATACTCCAGATTCGGGGCATCTGCCAGGGCGTCGATGATTCTTTGGATCTTAAGCACTCCGGTCCCTACCTCTGTAAAGCATGACGGATATTTTGTCGCAGAAAATACTTCATGGGTAATATCAGCGTCGGGCCGTATAATACCGTCAAACATGCAGAGCTGCTGGGGCGCATTGCCAGGAAAATCTTTCTGGTGAATAAGGACAATGCGGTCCTTATACTTATTAATATAATCTACCGGGTCATAGCCGCCCCGGGTAATCCAGTAGGTGTCCATTTCAATAAACACGTAATCCGGGTCGGTATGTTCCATAATATAGTCATAAACCGTCGTATCTCCAAATTTCTGAAATTCCTGGAAATGATTGTGATAATAATATCTCATTCCATATTCCCGGCACTTGCGCCCAACCTCATTAAAAAACTCGCAGCGCCGTTTCAAATAGTCCATATCCATATATGGATAAAACTCGATATCGCAGCCAATCTGGCAGTTGCCTAATTCCTGATGATAGGCAAGTATTTCCGGCAGCCGGTCAAGTCTTAAGGGATTGATATGGCAGCCCACAATTTTCATCCCGTTTTTGTCAAGAGTTTCCTTCATTTCCTTTGCAGGCACGCCAAAGCCAACGCCGTTATCCTCTGCGGCGTTATGGTTCGCCGCCTCCACGTACTTATAACCAATCCCGGCCACCTTTTCCAGTGTTTCATAGGGCTTTGCAGCCAGAGCATTTCTCACAGAATAAAGCTGGATTCCAACCTTAATCGACATATACCTTCCTCCTCGTATTATATAGACATAGCCATTATTTACCTTCGTATAATAAGCTTATAATTCTACTGTCGAGAGATCCCATTTTTCGTGAATCTTCGGCACATCGTTAATCAGACGCTTTGTGTATGCGGCCTTAGGCTCAATAAGTACCTTCTGCGCCTCCCCATATTCCACAAATTTTCCATGCTCCATAATATATACGGTGTCTGAAATATAGTAAGCCAGCCCAATATCATGGGTTATAAAAATAATCGTCATATGGATTTCATCCCTAAGCTTTAAGAGCATATCCAAAATCGTTGACCGGGAGCAGGCGTCAATCATGGACGTCGGCTCATCGGCAATAAGTATTTGGGGCTTTAGCAAAAACACGCGGGCAATCATCAGACGCTGCATCTGTCCTCCTGAAAGCTCAAAGGGGTATTTATTTGTCAGCTCATCAAATTCCAGATTGACAAAGCCACAGGCTTCCTTCATCATTTTATACTTTTCTTCATAAGGGAGCTTTGCCTTTCCCCGCATTTTAATACAGTCTAAAAGCACATCATCCACCTTTGTAAAAATGTTATAGGACGAAAAAGGGTCCTGGAAAATGGCCTGAATATTTTGCCAGTACTCTTTTTTCTGGCGGTGTGTTTTCAAGTTCAGCCTTTCTCCTCTGAAATAAATATCGCCGGAGGTCTTACTCAAAAGCCCGAGAATCATTTTGGACAAGGTTGTTTTTCCGCTGCCGGATTCCCCGACAATCGAAACAATTTCGCCCTCATAAAAAGAAAAATCCACGCTGTCCACAGCCGTCATTTTCTTTTTTCCAAAGCCAAAGCATTTTGTCACCTTTTCACCTTTAAGGCAAATCCCTTTCTCCTCACTCATTTGAATACATCCCCCTTAACTTTTTCTCAGAAAACAGACAGCGGTAGCACCGTCCGTCAGGCAATGTCTTTTCATCAATTTCCATCGCCTGGCATGTGGGCAGCCCATATTTGCACCGCGGCGCGAACCTACAGCCTTTCGGCGGGTGCTTTAAATTCGGCGGGGTTCCCGGGATTGCCTCAAGCTTCTTTTCCTTTTCCCCAGCTTCGGGTACAATGATAGAACCCATAAGCCCTTTAGAATAGGGGTGCAGCGGTGAAAATATCATATCGTCCGCCGTTCCCTTTTCGACAATCTGTCCGGCATACATCACCATAATATCATCTGTGACATTGTAAAGGAGGGGAAGCTCGTGGGTAATAAAAATCATCGAGCGGATAAACTGTTTTTCCAACATTTCCTTAAGCATTTTTATAACCATTTTCTGGCTCGTCACATCAAGCGCCGACGAGGGTTCATCGGCAATGAGGACCTTCGGGGAAAGGATGGTAGAAATCGCAATAACTGTGCGCTGCTTCATACCGCCGGAAAGCTCTACCGCGTGTTTATCTAAAACCTCCGCCGGAAGGCCCAGCACCTCAAAGCGCTCTCTTGACAGGTCATAAATATCCTTTTTGCTCATATCTACTTTATGCGCCCGGACAACATCCCGGATAAATTTTATAATCTTTTGCGTAGGGTTCAGGGCGTTCATAGCCGCCTGGGGAATATAGGCAATCTCTGTACCCAGTATGTTTTTCTGTACCTCCTGGGGCTTCATCCCGGAAATATTTTTCCCATCAACAATAATATCCCCGCTGATGTAATGCAGCGGCGGAAAATAATAGCCCATAAGGCTTAATGCCAGCGTCGATTTTCCGCAGCCGGATTCCCCCGCTATCCCCAGCGTTTTTCCGTCCTCAATTGTCAGCGACACGCCGTCAACCGCGTAAACATCTTCCTTCTCCCGGGTAACATATTTTGTTTTTAAGTCCTTAACCTCTAACATCGCTCGTTTCATACGCCTGCCTCCTTAATCCCGAAGCTGCGGGTTAAATACCTGGTCAAGCCCTGTATTCATTAAATTCATTGAAAAAGAAATCAGGGCAATGACAATGATCACAGGAAAATAAGCCCACCAGCTTCCATTGACATGAGCGGAAAAGGTCGTCGCCCAGGTCATCATAAGGCCAAGCGTCGCTGTGGTCGTTGTAGATGCTCCAAGGCCAAGCATGGAAAGCTGAGCTTCCGCTAATATCCCCTGGGCAATCTGGAGGATCAGCGCCATCACCACATAAGACGCAATATAGGGCAATATTCCTTTACACACAATACTGGGCAGTCCATGACCGGACAGCTTCATCAGATTCACATGGTCTCTGCCTCGCAGAGAAATTACCTGGGAACGCACAGAACGGCATGTCCAGGGCCATGACGTCAGTCCGATAATGACGGCGACAACCATAATTCCTCTCGAAGACTGGGATATACTGTATGAAATTAATATGAGCAGCACAAAGGACGGGATAACCGTAAAAATGTTTGTAATAAATGTAATAAGATCGTCCACAAAGCCGCCGACATACCCGGCCAGAAGGCCGAAAGCAAGCCCGATGGCCGTGGCAATCAGCCCTGCCACAAGCCCGATTTTCAGCGATGAGACGGCCGCGGCCACAAGCTCCGTCAAAACATCCCTGCCAAAGTTATCCGTTCCAAGAAGAAAGGTTCTTTGATTGGCAATATCTGATACATGGGCGTACTGATTATCCTTAATGACCTTTTCCTGCGCAAGCTCCCCGTCCTCTCCCTCAGAGGCGATAATCATTTCCCCGGAGGCATTGACAATTTCATCAACCTTTTTACTGATACCAGAGAAATATTTTTTCTCTGAATTTAAAAGGCCTTCATATTTTTCATCAGGCTTATAATGATTTGTCCACAGATTGAGAAGGCTTGTAATATCCGCCACATTAATATCCTCCTCCGGCACGCCGCAGTATTCCTTTAAAAATTCAGACATTTTCATCCGGTCGTCCACAGAAAATGCCTGTTCAAGCCGCGAACGCGACGCATCAATTTTAAGCTCAGACGGCTCCGAATTTATGGCGTCCTGAATTGAAATATAGGTTCCCGGCTTCATAAAGCTGCTCTGACCGACCATTTCCAGCGGGTCAGCCCGGACAATCAGCGGATAAACAATCATTGTCAGAAGCAGCGCGGCAAGGATAATAAAGCCAGCGACAAATTTCGGAGATTTAAAAATCTTCTTTAATGTTCCCTTCATACATACTCCCCCTTAATCCTGCTGCGCGGTTTTAATCCGCGGATCAATAAGGCCGTAAACAATTTCCAGCAAAAGATTTGCCAGAAGAACCATGATCGTAATAATCAATGTACAGGCCGAAATCAGCGGGTAATCCTGCCCTTTAATAGCGTTAATCAGCGTATAGCCAAGGCCCGGATAGCTGAATATAATTTCAGCGACCAAAGCGCCGCCCACCATTGTTCCTATGGAAAGCGCCAGCCCTGTCACCTGGGGAAGCATGGCGTTGCGAAAGACATAACGGATAATCTTTTTATTTTTTATCCCGAGGAACCGGCTGTATTTCACATAGTCCGCATTAAGCTCATAAATGGACATAGAGCGCATACCAATGGCCTGGCCCCCCACAGTCGCCAGGACAATGGACCAAAACGGCAGCTGATAGTGAGTAAGTATGGATTTAAAGAAAGCAAAGCTGGCCGATGGTATCAAATCGAAGCCATAGCCTCCGCTAGTGGGCGCAATGCCAAACTGTATGCCAAAGACAAACAGCAGGATCGTTGCGATACCAAAGGCGGGAATACTGGAAATAAACATGAATAAAGGCATAATTCCTTTATCAATAATCCCTTTTTTATAAGCGGCAATGGCGCCGAGCAAATTACCGATAAGCCATCCCACAATAATTGCAGGGAATTGCAGACATACGGTCCATGTCACGGAGCTTGCCAAAACATCCGTCACCTGGCGGGGATACATACTAAAAGACACACCCAGATCCCCGTGGAATAAGTTTCCAAGCCATATAAAGAATTGTTCAAAAAGAGATTTGTCCAGCCCAAACTTCGCCACATAATCGGCATAAATCTGCTGAGCAGCATTTTTATCGGTCATCCCCTCGCTGACCTGTGCGGCAATCACAGCCACCGGATCTCCCGGCATAAGCCTGGGAAGCAGGAAATTGAGGATAACAGCGACAACCAGGGTAATCAAATACCACATGATTTTTCTGCCATAGTATTTTTTGTAGCCCTTCATATTTTTTATTTCACCCCATTACCTGAATCTATCTATGATCCTCCTCCACGAGCAAAAGGAAACAAAAAACTTTTGCCTTTGCCCATGGAGGGCGCTTGAAAATTCACTCCGGCAATTCTCAAACACCCTCTGGCATCATATGCTTAAGCAGCTTCTTTGTTATTGACCGCCAACTAAAGTCAGGTTATAAAGAGCTGCCACACCGTAGCCATACATGCACAAATTTGGAGGGATCAGCGTATCATCGCCTTCTGTCGGATAGCCTGTCCATACACTCTCACTCATTGCACACCAATAGTTTGGGCGGTACATTAAGGATACGGAAGGAACATCCTCAAGATAAATTCTCGACAGCTCTGTATACATCTCTTTTAGCTGAGCCGTATCTGTTTCATAAGGAATCTGATCCAAAATCTCCTCAACCGCCGGATTGGAATAATGGCCAAAATTTCCATTCATATTCATTTCCAGATCATTATAGCGGTTACTCAATATAGCGACTGCCCGAGACCACGGACAGCTAATACCGGATGACGGCGTATAGGCCATAGCCATGTCAAAATTGCCTGTAGCATAATCATTCACATGAACTGTTTTTTCCGGGTAATAGGTTGAAATTTCAATACCGATCTCTTTTCCTGCCGCGGCAACAATTTCAATCGCAGCGGACCAGTCGGACCAGCCATTCGGACACTGAACTGTAAAGGAAAGCTTTTCTCCGTCCAGCTCCCGGATTCCATCGCCGTCCGAATCTACAATACCGGCATCATCCAGCAGCTTATTGGCGCCTTCAATGTCATTGCCTTCAAACTGGACATCCTTAAGGGCAGCATTATCGACTAGTGCCTGCTCTGCATCTGTGGGGTTCATCAAAGAACGGGGAATATCTCTAAAGCTTGGCGCCTGGTTCGTCATGGCGTTGCTTAAAATCTGGTCATAATCAATGGCCCATGCAATCGCTTTGCGCACATTCACATCATCCAGGCCCTTGCGTTCCATATTAAAAAACAGTGCCGGCATCTGGGTGGAAATTCCGTAAGGCGCTTCATCAATATATGTAGAAATCGGCAGGCCCTTGTCCTCCCAAAGGGATTGAATATTTGGAATATACAGGTCACATACATCGGCTTCCCCGGCTTCAAGGGCGACCTGCATTGCCGCATTATCTTTATAGGTAAGGCTGGAAATATATTTTGGCGCCGGCAAAGCTCCCCACATGGAGTCTGCCTGGCCCCAGTAATCGTCATTGCGCTGTACGACCAGCTTCTGGTCACTTTCATAGAAAACACTGTACGGCGCTGTTGTCACCATATCTTCCATCCGGTCTGTCTTAACCTTCTCGGGGTCTTCCCCGTTACGCTCTTCTACCTTCTTTAGATAGTCCTTTTGCATAACGTAAACCCGGGGGAGATATTCTTCAACAATCAACGGATTAACAGCCTGTCCGCTCTCATTCTTTTTAGCGATAATCACACAGGTATGCTCATCCTTCACATCGATTTTCTCAATGTAGGCGTTGAAATATGCGCCCTGTGTGGTATTATATTTCATATGGCTGTCAAACGTGTACGCTACATCATCCGCAGTCAGCGGCGTGCCGTCGCTCCATTTGGCATCAGGATTTAAGGTTACTGTAATTTCTGTACGGTCGCTGTTCCATTCATAAGAAGTTCCAAGAAGAGGATAGAGCTTATTATCCATGTCATTATACATGAATAGGGTTTCATAAAGAACTTCCCCGGAAGCCGCACGCTGTTCAATATAGTTCAGGTTAGAATTTGAGGATAAAGGGTTAAAATCATTGGGTTTGCTCCAAAACATTCCTGCTAAATACAAGGTTTCGTTTCTTGGCGTGGAGCCAGCGTCACCCCCCCCGGAGTCTTGCTGGCCAGAAGCAGAAGTATTTTCTACTGTATCGCCAGCTCCGCTCTCTGGGGCACTGGACGCCGGATCAGCGCTGGCCTGGCCGCTCGCAGGCTGATTTCCCGCAGGCTGGCTTCCACCCCCCCCCCGCAGGCTGACACTGCGCTTAATACAAACGCTGTTGACAGACATAATGCCATGGAATGTAAAAATCGTTTTTTCATGTTTCATCCTCCTTTACTATGAGCACTTTGCAGCCATGTTTTGGCCGCTTACGCGCGGTACATGCCGCCTTTTGCAAAAGTATTTCAAGCTTCCCCGGCGGCCTTGTATAAAAATGCTTCTCCTTTTTATATTATATTTTGTTTCCATACGGCTGCCTCCTTTTCAGCCTTTAAAACTGAAACAAAATTTTTTACTTACAGCTTTTGCAGTCAGTCATGGGCCCGGATGGGGGATATAGGCATAGGCCCATAACCTCTCTGCAAACTTTTACAAATTTTGTAAATCGTTACATTGACATCATAAAACACTTTTTGTATAATGTCAATATATTTAGTCGTTATTTATACTTTTTATTATAAAAATTTGCCATAATTTTTATTTGAACATTTTTATATTCTAGCTACTTTATGTAAAATTTTACATTTATCAACAAAAGAGGTGAACATTTTGTCAAAGCCCGTCACTTTACAGGATATTGCCGGACACGCCCATGTGTCCATTGCTACTGTATCCAGATTTTTAAATAACCCCAGCAGCGTCCGGGAAAGCACACAAAAGAAAGTTCTGCGCTCTATGACGGAGCTGGGTTTTATACAGACAGCTCCTAAGCTTCCCAAAGAGCCAAGCCATACAATTCTTATTATTATTGAAACACTGAGCAATCAGTTTGATACTGACCTCGCTAATATTATTGTAAATACAGCCTATTTCCACGGTTACAATTCCATGGTCGTTGTACATAACAATAATTATAAAACCTTTGAATCCTATGAAAATTTTTTCAAAGATATTTCCATTGCCGGAATTATCCTTGAAACCGGCTTGATCGACTCTAAGCTTGTAAATGAATTAGCGCTCCATTATCCTACAGTCATGTGCTCTGACTTTATTGAAAATCTTGATATCTCCCATGTCGGTATCAATGACGCCGCAGCGGCAAAAACGGCAACAGACTATCTGATTTCTACCGGACACACAAAAATTGCCCTTATTAACTGCAATCCTGATTACAAGATTTCCAGGCAGAGAGAAAAAGGCTTTAGGGAATCTATGGCAAATGCGGGGCTTACCCCCAACGAGGGGTGGATTCTCCGTCTATCGACAATGAATTATTTTCTTGTTCATTCTTATATCCGGCAAATGCTGGAAAAAGATGACCGGCCCGATGCTATTTTTGCTTGCAGTGATATTTACGGCATGGCGGCCATTAATGCCGCCCACCAATTAGGACTTAAGGTTCCTGAGGAGCTTTCCATTATTGGTTTTGACAATACAAATACCTCTAGTATGACCGAGCCCTCCCTGACAACAGTAGCCCAGCCGATCGCCCAGATGGGCGTCCAGGCCTGTGAGCTGCTCATTGAAAAAATCCGCGACCCAAAATCCCCAAGCCAGCAAATCATTTTAGACACAGAGCTGGTTATACGAAACTCCACATGTCCGAAAAAGCACTAAAAATATTCAATCAGACAGGGGAAGGAACAGCTTCCCCTGGTATAACGTCTTCCAAATCAATCCCTTCCAAATCACTGGGCTATATACGCAGGATAAATTTTCATTCCGCAAGGCGTAAGATGGCGGCGCAGCAGTAACTGCGCCAACGGATGACTACGCCGCAGCTAGAAATTTAGACAAACATAGAGTCCGGTGAATTTTGAAACGTTATACTATCCGCCCTGTTTTAGGCAAAAGTCAAAGCATGTCGGATATTGTCGGCCAATTGTGTTTGCTGCTCCGTCATGTCTATGCTATGATAAATTTATCTTTTTATACTTGTTACAGTTCGATCAGCCAGGAGCGCCCGTTTTAATTATAGCGTGGGCTTAAGCGGCTTTTCTTTTAACTTCTAAAAACTGTTCATTGTAAAATTTCCTATGATTGTTTATACTAATAGAAAGGACGATATTTATGGACGGAAAAATCGTAACTATTCAGCCATGCCATCTCAGATTCACGCAGCTAACGCTGCTCACCGCCGCTATCGCGGCTGAATCCTCGATTCGGGCTAAACGCCCTATGTCTGAGGAGGAAAAAAACTCTCTGCAAGCCAGCTTGCGCTGTTTTTTCCTCCTCAGCCGCATGGCTGAATAGTTACGAAAAATCCAATGGCATTCCGCCTTTTATTCGGCATTAAAAATTGCGCTTGAAGATGAAGCAGACGCACTTATATTTAAAGAGGAACATTTTCTTTCCAAAAAGCCAATGCAGGTCGATATTCTCATTATAAAAAAGGAGAAAGGCTACCAGGTACGGAAGAAAATCGGCCATATTTTCCGCGGGCATAATCTATTTGAATATAAGTCTCCAAACGATATGCTTTCAGTCAATGATTTCTATAAGGTTATTGGATATGCCTGCTTTTACCAGGCTGACACAAAAAGGATTTTGGAAATCGATCCCGAAGATATTACAATTACGTTTGTATGCGGCCATTTTCCAGCTAAAATGATCGAGCATATCGATCAGCGTTTTAATATCATTCCAAAGCCTTATGCGCCTGGGATTTATCACCTGGCTGGAGGATTATTTCCAATTCAGCTTGTCATTACAAAATATTTATCCCAGGAAGACTACTACTGGCTGCAAAATCTGCGAACAGACCTAAAGGCTGGCGGAGAAATCCGGCGGCTTATAGAATATTATGATCCTAACAAACATTCTGAACTCTATCAATCGGTTGTTAATGTTATCCTGCGGGCAAACTGGAAGGAAGCGGAGGTTGAAAAAGAAATGTGTGAAGCTTTAAGAGAATTATTTGCAGAGGACTTTAAAGAATCTGAAATGCGCGGCCGAAATCAAGGATTAGAGCAAGGCCTTAAACAAGGGCGTACCCAAATGAAGGAGGCGATTAAGCTCCGGCTATCCGGCGTCAGTGATAACGAAATCGCCAAAAGGCTTGACCTTCCCGTAGCGACGGTGAAGCAAATGCTTGAGGATTAGCCATGATACTTACTTTTCATAGGCTATGTAAACGGTAAGGTATGGCTCCGCCTCTTATTAAACGCCAAATCCCCGCTGCTTGCAGCGGGGATTTGTTATAGCAGTCAGCTTTATTTTACCGCAATCGCCTCAATTTCAAATAAACCGCCTTTAGGCAGCGCCCCGGCCTGGACGCAGGAACGCGCCGGAGCATCCCCCGTAAAATACCGGGCATAAATCGAATTAATGGCAGCAAAATCATTTATATCTGCCAGAAATACCGTTGTCTTTACCACATTGGCCATTGTCATACCGGCAGCCTCAAGCACAGCTTTAAGATTTTCAAGAGCCTGTTTTGCCTGAGCTTCAACACCTTCGGGAAGCTCCCCGGTTTCCGGGATTAACCCAAGCTGTCCGGATGTATACAAAGTATCTCCTGCCTTTACAGCATGAACATATGGGCCTACAGCTGCTGGGGCTTTGGCCGCATTAATTGTTTCTCTTATCATAGTTCTTTTCCCCTTTCTGTATCAGTTGCTTTTTAGTTTACATGATTAAACTGTAAAAATCAAATTTTTATGCCGCGCTGCGCGCGGCTCCACCACGGATGAAAGCCGATTGCTCCGTCCTACGGAGTCTCCGCTGCCGCTCCGGTCGTTGCTTATCCCCCCGCAACCGCCGGTGGTATGTCTACGTTCCATTCCGGTCGGCGCTAAACGAACGCGTGGTCTACGCTCCGCTCCGGTCGTTGCTGGACAAGCGCCACCGGCGCTTAGCAACACCGGCACGCAGCGCCGGACTTTCCGCTGCTTACAGCAGCTCGCCCTCATACCTTGGGGTTATCAAATGTGCATACGCAGGGTCAAATAAATTTGCCCCTATACCTACCCATCTGATAACTTTCATAGCAAATACCTATAATCTCTATAAATAGCGATGATGAGATCCTTTATATCCTTATACAGTCCGCAATCCGTTTCAAACACCTTATAATCCCGCACCGTTCCTCCAAGGCGCACCCGCACAGTCAGAGGTGTTTCGCTGACGATAAAGAAGCCCTGATTTTCACTGTCTAAAAAATTTGCCTCACTGTCAAATACTGTAAATTTGTCTTTATAAGGCGCGGACATATACGGGCAAAAGCTTTGACAGTTGCCGCACTCATTACACATACTATCCACATGGACAATCTGGGCCATAGCTTTTCCCGGAACCTTTATGGCTATATTTGCCCGGTTCGGACATACATCAACACAATTTTCACAAACTGTTTCACAGTCAAGACAGCGCTCGCTTTCATGGACGGTATCACATTCGCAGGCGAGCACGCCCTTTTTAACAATGACTGCAGCTTCGGGCTGATGCGTTTCATAGCTGCTTTGAATTAACCCCTGATTTTTTAAGGCTTCATCCGCTCCACCTGCATTTTGAACAGACGCGATAATTGCGTCCGCAGCCTTCATTCCATCCCGGATGGCTTCTACAACCGTTGCCGGGCCTCCCAGGCCATCGCCAATAACATATACATGCTCTGCTCTTGACTCCAATGTAAACTCATTGACAAGCGCATAACCTTTTTCATCGACCGAAATCCCGTTTTTCTCATAAAAATCCCGGTCAATTTGCTCGCCCACAGCGGCAAGCACTGTATCTGCGGGAATCTGGACCATAATGCCGGTTCCCTCAGGCCGCTGTCTCCCGGAGGCGTCCACAGCGCCAAGGCGCATTTTTTCACAGACAAGCACGCTATTTTCATGGGCTATCGGAGAAAGCAGCTCCTTAAACTCCACGCCGTCCTCCATGGCAAGCAAAAGTTCTTCTTCATCTGCCGGCATAAAACGCCGGGTACGGCGGTAAACAAGATAAACATGCTCCACACCCTGAGCGCGCCGGGCAGCGCGGGCGGCGTCCATTGCAGAATTTCCGCCGCCGACCACGGCAACGTTTTTCCCGAGTGCCGCCTCTTTTGGCCGTTTCTTTAAAAGCTCCATCATTTCAAGGGCATTGACCGGAGTTCCTTTTTCAAGGCGAAGATTTCCGGCCTTTGGGGCTCCTGCTGCAAGGATGACATGGGTAAAGCCCTGTTCCTTCAGCGCGCCAATGCATGTAACTTCTGTATTCAAATGAACATCCACGCCCATGGCCAAAATGAGGGCAATGTCCTTATCAATAGCATCGCTGCCGATACGAAATTCCGGAATCACATGGCGTACAATACCGCCAAGGCTCTCTCTCTTTTCAAACAGCGAGACTCCCGCCCCGGCTCTTGCCAGGAAATAAGCGGCGCTAAGTCCGGCCGGTCCTCCCCCGACCACAGCGACGCGAATCTTTTCCTGCGGATTACCGGCATTTTGCTTAAGCTCCTTCATCAGCCCGTCATAGCCGCCCATAGCGCTCTCAAGCTTTACGCCGCGGATATTCACCGCCTCCTCGTAAAAGTTCCGTGTACACTTGCTCATACAGTTATGGGCGCATATTGTTCCCGTAATGAAGGGCAACGGATTTTTCTCTGTAATCACCTTCAGCGCTTCCAAATATTTTCCCTGACCTGCCAGCTCAATATAAGCAGGAATGTCCTGATGAATCGGGCAGCCTTGCTTACATGGGGCCACAAAGCAATCGATCAGCGGTACCTTCTTGTTAAATTTTCTTGAAGGCAGCGGCTTTAATGCCTTTACATGGTGCTTATCCGTGACAGCCTCATCGGCGAGCGCTCCCGCAGCCTCCCAATCAACGCCGTCAAATGGTTTGTAATCCATGGCTGACAGCTTCCTGGCAATCTGCTCAAAGCGGTTATAGCCCCCAGGCTTAAGCACCGTTGTCGCCATAGTAATCGGCCAGATACCGGCGGCAAATATCCGGTCAATGTTATGATAGTCCGCCCCTCCTGAATAGGAAATACGCAGCTTTCCGTCAAACTCCCCGGCCAGCTTCGCTGCCAGGGCAATGGACAGCGGGTAAAGGGAACGGCCCGACATATACATTTCCTCACTTGGCAGCTCATTCTTTGTCACATCCACAGGGAAGGTATTTGTAATCTTCACGCCAAACTCTATGCCATAGCGCCCGGCCAGACTAAGAAGCCGCTCAAGCATTGGCACCGCATCTTCGTATTGAAGATCGTCCTTAAAATGGAAGTCGCCAAACGCAACATAATCATAGCCCATGGCATCCATCCGCGCCCTCGCGAAATCGTACCCCAAAAGTGTCGGATTGCAT
This sequence comes from Clostridiales bacterium, assembly GCA_018369015.1. Taxonomy (GTDB): domain Bacteria; phylum Bacillota; class Clostridia; order Lachnospirales; family Lachnospiraceae; genus Catenibacillus. The sequence goes on along the minus strand of JAGZDD010000042.1, from coordinate 10,935 downwards.
TTAATATAAGTATTCAGGTGCTTTTCCTCAATTAAATAGGAAGCAATCCGCTCAATTTCCTGGGGCGGACATCCGTGAAGGGTGGAAAGGGTAATGGAGGTGCATATATGGGGTGTAATTTCATCAATATCCTCCTGTGTCACCCTTTCAAGCATACCACTGTGCTCTTTAAGCCACTGCTGACATTCTTTAAAAATATCTGTTTCCCGGGCGTCCTTAAGCCCTTCGATAAATCGGTCGATTTTTTCAGATTTAATACCATCCAGGTCATAACCGACGCTCATATTAAACACAAAGCCGTCGCTGCCGCCAAGGCCAAATTCCTTTGAAATGACCTTGAGGGCAAACCACGCTTTTACATATTCGTTAAAAGCATCCGGCACCCTAAGCTCTGTGGACCATTCGCAGTTATAGCACTCATCATCCGCTAAGATACACGGCTTATTTACCGGAAGATCCTCGCCGTCTAAAATTTGTACGGTCTTTAACTCAAAAAAACGGCTCCCAGCATAATAAGCTGCCACAATGTTTTGAGCAAGCTGGGTATTCGGCCCAGCCGCAGGCCCAAAAGGCGTTTCAATTTTTTCCGAAAAAATTGGCAGCGTTTTCCCTGCGTCCGCGGCAAAGCTTTTGTGGACGCCAAAAACTGTTCCTCTTTCCTTCTTTTCCTTAAATATCCATTCCATCAACCTTCCGAATGGAATCAGCCCCATACGGTCGCTCATGCGGTTCCCCTCCTTTATCGATTCATTACTGTTTACATACTCCCGTAAACAGTAGCAGCCTTGTCATTGGTTAATGCTGCTCCAAAGCCTGCGCGCCTGCTCCCGGCAGTCTGACATAGCCTTTTGTTCGTCAATCACAAGCACTTCCCGGTCCTTCATTAACACCCTTCCATTGCACACCGTTGTCACAATACTGCGCCCGCTCATGCCAAACAAAATGTGGCTGTTTATATTACTTTCATCCATAGGCGTCAGCGGACAATAATCGCTCACAATAACATCCCCGGCGGCGCCCTCCTTTAAAACACCCAAAAGCGCTTTAAAATAACGGTTTGCAATGTTTGCGTTGCCCTCAAAAAGCATTGCCGGAACCTCCGCCCAGGCTTCATTGGGATTACAGCGATGATGCTTGTGAAGGACATTGGCCACCTTCATAGATTCAAGCATATCGTGGGTGTAACCGTCCGTTCCAAGCCCAGTCAAAATACCTTTTCTGAAAATTTCCATCGTTGGCGGGCAGCCGCAGGCATTTCCCATATTCGATTCCGGGTTATGGACAACCATAGTATCCGTTGCCTTCAAAAGCTCCATTTCCTGTGGATTTACATAAATACAGTGGGCCGTCAGAGTTTTCGGCCCGAGAATATTCATATCCATTAAACGGTTCACAATGCGCTTTCCATATTTTCTAAGGCAGTCATGCAAATCCTCAATGCCTTCGGCCACATGGATGTGGTAGCCCACCCCGTCAGGCTTATGGGCCGCGCACAGCTCCAGCGTTTTATCGGACAGGGTAAACTGGGCGTGAAGGCCAAACATTCCCGCGATCATATCGCTGTCATCCGCTATGGCGTGTTTAATAAACGCCTCATTTTCCAAAACACCGGCCTTCATTTTTTCCTCGCCGTCGCGGTCGGATACCTCATAGCACAGACAGGTGCGCACCCCAAGCTGGCGGGCGGCGTCCTCAATAGCAAAAAGGCTGCCTTCGATGTCACCGTAGCTGGCGTGATGATCAAACACTGTCGTCACGCCGTTTTTAATGGAATCAATATAAGTGGCAACAGCGCTCTGGAGCGTCTGTTCGAGAGTTAAATGGCGGTCAATCGTCCACCACATGCCGTCAAGAATATCTAAAAAGCCTTTTGGATTATAGCCGTTGATCGACAGCCCCCGGGCCATGGCGCTGTAAATATGCTCATGGACATTAATCAATGCCGGCATAATCACGCCGCCCTTTGCGTCAATAAATTCCGCTTCCGGGTATTTGCTCTTTAGCGCCGCATACTCCCCGACCTCCCGGATCTTCGTTTTGTCAATACAGACCGCGCCGTTTTCAAAAAAAGGCTGCGCTCCATCCCGTGTCACAAGCCGTCCATTTCCAATAAGTAACATCTCTTTCACCTGTCCTTTCCTCTGTTCGCCGTGCTTTTCACGGCACCGGGTATCCCCTTGCGGGGTTTCCTCTATCTGCCGTGCCCTTCCCGGCATCAGGTATCCCCTTGCGGGATTTCCTCTATCTGCCGTGCCCTTCCCGGCATCAGGTATCCCCTTGCGGGGTTTCCTCTGTTCGCCGTGCTTTTCACGGCATTGGGTATCCCCTTGCGGGGGTTCATAGCAAATCTTTACTTCTTTTTATAAAATGTCTTTTCCAATGGCAGTTTTGTCCTGAAAACCCCGTCTAAACGGTAATAGGCGTGCTGGCAGGCCGGAGCCGTAGGCACGGAGCATATTTCCCCAATTCCTTTAGCGCCATAGGCCAGCTCGGAAACCTCTTCGGATTTTACAAATTTCACTTCAATCGGCGGCACGTCGGTCGCCCTTAAAAGCCCAAGGCGCCCGTAATTTAACTTGGGATAACCGCCCTCCACCGGGAAATCCTCCGTAAGCCCGTAACCAAGGCCCATAACAACGCCGCCTTCAATCTGGCCCTGCGCCGCCTGGGGATTAACGACGGTTCCCGCGTCATGGGCGGCCACAACCTGCTTAAGCCTGCCATTTTCATCAAGAATCACAACCTGGGTCGCATAGCCATAGGCAATATGGCTTACCGGATTGGGCTTGTCGATTCCCATAGGGTCCGTCACGCCCACATACTCGCCGTAAAATTCCCGTCCGGTAAGCTTTGAAAGCAGCTCCCGGGCGGCAGAAACGGATATTGCCGCCCCTGGCGCGCCGTTTCCGTCAAAAGCTACGGACAGCTCATCTAAAGCCAGCTTTAGCTTCACGGCAGCCCGCCTTGTGGCCTCCCCGGTAAATAATGTCTGCCGGGAGGCTGTCGATGTTCCCGAGTCCGGCGTACGGGCTGTATTGGCCCGCTCGTGAAGCAAAAGCTCCGGGGGAAGCCCGGTCGTCTGACAGACAATATGAATACAGACCGTACCGACGCCCTGACCCATGCAGGCTGCCGAGGTGCGCACATGCAAAAGCCCGTCATTCTCCACGCTTAAAATACAGCGCCCCGTATCGGGAATCCCTACGCCCACGCCGCTGTTTTTCATACAGCTTGCGATTCCCGCGTAAGGGTGAGCTTCAAAAACATCTTTGACCGCCAGAAGCGTCTGCACAAGCGCCGTATCCGGCGAAGCAATCTGCCCGTTGGGAAGCACCTGGCCCGGGCGGATCGCATTTTTGAAACGGAACTCCCACGGAGAAAGCCCCGCCATTTCAGCCAGCAGATTTATATTACATTCCGTGGCAAAGCAGCTCTGGGTCACGCCAAAGCCCCGGTACGCCCCCGCCGGAATATTGTTTGTATAAACGCCATAGCCCACAATATCAACATCCTGATAATTATAAGGCCCCGCCGCATGGGTGCAGGCCCGCTGGAGCACCGGGCCTCCCAAAGAAGCATAGGCGCCTGTATCGGAATAAATGACCGCCTTCATTCCTGTCAGATAACCATTCTCGTCACAGGCGGTCGTAAAATCCATTTCCATGGCATGACGCTTGACATGATACTTTACGCTTTCCTCCCTGGAAAATTTCACTTTCACCGGCTTTTTTGTAATCCAGGCCACAAGGGCAGCGTGATGCTGGACAGACATGTCCTCCTTGCCGCCAAAGCCTCCGCCCACAAGCATAGACTCGCTCACAACCTCCTCATTGGGAAGTCCGAGAATGTAGGCGATCTCATGCTGTTCATCGTAAACCGACTGGGAAGCCGTATATAAATGAACCCCCTCGCCCTCAGGAAATGCAATGGCACATTCCGGTTCCATAAACGCATGGTCGGAAAAAGGCACCGAGTAATGCTTTGTAACAACATATTTTGACGCGGCAATCGCTTTGTCAGCGTCGCCCCTTTTACAGGCCTCCCTTGTCAGCAGGTTTCCGCTGGAATGGACAAGGGGCGCCCCTTCCTTTAATGCCTCCACCGGATCTGTCACCGGTTCAAGCTCTGTATAATCCACATCGATAAGCCCAAGGACTTCGTCCAGCGTTTCTTTATGATAAGTCGCCACAAGCGCCAGCGCGTCGCCAATATAATGGGTACATGTTCCTTCCGGAATCAATACATCCCAGTCCTTTTTAATATGACCGCATTTATTATTAGGCACATCCTTTGCGGTAAGCACTGTGACGCAATCCTCATGGGCCAGCGCCCGGGAAATGTCGATTTTGTTTACAAGTGCTCTCGGATAGCGGCTTCGCAGCGCCTTGGCATAAATCATTCCCGGCAATATAATATCGTCCACATAAACGCCGGTTCCAAGTACCTTCTCTTTCGCATCCACTCTGCGGTACTCCTGCCCTAAAAGCGCCCTCGAATCGGTTTTTGGCACTTCCTTATTTTCCCGGAAGTATTCTGCTGCCATAAGTATGGCGTCCTCAATTTTTTTATAGCCTGTACAGCGGCATATATTTCCGCGGATCGCCTTTTTTATGGCAGCCCGGTCCGGGTCAGGGTTTTCATCAAGAAGGCATTTAGCGCTGATGACCATTCCCGGAATGCAAAAGCCGCACTGGACAGCGCCGGCCTGGGCGAAGCAGTAAGCATAGACTTCTTTTTCCCTGCCGCTTAACCCTTCCACTGTCACCAGATTCTTTCCGGCCATTTTTGAGACCTTTTGCACACACGCCTTAATTTTTTTCCCATCGGCAATGATCGTACATGTTCCGCAGGCACCTTCGCCGCAGCCTTCTTTAACGGATGTAAGACGCAAATCCTCTCTCAAAAAATCGATCAGCTTCTTATCTGTATCCGTGTCATAAACCGTTCCATTCACCGTGATCCTATACATAAATCCTTCACCCTTCCCCAAGTATTAAAAAACGAAGCTTCCTAATAGAACAAAAAATCCGATAATAAAAAATATACAATACATTACCATTTAAAGCGCGCCTGTAACCATTAATATATCTAATCAAACTTATTTTTTTTGTCATTTTTTATGCAGAACATCCACAAATCTTTAGCTAATTGTAGTGTACCATTTATGTTCATAAAAGGCAATAGCAAAACTAAAAATTTTTAAGCCAACCTAAAAATTTTTGTAAAAATGTATTGCAATATAAAAATTTTGTGTTATGATGGACTTAACCGGTACGGTTCATGGGAGCACCCGTGAACCGCTGCGCTTAAACAACAACTCTATTAACTGACACCAAAGGAGGCTCTCTCATGGGTTTAAATGTCACATTTTTTCAGCAGCTTGCCAAATGCCTTGCAAAACAGTTTGGCGATCAGTGCGAGGTGGTTCTCCATGACCTGACAACAAAGGATTTTTCAAAATCTATTGTTCTTATTGAAAACGGCCATGTAACCAATCGCAGGGTCGGTGACGGACCTTCTCATGTAGTCTTAGAAACACTCCACGGCGATCCGTCACGGCTCAAAGATCATCTTGGATATTTAACACGCACAAAGGACGGCCGGATACTAAAATCCAGTACTATGTATATCCGGGATGAAGAACAGCCAGATAAGGTTATCGGTATTTTTGCTATCAATTACGATATTACCGGGCTTTTAGCTATGGACAATTCCATCCGTTCACTCATCGCCAGCGAACCAGAAGCCAAGGCCCCAGAAAAAATCACTACGAATGTCACAGATCTTTTAGACGACCTGATCGAACAATCCGTAGCCTTGGTAGGAAAGCCGGTGGCTTTAATGACAAAAGACGACAAGGTTCGCGCAGTTTCTTTTCTTAACGACTCCGGAGCCTTCCTCATACAAAAATCAGGGGATAAGGTTTCAAAATATTTCGGCATCTCCAAATACACCCTTTACAGCTATATGGATGATGCCAGGGTTAAAAAGTCTTGATTTTCATGTTCACATGAAAAAGCAAGACTTTGAAACCCGCAAAATATGAAAAAGAAGCCCGCAGGGCGGATTTTGAATGTTTTAGAATTTCGGGAGCGCAGCGCGCGGAGAAATTCGTGGCATCATCCATATACTATGATGCCAGGGTTAAAAAGTCATAACAATTGGGAGGTATTATAATGAAAGATATTCAATGGGTTGTCAACAAAATGCCTGCTTCTGAGGATAAAGAGCTATCTGTTATGTCTCTTGACTGTGTTTCAAAAGCAAGAAAATTCCACGAAAGTTTTCCCCAGTATTCCAAAACCCCGCTGGCAAGGCTGACAGCGATGGCGGATTATCTCGGCCTTGACTGCCTGTACTGTAAAGACGAATCTTACCGTTTCGGGCTTAACGCTTTTAAAGTGCTGGGCGGCTCTTTCGCCATGGCCCGTTACATTGCAAAGGAGCTTGGAAAGGATGTTTCTGAGTTTCCTTATGAGGCTCTCACCTCTAAGCAGCTTAAGGACGACTTCGGCCAGGCTACATTTTTTACAGCAACCGACGGCAACCACGGCCGCGGCGTTGCCTGGGCCGCCAATAAGCTCGGGCAAAAAGCCGTCGTCTTCATGCCAAAGGGCACGACCAGTACACGGCTTGAAAATATCCGAAAAGAAAACGCCCAGGCAACGATTGAGGATATGAACTATGATGATTGCGTCCGATTGGCTGCCGAACATGCCGCAAAGACGCCCAGGGGCGTGGTTATTCAGGATACCGCATGGGAAGGCTATGAGGAAATTCCCTCCTGGATCATGCAGGGCTACGGTACGATGGCTTCAGAAGCGGATGAACAGCTTAAGGAGGACGGCTGCTGCCGCCCAACGCATATATTTATCCAGGCCGGCGTTGGCTCCCTTGCCGGTGCTGTCACTGGGTATTTTGTCAACCGCTACCGCGAAAACCCGCCAACGATTGTTGTTGTAGAAGCCGATGAAGCCGCCTGTCTCTATAAAGGCGCCAAGGCCTGTGATGGAAAGCCCCGTATTGTAGACGGCGATATGCCGACCATCCAGGCGGGACTGGCCTGCGGGGAACCAAATACAATTTCGTGGGAAATTTTAAAAAATCATATTAAAGTATTTACAGCCTGCCCGGACTGGGTATCTGTACAGGGAATGAGACTTTTGGGCGCACCGCTAAAGGGCGATCCGCAAGTCATTTCCGGAGAATCCGGAGCTGTTCCCATGGGGCTTTTATTTAACATTATGACAAATCCAAAGCTTGCTTCCCTTAAAGAAGCGCTCGCACTTGACCGGACATCACGGGTACTGCTTTTCTCAACAGAAGGCGATACAGACCCGCAGCGATACAAGGATATTCTTTGGTTTGGAAAAAACTATGATTAATCCCAAGGAGGTATGAAAAATGGAGTTTAACAACATTAAGGAAGCTGCAAAAGGCTATGAACAGGCAATGACAAAGTTTTTGAGAGATCTTGTCAAAATTCCCGGAGAAAGCGCCGGCGAAAAGGGCCACATCGACAGAATCGCCCAGGAAATGAAAGCCGTTGGCTTCGACCGGGTCGATATTGACCCGATGGGCAACGTATTGGGGTATATGGGAACCGGCCCTGTTCTTATCGGTTTTGACGCGCATATTGATACTGTAGGCATCGGCAACAGGGATAACTGGAGCTTCGACCCTTACGATGGCTTTGAATCTGACGAAGAAATCGGCGGCCGCGGCACAAGCGACCAGATGGGCGGTATTGTTTCCTCCGTTTACGGCGCCAAAATTATGAAGGATCTCGGCCTTCTTAATGACAAATATACAGTGCTTGTCACAGGAACCGTGCAGGAGGAGGACTGCGACGGCCTCTGCTGGCAGTACATTATCAATGAAGATAAGGTGCGCCCAGAATTTGTTGTTTCCACAGAGCCTACTGACGGCGGTATTTACCGCGGGCAAAGGGGCCGTATGGAAATCCGCGTTGACGTCAAAGGCATTTCCTGCCACGGCTCCGCACCGGAACGCGGCGACAACGCCATTTATAAAATGGCCGATATTCTCCAGGATATACGCGCCCTCAACGAAAACGACGCTTCTGATGAACAAAAGGTCAAGGGCCTTGTTAAAATGCTTGATGAAAAATACAATCCACAGTGGGAGGAAGCCCGTTTCCTCGGCCGCGGCACAATCACAACCTCAGAAATTTTCTTTACTTCCCCAAGCCGCTGCGCCGTTGCGGACTCCTGCTGCGTTTCCCTGGACCGCCGCATGACTGCCGGCGAAACATGGGAAAGCTGCCTTGAAGAGATCCGTAATCTTCCGGCAGTGAAAAAGTATGGCGATGATGTAAAGGTTTCCATGTATGAATATGCCCGCCCCTCCTATACCGGGCTTGTCTATCCAATTGAATGTTACTTCCCGACATGGGTTATCCCTAAAGACCATAAAGTAACAAAAGCTCTCGAGGAAGCTTACAAAGGGCTTTATGGCGAAGAACGCGTCGGCTGCGCAGAAACAATTGACATGCGCAAGGCCCGCCCGCTCACAGATAAATGGACCTTCTCCACAAACGGCGTTTCAATTATGGGCCGCAATGGTATTCCCTGTATTGGTTTTGGCCCTGGCGCAGAGGCCCAGGCCCATGCCCCAAATGAAAAAACATGGAAATGCGACCTTGTTACCTGCGCGGCTGTATACGCGGCACTGCCATCCATTTATACAAAGTAAAGAAGCAGCAGCTTAGCCTTCCAAACGGTTATGTAAAGGAGATAATAATGAAAACATTACAGGATTATATTGATAAATTAAATAAACTCAATTTCAAAGAAATGTATAATAATGACTTTTTCCTTACCTGGGAAAAAACGGACGATGAGCTGGAGGCTGTATTTACCGTAGCCGACGCCCTGCGATTTATGCGCCAGAACAATATTTCCACAAAGGTATTTGAAAGCGGCCTTGGAATCTCTTTGTTCCGCGACAATTCCACCCGTACCCGCTTTTCCTTTGCTTCTGCCTGCAATCTTCTTGGCCTTGAGGTACAGGATCTTGATGAAGGGAAATCTCAGATTGCCCACGGCGAAACCGTACGTGAAACCGCAAACATGATTTCTTTTATGGCGGATGTTATCGGAATCCGCGATGATATGTATATCGGCAAGGGCAATGCTTATATGCATGAAGTTGCTGATGCGGTCGCCGAAGGCAACCGCGACGGCGTTCTTGAACAGCGCCCAACCTTAGTCAACCTTCAGTGCGACATCGACCACCCGACCCAGTGTATGGCAGATATGCTCCATATTATCCATGAATTTGGCGGCGTAGAAAATTTAAAGGGTAAAAAAGTCGCCATGACATGGGCTTACTCCCCATCCTACGGCAAGCCCCTCTCCGTTCCCCAGGGAGTTATCGGACTTATGACCCGTTTTGGCATGGACGTTGTCCTGGCTCACCCGGAAGGCTATGAGGTTATGCCGGAGGTTGAAGAGGTTGCCAGGAAGAATGCCCAAAAGTCTGGCGGTTCTTATCAACGTGTCAACAGTATGGAAGAGGCTTTTAAGGATGCAGACATTGTTTATCCTAAGAGCTGGGCGCCCTTCGCTGCCATGGAAAAACGCACAAACCTTTACGGCGAAGGAGATTTCGACGGCATTAAGGCGCTTGAAAAGGAGCTGCTTGCGCAAAACGCACAGCACAAGGACTGGGCCTGCACTGAAGAGCTTATGAAAACGACAAAGGACGGCAAAGCCCTTTACCTCCATTGCCTTCCGGCGGACATTACCGGCGTAAGCTGCGAATCCGGCGAGGTAGACGCTTCCGTATTTGACCGCTACCGCACGCCGCTTTATAAGGAAGCCAGCTTTAAGCCTTACATTATTGCCGCGATGATCTTCCTGAGCAAATTTGAAAATCCCTGTGCGCTCTTAAAAGCGCTTGAAGAAAAGGGTACGCCGCGGAAATTTATGTAAACTTTATTTCCACAGGCAGCGTGTGGGCTGTAACACGTTGGAGGAGGATGTATCTATGAAAAAACGAATTGTCATTGCCTTGGGGGGCAATGCTCTGGGAAATACTCTGCCTGAGCAGATGATTGCCGTAAAAACAACGTCCCGGGCAATCGTTGATTTAATTGAGGACGGCCACGAAGTTATTATCGCTCATGGCAACGGCCCCCAGGTCGGCATGATCAACCAGGCCATGATCGAATTGAGCCGGGCCGATGAAGCGCAGCCAAATACCCCATTGTCTGTCTGTGTCGCTATGAGCCAGGCATATATCGGGTATGACCTGCAAAATGCCATCCGCGAAGAGCTGCTTAACCGGGGATTAAAAAATATCCCGGTAGCAACGATTATTACCCAGGTCCGTGTCGATGAAAATGATCCGGCCTTTCAAAGCCCCGTAAAGCCCATCGGACGTTTTATGTCCAAAGAACAGGCTATGACCGCCGCAGAGAAATACGGCCATGAAATGCGCGAGGATTCCGGCAGGGGCTACCGCCGCGTAGTGGCTTCCCCAAAGCCTGTAGAGATTGTCGAAATCGGCGCAATCCGCACCCTTGTTGAAGCTGGTGAAATCGTTATCGCCTGCGGCGGCGGCGGAATCCCCGTAACCCTCAACGGCAATCATTTAAAGGGCGCCAGCGCTGTCATTGACAAGGATTTCGCAAGCTGCCTTATGGCTAAGGAGCTTTGCGCAGACGTCCTCATTATTTTAACCGCTGTGGAAAAGGTCGCCATCAACTTTGGCAAGCCAAATCAGCAATGGCTGTCGTCTATGTCAGTGGAACAAGCCAAAGAATATATAGCCCAGGGCCAGTTTGCCCCCGGCTCCATGCTCCCCAAGGTTTTAGCCGCCGTAGACTTTGCCAGCTCAAAGCCTGGACGTACCGCTCTCATTACCCTGCTTGAAAAAGCAAAGGACGGTATTTCCGGGAAAACAGGCACC
>JAGZDD010000041.1 GCA_018369015.1 Clostridiales bacterium | reverse complement strand
CATTGTCGGCAAAGCTCATAGGATAAGGCTTGCCAATGCGCTCTGCCTGAGCTTTGCATATGCGGTCTGCCAGAGGAACGACATAGGCCACAACAGCCTTCCTAAAGCGTTCCACATCATGGCGGTCATAGCAATTGCGGTTCATACGGAAATATCCCAGCGGAATATAATTTTCGTATCCCAGCGTCCTGCCCATGGCGCTGCGCACCTTGACAAGTTCATCATAGATCTCATCCAGCGCCTCCTGCTGTTCCTTATACCAGGCTCCCTCCGCCTTCCACGCCGCAAGCCTGCGGCTGTCATCCCCGTCATTTTTGAAGGGTGAAAGCTGGGAAAGTGTATAAACGCCGCCTTCAAATGGAATCTGGGCGGAAGCGATGAGCTTTTCATAGCGGGTCTTTAAGTCATTTTCCTTCTGCATAAGCGGTACAAGCTCCGGCGCAAAGGTTTTCTGCAAAATCTCAGCGTTGACAAACATCAGCGTACCGTATTCCTGCTCAAAATCCTGGCGGAACCGGCTTGCTGTCAGCGCCCGGCGCCATTGCTGCAAATTATCTTCAAGCTCAGGTAACGCTTGATTCAAAAAGCAGACCTCCTGATCGTAAAACTCATCCCGTGTATCAATGGTATGGCGTATATTCGCCAGCGTGTCCATCGTATTAATGTGCTTCATCAGCGCTTCCTTTTCAAGGAAAGCCTTCCTGGCCGCACTATAGCTGTCCGCATTTTGAAAGCAAAGTGTCAGTTCCCTAAGAGCCTTCTTTGTCTGCTCAAAATCCGGCCGTTCATACGGCATTTGAGAAAATTTTATCATCAAATATTTCCTCCCTGAATAAGATAAAAACCCTTGAAGCCGATCAAGGGTTTTTATAATCTGTCCGCATCGCGGAATATTACTCAGCCTGCGAAAAGCACTCGCAGTTTACGCTAACTTTGCTTTAGCAACTTCGCAAAGCTTTGTAAAGCCCTGCGCATCGTTGATTGCCATTTCAGATAACATTTTTCTGTTTACCTCAACCTCCGCAAGCTTTAAGCCATACATCAGTTTGCTGTAGGATAAACCGTTCATACGGGCTGCTGCGTTGATACGTGCAATCCATAACTGTCTGAACTGGCGTTTTCTTTCCTTACGTCCGGCATAAGATGTTGCCAATGCTCTCATAACGGACTGTTTTGCTACTCTATACTGTTTGGATCTGGCTCCTCTGTAACCTTTAGCCAGCTTTAATACTCTATTATGTTTCTTCTTTGCGTTTAATCCGCCTTTAATTCTTGCCATTCTTACAGTACCTCCGTTTCTTCAAATTAAAGATATGGTAAAATCTTCTTCATATTCTTTACATTAGTTACATCTGTCATTGCAGCTTTTCTAAGATTTCTCTTTCTCTTAGTGGACTTCTTTGTCAGAATGTGACTCTTGTAAGCTTTCATTCTCTTTAATTTACCTGTACCTGTCTTTTTGAAACGCTTTGCTGCTGCTTTGCTTGTTTTAACTTTAGGCATTGTAATTTCCTCCTTAATAACGAAAATGATTTAGCGTTTTTCTGATAAAAACATAACCATGCTTTTTCCTTCAAGTTTCGCAGGCTTATCAATTACCGCAACATCAGATAATTTTTCTGCAAACTGATCAAGGATGACTTTACCGGAAGCTGTGTGGGCCAGCTCACGCCCGCGGAAACGCACACTGACTTTAACCTTATTTCCGCTTGTAATAAACTTGCGGGTCTGATTCATCTTTGTGTTCAGATCGTTGACATCAATATTCGGTGACAGCCGGATCTCTTTCACTTCGATGGTTTTCTGCTTTTTCTTTGCTTCTTTTTCTTTTCTAGCCATTTCATATCTGTACTTACCGTAGTCGATAATCTTGCAAACTGGCGGCTTTGCGGTCGGAGCGATTTTTACAAGATCAAGATTCGCCTCTCTTGCGATCTTGTAGGCCTCCTTTGCGGACATAATTCCTAACTGTTCTCCGCCTTCACCGATAAGTCTGACTTCCTTATCTCTGATTTGCTCATTAATCATTAAATCGCTAATAATTGACACCTCCATATGTCCAACGTGATCTTTTCTTTTATGACAGAAAAATTTCATATCATAAGAACAAAGAGTTCCGCTCGCAAAGCTGGCGCGCCGGGCGCGGCCGCTTTAGCTGCAAATTTCTGCTCTGCGCGACTGCGCATCCAAAGCGGAACGTTTTTTATTTAACAGGAAACGAAGCTTCCTGATCAAATAAAAAATGGTGAGCAGCATACTACTCACCATTTAAGTCTATAACCGTGTTAAGCTCTTAAATATAAACCCGAGTCATCAACATTGGATGCTGAGGTGAGAGTGAGTACTCTGCTTTGTTTTTAATGTATTCTCATACAACTTCTATATAATAGCACGGGGAACGATGTTCGTCAATCCCTATTTTCAATTTTTCGGATTTCCTTTGTACGGATTTCGCGACAAATATCATCAATGAAGCGGCCAAGAGGCATCTGGCCTTCATCGCCCTTATAGCGGCTTCTCACGGACACAACGCTGTCCTCTTCCTCCTTAGCGCCCACAACAAGCATATACGGCACCTTGTTAATGCGGGCATCGCGGATCTTATAGCCGATCTTCTCCGAACGGTCGTCCACAGAGGCACGAATACCATTGTCGTTAAGCGCCTCAAGCACCTTACCTGCATAATCCACATATTTATCAGAAATCGGCAGTACCCGCACCTGCTCAGGACACAGCCAGGTTGGGAACAGGCCCGCATATTTTTCAATCAGCCATGCCAGCGTGCGCTCATAGCAGCCAATGCTTGTTCTGTGAATAATGTACGGACGCACCTTATCGCCATTCTGGTCAATATAATACATATCAAACTGTTCTGCCAGGAGGGCATCCCACTGAATTGTAATCATAGTGTCCTCTTTGCCGTAAACATTTTTCGCATTAATATCAACTTTCGGTCCATAAAAAGCAGCCTCGCCCACATCTTCTACAAACGGAATGCCAAGCTCAGTCATTATGTTGCGGATATGGTTTTGCGTTTCCTCCCAAACCTCAGGCGCGCCGATATATTTTTCCCTATTCTCCGGATCCCATTTTGAAATATGATAGGTCACATCCTCCTCAACGCCTAAAACCTTCAGGCAATACTGAGCCAGGGCAATACAATCTTTAAATTCCTTTACCATCTGATCCGGCCTTACAATAAGATGCCCCTCAGAAATCGTAAACTGGCGCACACGGGTCAGGCCATGCATTTCACCGGAATCCTCATTGCGGAACAGGGTGGAAGTTTCACCGTAGCGCAGCGGCAAATCCTTATAGCTGTGCTGCTTTGCTTTGTATACATAATACTGGAACGGGCAGGTCATCGGACGGAGGGCAAATACCTCTTTGTCCTTTTCCTCATCGCCTAAAACGAACATGCCATCTTTATAGTGATCCCAATGCCCGGAAATCTTATACAAATCGCTCTTTGCCATCAGCGGCGTTTTCGTGCGCACATAGCCCCGCTTTGTTTCTTCATCCTCGATCCAGCGCTGCAATGTCTGGATCATGGTTACTCCCTTTGGCATGAGCAAAGGAAGCCCCTGGCCAATCACATCCACAGTTGTAAATAACTCCATCTCCCGGCCCAGCTTATTGTGGTCGCGCTTTTTAATATCTTCCAAATAGGCAAGGTGAGCTTCCAGATCCGCGGTCTTTGTGTAGGCTGTGCCATAAATACGGGTCAGCATTTTATTCTTTTCGTTGCCTCTCCAATAAGCACCGGACGAGGAAATCAATTTAAAGGCTTTAATATTTTTCATATTCATTAAATGAGGGCCAGCGCACAGGTCGGTAAAATCTCCCTGCTTATAAAAGGAAATAACGGCATCCTCCGGCAGGTCATTAATCAGCTCTACCTTATAAGGTTCGCCCTTTTCTTCCATGAGAGCTACCGCCTGCGCTCTTGGCAATTCAAACCGCTCAATGGCCGGATTTTCTTTAATAATCTTTTTCATTTCCTTTTCAATCGTATCCAGATCCTCTCTTGTCATGGAAGGCATATCAAAATCGTAATAAAAGCCGTTTTCAATGGATGGGCCGATAGCGCATTTAGCGTCCGGGTACAGGCGCTTGACAGCCTGGGCCAGCACATGGGAGGCTGTATGGCGAAGCGCCGCCTTCCCCTTGTCATCATCAAAGGTCAGAATATTTAAAGCGCAGTCCTCATTAAGCACAGTGCGCAAATCCACTACTCCGCCATTAACCTCCCCGGCACAGGCCGCCCGGGCAAGGCCTTCGGAAATATCTCTGGCAATATCATAAACAGACATTGCCTGGTCGTATTGTTTAAAAGAACCATCCTTTAACGTAATTTTCATCATATCATCCTTTCCTTATTCTTGCCGTTTTTTTACGGCATCAGGTTATCCCCTTGCGGGGTTTCATCTATTTTCAGAGCCGCAGCTCCTTCTTTACAGCGCCGCAGACGCCCATCTTTACGTCACCGCAGACGTACATCCTTACAGCAGTCCAGACAGGACCGGCGCGCCTTAGGAAAGCCGTTCCTTGTTTTCGCGGACAACTTTTGAAATAAATCCGTCCATAGCCATAGTTTCGGATTCTCCCGTATCTCTGCTGCGGACTGTCACCGTGCCTTCCTCTGTTTCCTTAGCACCAAGTACAAGCATATAAGGCACGCGTTCTACCTGCTGGGCCTCGCGGATTTTATAACCGATTTTTTCATTTCTGTCATCAAGTACACACCGTATTCCCGCATTTTGAACGGCGCTGTACACCTTTTTCGCATAGTCTAGGTGCTTATCCGATACTGGCAGCACCTTCACCTGGATCGGCGCCAGCCATACCGGGAATTTCCCGGCATAATGCTCAATAAGAATACCGAGGAAACGCTCAATGGAACCATAAACAACCCGGTGAATCATAATCGGCCTCCTAGGCTGGCTGTTTTCGTCAATATATTCTGCCTGGAAATTCAAAGGGAGCTGGAAATCAAGCTGAATGGTTCCACACTGCCATGTCCTGCCGATGGAATCCTCCAGGTGGAAATCGATTTTCGGTCCGTAAAAGGCGCCGTCGCCTTCATTGACAACATAATCAATGCCAAGCTCATCAAGGGCCGTCTTAAGCCCATTGGTTGCCTCATCCCAATCTTCATCACTGCCCATACTATCCTCAGGCCGTGTGGATAATTCTACATGATATTTGAAGCCAAATTTTGAGTAAACCTCATCAATCAGACGGACAACGCCTTTAATCTCCTCAGAAATCTGGGCCTTTGTCATAAAAATATGGGCATCATCCTGAGTAAAGCACCGCACCCTAAACAGGCCATGAAGAGCGCCCTTAAGCTCGTGGCGGTGGACAAGGCCCAGCTCGCCGCAGCGGATCGGCAGCTCTTTGTAAGAATGTGGCCGGCTTTTATAAACAAGCATACCTCCCGGGCAATTCATGGGTTTAATCGCAAAATCATTGTCATCAATTTTTGTCGTATACATATTATCCCGGTAATGATCCCAGTGTCCGGAGGTTTCCCACAGCTCCCGGTCCAAAATCATCGGCGTGGAAACCTCAATATATCCATTTTTTCTATGCAGCTCCCGCCAGTAGTCAATTAATACATTTTTCACGGTCAGTCCATTGTCCAGGAAAAAAGGAAAGCCCGGGCCGTAATCGCTTGTCATAAAAAGATTCATTTCCCGGCCGATTTTCCGGTGATCCCGCTTTGCGGCTTCCTCTAAAAGCTTTAAATGCGCTTCAAGCTCTTCGTTGCTGCCAAATGCAATCCCGTTAATTCTTGTGAGCATTTTATTATTTTTATCCCCCCGCCAATAGGCACCGGACTGGCCGGTCAGCTTAAATGCCTTCAGCGCCTTTGTATAGGTTAAATGAGGGCCAACGCACATATCAATGTATTCGCCCTGCTCGTAAAAGCTGATCGCCGCATCGTCCGGCAAATCATCAATATGCTCCAGCTTATATTTTTCACCGCGATCCTCCATGAGCTTTTTCGCTTCTTCCCGGGACAGTATAAAGGAACGAACAGGAAGATTTTCCTTACATATTTTCTTCATTTCTTTTTCAATGCGGGCCAGGTCTTCATCGCCAAGCTTACTCTCACCCAAATCCACATCATAATAAAAGCCATGTTCCGTTGCAGGGCCGTAGGCAAAATCCGCCTCCGGGTACAGTCTTTTAATAGCCTGAGCCATAATATGAGCCGCCGTATGGCGGATAATATGAAGTTCTTCCTCCGGGGCACATTCCCCGACCGAACCATTATTATAAATAACCTTCATTACGATTCCTCCTTAACAAACAATAAAAACAAGAGTTCCGCTCGCGGAACTAACGCGCCGAACGCGGCCGCTTTAGCGGCAAATTTCCGATCTGCGCGAGTGCGCATCCAAAGCAGGACTTTTTTATTTCATAGGAAACAAAATTTCCTATGAAATAAAAAAGTCCCTTTCCGTACACGAAATACGGAAAGGGACGAGATCACATCTATCTCGCGGTTCCACCCTTGTTGTTTTACAACATGAAAGCTCTGCCACCAATTTGTATATCGCCCGGAGTGCAGACCACTTGTTTAGCGCCGGCCGCAATGAAACTTTGACTTGGAAACGCTATACTAGCGGGCGCAGACTTTGCAAAACCACTTTATTTTGGCGGTAACGGCGCCTGCCGGGCTGGATTAGAGCCACTCCGAGGTAGTTTTGGGCCAGTTCCCCATAAGATGCTTCCAGCACCAAGAAAACAGAAATTTATCTTTGGCATCTCTCTCTGGATGCTTCCCTGGCTTACTCGTCTCATCAGCGTGTTTACTGTATTTTCTTAAATCATTAAGCTTCAAAACAACGCAACATAACCTATCCGCAGCGTTTTGACGACTCTGACCTCATTATAACATCAGAAAAAGTTTTGTCAAGAGCGGACGAGGCACCGCTGTTATTCTCGTAACTATTCTCTAGTAACCGTTCATTCAGGTCTGCTCACTTGCTGCGCTGGCCATCAGAAAATAATACAAGAGTGTAAAATTTCCATCGCTGCAGACGATTTTAAATAGATTTTTTACATATTTTTATCTTTTTTGTTTCTTCGTATTTTTGCGGCTTTGTCTTACTGCCAAAATCGTTATGGAACCGATCAAAACAACAAGAGCTGCAATACAGCCAAAGAACAACGGCTTATTGGCAAAGAACTGAACCCACCAGTTTGCAGTAACAAGTACTTCATATTCCACCGGTTCTGTCGGGTTCCCGGCGGCATCATAGGCGATCAGCTTCACAGTCTGGAACTCATTCTTGCTGTCCACAGTAATCGTAAGCTGTCCGTCCACAACCTCCAGCTCATCAGCCATATAGGTATGGACAAGCTGTCCGTCCAGGTAAAGCTCCACATAGGAAAGTACCGTATTATCTTTAACGCTTAATGTAAATTCATGGGCATTGGCTCTGTAACGGCCCCGGTTCTCCAGGTTCGCTATACTTACCGTAGGCGGCGTTTTATCCACAATAAATTCAATGGCCTTTTCCTTCACCTTATTAGTCGTTGTATTACTTGCGCGGTCTTCGGAATAAATATTAATAGAGTACTCGCCTTCCTCACTAAAGCAGCTTGCTTTAATCGTGTAGGTATATTTCTTCCACTGGCCGCTGCCGCCTTCTTCCTTCACTGTATAATCCGCGCCTTCCTTAAGCTTTACAACCTGACCGTCCTTACTGTAGGTCAGCTCGATAAATTCCAGAGTATCTACATTGATTTCTGAAATGACAATATCCTGCGGATTGTTGGTAAATCCTGTATCTAACAGCTTCTGGGTCGCTTCGCTGATGATATAGGTTGAACCGTTGCGGTTCACGGAAAAAGTAATACTTTTGCTTGTTTCATTTCCGGCTCTGTCCACACTCTTTGCGGTCAATGTATAAATATCATCCATATTGCTTCCAAAGTTTCTGAAAGTAATCGTCTGTCCGTTGGCCGTTGTCGTTCTTGATACAAGGCTGTCTACAGAAATCTTGCCTTTATTGGCACCTGTAAGCGTCAGAGTCACATGATCTGCATTATAGTTTGTATCTGAAATCCGAATTACCGGCGCTACAGTTCCTTTATTTGCCGATTTATTTTTAACGCCTGTAATTTCGACTTCAGGCTCTGTCATGTCCACAGTAAAGCTGTCCTGGGAATAATCCGCCATAGCATTTCCCGCCAGATCGATGTACGCAATGTCAAAGGTAAAGTCGCCGTCTTTGCCATAGGTAATCGTCGCCGTATGGCGGTCGCCGCTTGTGGACCAGCCGCTGACCGTCGGGGCTGAAATGGCCGCGCCGTTTAAGGAGGCTGTGGTTGTTACACGCACATCTGCGGCGCGGAAGTTATGCTCCGTAATGGTAATGGTCGCGGTGCGGGCTTCTTTGTAGTACTTGCCGTTTTGGGCGGAGTTGTTGTTGTAGGTGACGTTTACTGTGGGGAGGGTTTTGTCGATTGTAAATTCCGGCACAGCTTCACTTTCCTGGCTATTTCCAGCCAAATCCGTGCAGGAAGCCGACATTGTATAATCACCGTCCGCAGCAAAGGTCACAGTACACGTATGGGTCGCCTCATCTGAAGCTCCTGAATTTGCGCTGTGGCTCCATCCGCTGATTGCGGGCTGTGTACCATCTGTATTTGTAATGGCAAACCTAAACGCCGATTCATCAAAGTTTCTTTCGGTTACTGTAACCGTAGCAGTTCTTGTATCTTTATAATACTTTCCATTTAAGGGCGCATTATTATCAAAAACAATACGGATTTCCGGCTTTGTAATGTCAATTTTAATGTCCTTAGTTTCTGTAGTTTGATTTCCCGCATTATCTATCGCTGTAACTTTAATCTTAACATTGTTGCTATTATTCGCCGCAGCATTTACAATACGGTCATAATCCGCGCTTCTTGTACGCTCTGTCGTACTATATGTAAATGTTTCTTCCTGAGTCGGCGCTGCCCCATCATCTTTAATAATCTCATAGGTTACAGAGGCCAGCCCGGAATAAGTATTTCCAGCTACCGGGTCTTCTACAGAAATATGGAACGGAACATCCCCGTTATAAATACCGTGAGCCGGTTCATTTGCCGTAATCGTAATGACCGGCTTGCCCGTATCTTTATTCAGCGGATTTTGCGTATCGACAACCACAACTTCTCTGCTGCTGATATAAGACACATTTCCTGCCATATCCTCAATTTTCATATAAGGTACAAATTGTTCATCTGAGGCTACCGTAAACTGTTTTCCAACAGTCCATTGGTTCTCGCTCATATTTTTCAGGCTTTGTAGATCCATCGCCTCATAAGCTTTATAATACTTGTCCGGTTTCAGAGGCGATGTAGCGTCAGCACTTGACATTGTCACCTCAAGAGCCTTATTGGAATACAGGCCAAAGGATATTTTTTCAAGGAACTGATTTATCCGGGCACGAACTGTTGTTCCTTCCTGTATAACAATTTCTCCTGTCGGAGGCGTCTTATCGACAGTAAAGTAGTCATTCGTCCATGTTGCCCTGCGTCCGGAAAGATCAGTATACGTAAAACCAGTCACATAGTTTCCGTCAATGGAATAGACAAAATTGCTGCTTGTCCTCGTATCAGCTACAGATGTCCAGCTTCCCACTGTATCAGCCTGCGCCTGATAATCCGGAATTTCTCCATTTTCAGAGCCTACCTTTGTAGCGCTTACAGAATAGCTTATCTGGCCTTTAACAAAGCTATCGTCCATCGAAAAATTATGTTCGGTTATTGTAATTACGGCGTCAACCGTACTGTTTTTATAGATTCTGTCATTTTCCGTTTTTCCCGGGTTAATAAGCTTCCCATCCGCATAATATTGCACATTAATCACAGGATCTATAGTATCAATAACAAAAGTATTCTCGGTTCCAGCCGCAGTAGATGTATCATAATCCACCGGATCATTTGCGTTTCCGGCATTATCTGTACACTGTACGGAAAAATGGCTATACTTGTTATCCCCTGAAAAAACAATCGTTGCAACATTCGTCCGCTGATCCGTATACTGCTCACTTTCATATCCGCTCTGGGAGTCTGTTCCCCATGCAGCAAAAATGCCTTCGATACTATTAAGCGTTTCAAGAGAAACATCTTTGTATTCTCCGCCATTTTCCAGTGTCAGATCAAAACGGACTTTCTCAGCGTTAAAATTCCGCTCTGTCAATGTAATTGTCGCGGTTCTGGCATCCTGGAAATAAATTCCATTGACAACATTATTATTACTATATTTAATATGGATTTCCGGAGACTGCCGGTCAACTTTAACCGGCTGGGTGACAACCTGGGTATTTCCTGCCCGGTCATAGGCTGTTACCTTTATGACAATATCATTGCTGTCATACTCAGAGCTAAGTACCATAGGCTGGGAGTAAGTTTGCCCTTCCGGCGCCGGAGTTGTTTCCTCAAATGCAGTATCCTGGAACTTCCCGGTGTTCGGATTTGTGTAAAAAGTCTTCTTCTCCGACTCAATGGACTTTCCATTATAAAGAATCTCTGTTTCGATTCTTTCAATTCCCGAAACACCTAATTCTTCCTTTGTGTCTGCATCCTCATATTTCCCGTCTGTGGCTTTAATTGTATACGTTATTTTATCAGTTTTGCCATATATGCCGCCAGACACACCTTCAATCTGCACCGACGGTACAACTTTTTCAATAATAATTCCATTGGACGCATAAACTCTGGTATTATCTACATGATCCGACGCCTTCACTAAAATAAGATAAGCCGCCGCGTCAGAAGCAGGTACTTCTACTGTAGCGCTGTCACCAGAACACGATTTCCAATCGTCGGCCGACAAGCTGTCAATCTTTTCCTTTATCTTTTCGGCAGTAATTTTTCCGCTCTCAACATCACCAGCTTCACTATCCAGATGCCATTTATAATAGGAAAAAGACTTGACGCCGCTGCCTTCACCATCATTTACGCTAAAATCTAACGCATACTTCTCATTACTGTACATTCCAAAAGTAATCGCATTCAGCGCGTCGTCAATCAGATGCGTCACTGTTTTCAACTGGTCAAACGTTACTGTCGGAGCCTCTGTGTCTCCATAAATTTTTATGGTCTTTGATGTGGTCTTTGTAGCTCCGGTAGTATCACCGGAATCATTCAAATAAAATTCAAAGGTTTTAGATTTATCAACTCCAGAGTCTTCGCTCCATTCAAAGGGAGTCTTAGAAATATCAATCGGATTCTCTCCTGTACCCTCTGCAAGCATTACCTGGTCATATTCGGCAGCTCTTGCATTTTGGGAATTAGGAGCAGCGCTTATTGTGCCTCCCTTCTTAAGCCATATATAAGCTATATCTTTATTATCTCCATTACCTTCATAAACAATAAAATTAGTTCCTGTGACAGTGATCAAATCTGAGATTTTAATGCCAGCTTTATTTATATCATATTGCATAATCTTCAAATCACCACAGTCACCAGACTCGCAAACAAGCTCATAATTGTCTAAAACATCGTTTCCATCCGCGTCTTTGAATATAGGCTGAACAACACCGGTATATGTCATCACAGCATACTTTTTAATGTCTCCGGCGGAACCTGCCACTTTAACTTTTACATTGCTTACCGCTTTATTGACAACATCACTGTCGTCATTCCCCTTATCGTCAACGACAATCTGACTGGTATCTTCTAACTTAATTCCGCCTTCTTCCTCTACTAAGTCATCAATTTTGGATTTTACATCCTTTTCGTATGTAAACTCACGGCTATCATCAGAGCCCTTTTTATTAACAACTTTTACGTCTAATCTCTTTTTTGCAATTATAACTAAAGGCTGAGTGGACTGAGTGCTTTCAATATTCAAATTATCATCTTTAAAAGAAGTCAAATCCAGTTTGTAAAACACACCATCCATATTTTCATTAGTACACACCGGATTAATCCCGTCACTTTGCGCATCACCGTCAACAATCTTCAATATGCTGTATTCACCTGCATTTGCGGCAACTTCTATGATTGTACCGCTCTGCGTATCTTTTTGTGCGACCACGGTTTTGACTGTCACAGAAAGCTCTTCACTGCCCAAACTATCCTCTTTGTACGTTCCCGTAATATCAAAGGTCTGCCCCTTCTGTCCGGCATAAGTTACAGGCTGCTCTAAAGGCTTCCAGGTGAGCTCGTCCACGCCAATAGTTTTTGTGACAACTACCTTAAAGGACAGGGAGGAAGCACGCCAGCCATTCTCCGAATCTTCAGGCCTTGTTACCGTAACCGTAGCACTGCCAAGAGCAGAAGGTTTTAGGGTGCCCTTGTTCAACTTAGTACTATCAAGCAAAGATGAATTATCAGGAGCAACACTATATTCTAATTCCTTTTCGAGTAATGTTTCTGTATCCCATTTAATATCGATCCCCAACGCCTCATCCTGATATGCTCCATAGTCAATATTTAAAACATTAATTGTTTTTCCATCGGCGGTTCCTTCTGTACTCCAATAAGCATTTTCCACTTCCGGATCACCGTCCGGATTCGTTTTAAACTCCTCCGAAAGCTCCAATTGTTTTGTCTTATAATATTGTACTTTTTCCTCTATTTTCGCTTCCGCTTTAGAATAATTTTTATCTCCGGAATATTCAGCTTTAAACCAAATCCCTTTTTGCAGTAAGGACACAATATCGTCATTTTCTATATTTTCGTCATTTTCTATATCTATGGAACACGCTCCATTAACAACCTGCCCATTTCCCAGCTGCGCATACTCGCCATTTTTTGTTGTTCCATAAAAAGTTACTGTTCCGGTGGCATCTGCAGGCAAGCCGGAAAGGCTCAATTTCACCCCCGTTGCATTATCACCCGCCGGGTCTGTTGTTCCCAAAGCAGCAGCGCAAAGATTCAGTGTTGAAACTTCTTTTCTGTTGACATTTATAGTAACACTTTGGCTCTTACTCCCGCTGGATACTATAATCTCCGCATTTTCAGGAGACGTTGTCGCTGTTTTTCCGGTGATAACCGTCACGCTTGTACCTATCGCAGAATCCACAACAGAACCTTCAACTTCAAATCCTGCAATGCTGAGGGTGCTGCTTGTCCATTTATACTCTGCTCCCTCCACTGGATCTATAACTGAGAGCGTAATCTTTTCACCTGTAGTATAGTTATTTCCATCTGATGGTGGGGCAATACTGATGTTTATATCCGGAAATATTAATGAAACAACAATGCTATCCTGAGATAAATCAAGTTCGTCTGTTACCTCTGGGTAGCCTGAATAAGTTACCGCATATGAATAATCACAATTCATATTCACCGTAAATGTTGCTGCGCCATTTTCTGTATTTTTTTCCTCGGACTTCTGCGTCGTATTATTAGTTAAAGTAATTTTCGGCTGCTGCGTGAAATCCCCGGAATCCAATTGAACCTTAAACGTAATCTCCTTGGTTATACTCTTCATCGCAACATCTACAATGTTTTCCCCCGGCGTGCCTGGCGCTGTAATAGAACCGGTTGCTGCTTCATAGTTTTCTTTTGAAACCGTATAAGAATATGTTGCTCCCGGAGTCAAATGCCATGTGCCATCACCAGCCTTTGTTACTACCGCAGACGAGCTGTCTGTTACAGTAATCGCAGCGTCAGTCATGGAAGCTCCAATATCACTCGTCACATTAAAACTAGTTTTAACAAAAGGAGCTCCAACTGCAAGCTCTACTGTGTTGCTGCCATCAAATGTAAAACTATCGCTCTTTGTTTCGTAATAGGTACCGCTGGCCGTATAGCTATATGTAACGTCTTTGGTCAGCGTACATGAAAAAGTTCCATCACCTTTATCAGATACAGTTATCGGAGTTCCATCATTCTGGCTGATGTCAAGCCTTGCGCCATCCTGCGCCGTTAAAGTAGTTTCGCCGTTTTTCAGCGAAATTGTCACTTGAACATCATTATTTTCCTCCACATCAGACGCCAACGCAAAGCTTCCCTGGCTGCCGGTCATGCTTAAAATCATTACAATTACAAGAAACCAGGATAACATCCGCCAAAATCGATGTTTTCGTGCCTTTTTCATAATCCTTTCCCTTCTTTCATTCCATATTATTCAGATACTCTATTGCCCGTCTGCTCAAATAAAAATTCAAAAACCCTGCCATTGAGTAAAAAATGCAGTCCAAACGTTAATAGAAGCAAAAACATAATTATAATGGCTATAATACCTGAAAGATCAAATAAAACCGCCCCAGCTATCACCAGTGCCAGAGTGAAAATAAATATGACATCAGCCAGGCCCGCATATCTATTTTTAAAAAAGCATACCGCTCCGGGCTTATGTTTTTGTTTTAAGGATTTATATTGCTCATCCTTATAAATTGTTGCCCACGATGCTGTAAAACCAGATACTGCAATTACCGCCCCAAGCCAAAACATAATACCTGTGGCAATGGATAATATGCCCGAACCTCCCTCTGTGTCCAAAGGCAGCAGCAAAACTGAAGCAGCGGCTAAAATACAGCCCAACATTGAAATATTGAAAAAAACTTTTCCTGTTTTTTTCCTCTCCATCACATCACCACCTCATCCGTATGCACTTCCACAATACTTCTCAAAATCACAAAACTTGCGCCCCCGCCGCTGCCAGCGGACGGTGTTTTCAAAGCCTGGATATTGCCGGAAAGCACTGTCGTTTCCGACACGCCGTTATCAAGCGCCGTTGTTTCAAGAACACCACTGTCAAGCGCCGTCGTTTCACAGGCTCCGGTATCGTCCGGCGCTCCCCCGACTCTGACTAGACTCTGCGGGCCTGTCTGCACTGCTTTGTCACTCACCGGCTCTGCCGCTGCAAAGCCGCCGGCCATAGAACCGGCTATAGTTTCCTGCGGGTATGCTGGCTCAGGCTCCATGCTGTTGTTGGCGCCGGAACGGCCGCCTGGGAACAGCTCCATAGAAGTAGTGCGCTGCCCGCCCATTTTGTCAGTAGGCAAACTGCCGCTTAAAGAGCCGGTACGCCGCCGCAGCTTTGAAGTTCCAAGAGCGCCTGTACGGTTCCTGCCGCTTCTGTGGCGCCGGCCATCCTCCCCGATTTTCCGGGAGGTCAGGCCTCCGGTTTCAGAGGACAGCTCAACCATCTCTGCAATCGCTTTTCTCGCTACCCTTCCGGTCAGCTCGCCAAAAGCCTGAGGAATTTTCAGAAGTATAAACAAGGCCACCGCCAATATAAGAAAGAGGATTGCGGCCACTCCGCACCAAACAAATATTCCGTGATAAAGATTCATCAGCTGTTCAAAATCCTGCATCACTCATCCCCTCCTTCGGCGTCGTTTTCAGTTGTAGTGTCCGTACCATTTTCACCGCTGCCGGAAAATGTAGCGGTGATATTTTTACGGGCCATATCAATATTGTTTTCAATAGTATTTTTTAATTCCTGTGCCTGACGGTTATTGTCCAGATACATAGCACTCATCTTGTCTGTAATATCATCAAGCGCCTGTTCCATCGACTGCCGGGAAATACCGGCTTCATTTTTAAACTCCACAGTGCGCGTATAGATTTGATAGACAATCTCATTGTAAAGGCGAAGCTCTGTAATCACGTTGTCCTGCCCGGCCACGTCAGAATCAAAAAGAGACATCAGATCATTCCAATAGTCGGCATAAGATACTTCCGCGTCTCCAGCTTTATTCGTCACGCCAATTTTATTTTTATAATAATTGCTTATCTTCCCAAGAATCTCGGCCCTGGCCTGCCAGCTTTGCTTATAGGCGTTATTCTCACCCATATCCAACGCATCCATATCGGCATCCGTCACATTCTTAAACCACCCCACGGCCGATGACTTATCGCCGCTGCTGCCAACAGAATAATAGTAGGCAAGTCCAAGCTGATAGGAAAATTCCACATACCCGCTTTTATTTGCCTGCAAATATGTCTTATTATCCTTGCTCCTGCCATTATCCCTAGAATTTAACACTGAGGTTAAAATAACGTCGTCTTCCGCAGAAAAATCATTATCTGCCAGCATAGCCTCAAGCATCCCAAGATAAGCTTCTTCATCCGTAGGATTCAGGGCAATGGCTTTTTTGTAATTTTCAATTTTTTCCTCTGTAGACGCCGTCGCCGCATTACTTATATAGTAGTCATAGCCGCTTGTCTTTGTATGGTTTTCCATTCCCATGCCAAACATGGATATTCCGCCCAAAATAACAGCCAGGGCTGCGCAGCTTCCAAAAGCCGCCATTTTATTTTTTAGCTTTTTGCGGTAAGGAAGCCCCAGCTCCTTAGGATGCTCCAGATCATATTTCAGCTCAGCACAGGATTGATAACGATTTTCCATATTATACTGGGTACATTTATCAATAATCATTTCCAGGCCTAAAAGCGTACTTCTTAAATCTCTGGGAGTTTCCTCCAAAAGTGTCGGACGGCACTGGGTGATTTTCGGAAAGTTAAACGGCGTTGCCGACGGGTTTCTCCCGGTAATCAGATGAT
Source organism: Clostridiales bacterium (assembly GCA_018369015.1). Lineage (GTDB taxonomy): Bacteria > Bacillota > Clostridia > Lachnospirales > Lachnospiraceae > Catenibacillus. The sequence goes on along the minus strand of JAGZDD010000041.1, from coordinate 9,078 downwards.
GAAGCGTTGCTCCCAGATTATAAATATCTGTCTGCGGCCGGGTCTGGCCGTTGCCGCCATACTGTTCCGGCGCGGCATATCCCGGAGTTCCAAGACATGTCGTATCCTCCGTATTTCCAGTTTTAAAAATCCGGGCTGTTCCAAAATCTACTACGCAAATCTCTCCATCCGGTTTAAGCATAACATTTGCCGGCTTCATATCTCTGTAAATAATCGGGTCTGGCCGGTTATGCAGATAGTAAAACACATCACAAAGCTGCTTTCCCCAGGAAATAACATCCTCCACAAAAATAGGTAAGCCGTCATTCTCCAGGCTTTCTTTGAGTACTGTATTCAAAGATTTCCCTTGTATATAGTCCATAACGATAAGAAATGTATCTCTTTCGTCAATAACGTCCACAATACTTGGCAAATATTTGTGGTTCAGGCTTTTTAAAATATTTGTTTCAGCAATGAGCCCCTGTTTTACTGTAGCAAAATCCTGAACTCCGTCTTTTCGGATTTCCTTTATGGCCCACGTTTTATTTGCCCGCTCATTAAGAGCCAGATAAACAACGCTCATACCTCCCTGTCCGATTTTATTGAGTACTTTATATTTCCCGTCAATCACGGAACCAATCTGAAGCATCGTCTATCCCTCCCTGCATGTCCGTATGAGAGCGACAGAAATATTGTCCACTTCCCTGCGGCTTTTATTAAGCTCTGTAAGCCAGATGGCATTTTCTTTCATTACCTGCTCATTGTAAAGTACCTGGGGATTCAGACGTTCAAAAATTTCTTCCGGAGAAATCACATGTCGAAATCCGTCACTGCACAGAACAAACACGCAGTCCGGCTTCGCCTGTCCATAATAGAAATCCGGCATAACAACCTCTGAGGCGCCAATACACTGTAAAAGCACATTTCTCTGAGGGTGGTTCTGTGCCTCCTCCCATGTAATATGCCCCAAATCCAGCTCATATTGGACAAAGGTCTGATCCTTTGTCAATAGCTGTAAGCCTTCATTCAGCATATAAGCCCTGGAATCTCCGACATTCATAATATAATATTCATTTTTTATAATAAGAAGCGCGACAATGGTTGTTCCCATCCTTGTACCGTTTCGTGCCGCATATTTTGACAGTAATTGATTTTGTTCAAGAACCATATTATCCCAGGACAGCTTTAATTCATCCGCATTAAAGCCTTTTTCAAGCTGTAATGGAAAGTCCTGTTCAAACCAACGTTCAAATGTACGTATCACCGCAGCGCTGGCCAGTTCTCCTTTCGATAAACCTCCCATACCGTCACAGACAACGCACAGACAAATCTTTCCGAGATTTGTCTGTGCCACTTTTACAAGGAATGAGTCCTGATTTGTATGCTTTTTGATTCCCACATCGCTGTGTGCTGCAATCATAAAATCCATTTGCTCATCCACCTGTCCTATTACATTTGAAATATAAATTCTTCATCTGCAAGCTTCACAACATCTCCGTTGTTCAGCTTGTATTCCTGACCTCGGCCAAGACTCATGCCATTTACAGTTGTTCCATTCGTAGTATTATTATCAATCAGATAAAATGCGCCGTTTTTATAAACAATATCTGCATGGGCACGGCTGACATTACTATTATCTGAAATACAATAATCAACACGGCGGCGCTCTTTACCGATCTTAAATACCTGCTTTGAAATCTGCACGCGTTCATTATTCTTCCTGCGCACCAGGAAAGCTGCCGGAAGATTTGCACCGCCGGAAAGCAGCGTCGTTTCACCGGCACCGTCATTAAGGACGCTTGTTTCCGTCGAACCATCACTGTCTGCACTATAAGGTGCCGGATTTGAAAACGGCGGCTGGTGATTGAAACCGTTTTGAGGTCTTTGCAGCTGTGTATTAAAGCCTCCAAAGCCCCCCGGCCCCTGAGCCGGCCCGCCGGGCATCCCGCCAGACATCATGCTGGCTCCGCCTGAGCCCATATTGGCAGCGATTTTTTGCTTCTGCTGCATTGCGGCGGCAGCCGACTTTTTCTTCTTGGAAGAAGATGTTACCGCAATAATGATAATCACTACAACAACAATGACAACGACGGCTGCGGCCGCAATGATAATAATCATTGTCGTATTCATCCCCTGTTTTTCAAGAAGTCCGGCACTGGCATTATTTAAATCATCTAAAGCGGTCTGGATCTCGGCCTCTGTCGCAGATGAATTGCTGTATACAGCTTCAGCCGCAGCCAGAGCCGTATTAAAATTAGAAACACTCTCCTGCGTCATATTGTCGAGAATTGTCGCTTTTGCGGAGGCAATAGCGCTTTCCAGTTCATCGCGGAGCGCATTATCCACAGGCGCCTCTGTCTGTACCGGAGTATCCTGGCTTTGGGCTTGTGCTGTTTCCTCACTCTGCTGTTCACTTTCTCCTACTGGAGCACTTTCGCTGCCCGAAGTCGATAAATATTCGATTCCAAGAGCGTCTAATACTTCGCGCACTTCATTAATCTTCGTAGAAAAGAAATAGTCGTGATTGCCTTCTTCATTGCTCATTATTGTATTAATGCCGATAACAGCGCCGTTCGAGTCGACCAAAGGCCCGCCCGAATTGCCATAAGTCACCTGAGCCGAATGGGTAATGCAGCCTATGGGAGACTCTGAAAGAACAACATCCGATGTTTTTGAAACAATACCTGCCGTAACTGTAACATCGTCGGATGTGTAAATCTCATCATTCTGAATATCCTGGACAACTCCCGGGAAACCAAGGGCAAATACCTCCTGGGTCGTCGCCACGCCATCACTGTCTGCGAGAACTAACGGTTCTCTGTCATAAATTGGCTGTTCCAGCTTTAAAATTGAAAAATCCGCCTGGGCGCTTTCATTAACAATGGAAGCGCTGATCCGCACATCACGTTTAACAACAATGCTTAAGGACAATGTCACTTTACTCTCTGCCGGAATCTCCAATTCAGCACGTACATCCTCTTCCGTAAGCTCATGCGCCACATGGTAATTTGTAATGACCGTCTGGGCGCCATCATTTCCTCCCACAAGGAAACCGGTTCCTACATGGGCATAGGCCGCTTCCTTTCCGTCAACCTCAATTAATACTGCAACCTGTAAAATACCCTTTCTGGCTTCTAGTATCTTTTCATTGACTTCCGAGCCATAGGCCGCTGAGGCCGGAACAAACACCATGCACAGCGCCATACAAAGCCCAAGAAGCAGTGAAACTACTTTTGTTCTTCTCATAACGTTTCCTCCTAAGTATTGTATTGTTTTTATTTTATTAAGGTTACACACATATCACAATATGTTACAATAAATGTTACAAGGTTTTGGATTTTACTGGGATTTCAAGAAAAATTTGAGAATGTTTGTGATGATACGTTCAGAAAACCATGTTTCTTATCCAAAAATGATCCGCCATGATATGTACCCGAGCGGAACAGAAGTTTAAGGCCAGGAACCGCTATTCCTGTCAAAAGAGTTTGTCTGCAAACACTTTGCATTAGAAAAATAGAATGGAAAAAATTAGTTATTCTTATTATACATTTATTTTTCAAACTTTTCACTAATATTTCATCGACACTAATTGCCGCAAAAATACAACATTCGATATTTTTTTCACAAAATAAGGCCCCTGCTATAATCTTTTTAAGCTATAGCAAAGGCCATTCGATTAGTTTCCGGTATTTTTATAGGCAGCATAAGTACTTTCTAACCAGGCAACCGTTTCCTCGCTGCCAAACACAATCGTACTTACCTTTAATTCTTCAAGGAAATTATAAATAATCCGCGTCAAGCTTTGTTCTTCAATAGTAAACCGCGCTTCCACCTCAGGCGACAGATAAATAATATTGGCTTCTGTCAGATTGAAAGCGCTGATTGTAAGCTCCGGCGGATATAAAAACTTCTCAGTATCTAAAAGATACGCCTTATATTTTCCGCTCTTTATTTCTGTAATAAGCATTTTTAACAGTTTTAGGCGGTCATCCGGTTCCATGGAAACATAAAGCTCTGTGGGAAGTTCCTCTAAAACCCCCCGCTCCATAAGGTTTTGTATCCCGGATTTTGTAAAATAGGAAGTCATGTGAAACTCTTCTTGCCTGTAAAATTTCTGATTTTCTGTAAAAAAATTGGAAATCAACGAAAAAATTTCCGGTGATACCGGGGTACAGTATTTTTTCAGCAAATCATTGACAGGAAACATTCCAAAACAAGGCTGGCTTCCGATCGTGTATATATCCGTCGACGATGGTCGGTTATCATCAAAATTTTGTAAAAAATTTAAACCGGTAGGGATTCTGCGGATCATCCGCCGGCAATTTTTCTTTTTCTGTAAAAAAAGCTGTTCAAAAAGTTTATATGTATCCTTATCCCGGGATATAAGGGCATATTCCAAATCTGTGGAAATATTAATGACATACTCATGGGTCATAATCATATAAGGCATCAGAACAGAATTGGAAAAATGAGATGAAATCTTTTCATAATAGTAGAAAACCTCATAGCTGTTGCCGCTGCTGGCCATAAGGATAGGCATAATAACACCAAGAGTTTTTAAATTATATCCCAAATTTCCCGCTTCCTGCCCCTCGTTGCCTTCCAGACATACGATATGCTCAATGGATAATGAATTTCCCGAACGTAAAATCGAAGGTAATAAATTAAACAAAAAAGAAAATTCTCCCTGCATAATCATCCGGATATTTCCTTGTTTATAGTGTACCTCCTGCTCTATGACCGCTTTAATAAACACCTCCAGATCGGCTCGGTTATCAATTGTATTAATCTCTGGAATATCATGCCGAAAGTCTGATTTAATTGAAATTCTTGAAATTTTCCTAAAGCTTTCAAGAAATGAAATGACATTCTTATGAAGCTCATGGATCTGTTCTCCGTAGCGGGCTTTCAAATAATTATCCCATAACACATCGTAATCGTGAGGAGAAAGGCTCAGCGAATCCAATAACTTTTTCAATTTTACAGTATCCGGAGATACTCGTTGGCCATTTTTCATAAGTGCTATATAGCTTCGCGTAAAACCGCTGATTTTTGCCAACTGATTTTCTGTCAGGCCTGATCTGTAAATATGTGCTTCCAGCGCCCGTGAAAACTCAGACATAATGTACTCCCTCGCTTATTTATTTAAGTAACAGTTGAATTATCTGATCAGTTACTATTTTCATTCTTTTTAGATAAAAAACATTTTAGCCCATTTTGTTCTAAAAATCAATAGCACAATTTGTTCTTACATATAATATGCAGGGGTGATAAAGATGAAATATGAGCGGCTGCGTAATCTAAGAGAGGACCGTGATTTAACTCAGACACAAATAGCTCAATACCTACACACAACTCAACGTACCTATTCCCATTATGAAAACGGCGACCGCAATATTCCCCTTGAAACATTAATGCAGCTCGCAGATTTTTATAATACCAGTATCGATTATCTCGTCGGACGTACGGATATTGCCCAGCCTTATCCAACGACAAAAAAAGTCACAAAAAAATCGAAAGCCCCGGGAAAACATAACATCAACATTTCCCGGGGCTTACTTTGTTCTGAACCGCTTTCAGCTATATTGTCTGCTTTTTTTGTATTGGGGCTACATTGTCTGCATTTTTTCGTAAAGACGTTCCATACGAGCATCCGTATCGTGAATAATCTCCGCACACTCCCTCAGCTCATTGGAAATTTCTTCACTAGGCTTACCGTCTGTTTTATAACGGATCTGATGCTCTAAGCTGGCCCAAAAATCCATCGCCATCGTCCTAATCTGGACTTCGACCTTTATAAACTGCTTTTTATCGGAAAAATAAACCGGAATCTCAATGACAAGGTGAAGGCTGCGGTAACCGTTCATTTTAGGATTTTTAATATAATCCTTGACCATAAGTACCATAACATCATCCTGTTTCATAAGCATCTCTGCGATAGAATAAATATCCGAGCCATAAGCACAGATTACCCGTATTCCTGCAATATCATGCATATTTTCCCGAAGCGAATCCATCGTCACCGGATATCCTCTGCGGTGCATTTTTTCTAAAATACTTGCCGGAGTTTTTATACGGCTGTTGATATAGTGAATGGGATTCCTGCGGCTGCGAATCTTAAATTCATCATTTAAAACTTCCAGCTTCGTCCGTACCTCCCGAATCGCCCCGGCATACATCATCATTGCCTCTTCAAAATCCCTGCGCATTTGTGTATAGTCAACAAATTCATCGTCATCCCCGCCAAAAGCGCTTAATATCTTCTCCAATTCTGTCATAGCTTCACTCCGTCCTTCGCTTTTGTTTTTTTTATTGTAACATATTTCCATTCACCCAGGCAATGTTTTTAAGGATGTCTTTCAAGTTGTCACAATTTTAGAAATAGAAAAAAAATTTCTGGACATTCAGAAAATAACATGCTATAATAACGACATGCAGATATGGTTCATCGGTAGAACGCTAGCTTCCCAAGCTGGAAAGGTGGGTTCGACTCCCATTATCTGCTTTTTTTATTTGTCGGCCAAACAATATGTGCACTTTCTACTAATTGAAAGTAACCTTTCATGCCGAGCTACGCAGCCGCCCTCCACCACTTTCATAGGGCTTCCCCGTGCCGTAGCCTGCACAATAAACGGATTTACGGTTCTTTCATCTGCACCACCACCTGTCCAGTCTTACATGGCAAAAGAATACATAGTAAAAAATCGATGAAAAACGTGTGTTTTATACGCACATTTTTCATCGACATTAGAATGGATCAATTTTAAACATTTATCCATGGAAATCCCGCCCGAAAGCCATATTTCCACTTTATTTATTAATGATAAATTCAAACTTATTATCACTCCACACATTGTCCTTAAAATGAATTTCCATATTTTTCCAATCCGCTGGAACCTCATAACCAACAATTCCGCTCATTTTCTTTCCCGGCGCTATCGTTCCATCTAACTAGTTCTTATCACCTTTTTCTAACAATGCTCCCAAGGAAAAGTCCAATGCATAACATAAAAATCAAGCATAAACTCTTTTCCGTTAAAAAAATTCATATATTCTTATCATTTTTAACTGTTTATGTAAATTTATTTTACCACTTCCTACAATATTTTATTCTCCGCTTTTTTATATATTGCCGCGCTGCAAGGCAATGCACTTCAACGATTTATAGCCTGCGCAGTCTACGCAATCCTCTTTTACATTAACAATATAGCTTCATAAACAAAAAATAAAGCCTGTACTCTATTTTCAAGAGTACAGGCTCTATTTTAGTCTGAAAAAAGCGGAGATGGAGGGATTTGAACCCTCGCGCCGGTTGCCCGACCTACCGCATTTCGAGTGCGGACCCTTCAGCCACTTGGGTACATCTCCATAAGAGCACTTGCTAAAACAAGCGCTTTTATATTATATAACGCTATAAGAAATTTGTCCATACTTTTTTACAAAGTTACTATGAAAGCTGTAACTCTTCAGCCATGCCATCTTGCGGTCTACGCTCCGGTCGGCGCAGAGCAGACGTCCACCGGACGTCTTGCGCCGAGCTTTTGTCCTCCTCAGCCGCATGGCTGAATAGTTACTGAAAGCTCGCTTATCCGTCTGGGCGTCCGCTTGCCGGGCTTTCATAGAAAACTTTCATGCCGCGCTAAGCGCGGCACCACCGCAGATGAAAGCTCAGGATTGCTCCGTGCCTGCCCACTTGATAACTTTCTATAGTAAAAAACATCATTCTTTTGCTGCAATATATCCCTGGGCCGTTAAAAGCTCTGCGCAAAGGATCGCGCCGCCGGCGGCTCCCCGGACTGTATTGTGGGAAAGACCTACAAATTTGTAATCATACACCTTATCCTCCCGCAAACGGCCTACAGAAATCCCCATACCATTTTCATAATCCACATCCAGCTTCACCTGAGGACGGTTATCCTCCTCAAGATACTGAATGAACTGCTTTGGAGCGCTTGGCAGCTTTAATTCCTGAGGAAGGCCCTTAAAGCTTACCAGCTTTTCAATAAGCTGTTCCTTTGTAGGCTTTTTCCCAAACTTTACAAAAACAGCGGCAGTATGGCCGTCCAGAACGGGAACCCGTATGCACTGAGTCGTAATCACAGGGCTTACAGCTTTGACAATTTCACCGTTTTCAATACGGCCCCAAAGGCGTAGCGGCTCCTGTTCACTCTTTTCTTCCTCCCCGCCAATATAAGGAATAATATTTTCAACCATTTCCGGCCAATCCTTAAATGTCTTTCCTGCGCCGGAAATTGCCTGGTATGTCGTGGCAATAACCTCGGTAGGTTCAAACTCCTTCCACGCGGTCAGCACAGGCGCATAGCTTTGAATCGAGCAGTTAGGCTTTACGGCAACAAAACCTCTGGCCGTACCAAGGCGTTTCCTCTGATGCTCAATCACAGCAAAGTGCTCCGGATTAATTTCAGGAACAACCATAGGTACATCAGGCGTCCAGCGGTGAGCGCTGTTATTCGATACTACCGGAGTTTCTGTCTTTGCATAAGCATCCTCAATGGCCCGGATCTCTTCTTTTGTCATGTCCACAGCGCTAAATACAAAATCAACCAAAGCTGCAACTTTTTCAACATCATTGACATTCATAACAACCAGCTTCTTAACAGCCTCCGGCATAGGCTTTGCCATCTTCCAGCGGCCTCCAACAGCTTCCTCATATGTTAATCCCGCAGAACGTGGGCTTGCCGCAATAGCAACAACCTCATACCATGGATGATTTTCCAACAAAGAAATAAATCTCTGACCTACCATTCCGGTTCCGCCAAGGACACCTACTCTTAACTTCTTTTCCATAGCTTTTGTCTCTCCTTATATTCTTTCATGGGTGTCGGTATGTCCGTCCTCAAGAAACATTTGTCGTTGCATAGAAATATATCATATTTTCTATCTAAAAATCAACCTTTTTTTCATTACTTTTCTATTTTTGTGGATTATTCATCCTTTTATCACTTTAACGCAACTCGTTTACACAAAATACACAAAAGTATGATATAATGTCTGCGTAGCAGACATTATATCGCGTCTTTCGCGCAGCGAGCAAAGCGAGCTTTCCTCTGTGCGAAAGTACGCATAGCAGGCGTTAGC
>JAGZDD010000040.1 GCA_018369015.1 Clostridiales bacterium | reverse complement strand
ACCCATAAAAAACCTCCTCGATCTGTGCTGACATTTGTCTTTTTACCGTCTGCACTTATGGTTTTATTATAAACAATCACTATGCAAAAATCGTTATTCTCAAGTTCAATTTTATTCACAAAAAAACGGACCTGATATGTGCTATAGCACATATCAGATCCGTATATTAAAAATCTTTACTCAACATCTTAAAACAGTCCGTCAAATCGCCTGTATATTTTAAAATGTCAAAGGTGAGTTCAATCTGCATAATTTCGTGGGCATCACAAAGAGAACTGCCAAAAATCTCCCGTATTTTACGCATGCGGTAAAAAAATGTGTTCCGGTGAATGTGCATTAGTTCAAGCACATATTCTGTGTCCTTCATATTTTTTAAGTAATTATACAGGGTTTTTGTCATTTCCGTATTGTTTTTACGGTCATATTCAATAAGGCGCATCAGCGGCGGATAGCAATAGCGCTTAATATCCACAATATCTGCAAGCTGGCTCACCAAATCCATGACCCGGTATTCGTCATAAAACAACAAATTTTTCTTCTGCGAAAACCTTCTGCCAAGAGCAAAGGCCGACCTCGCCTGGCGCAAAAAGGCGGCCATCTGGGAAATATCCCAAAACATACTGCTCATCCCTGCATAAAGCCCGTCTGTATGAAGATAACTGTTAAGCTGCTCAAGCTGGCTCCATGACGGCACTGTCTGATCGCTGCAGGTCATCAGCATAATAATCGCGCCGTCTTTAATAAGAAAAATGCTATTGCGAAATTCCTCCTGAAGACGCCGGGCAATCATATAGGATTGAGAAAAATACCGGGCCTTATCGTGAATATCCACATATATGACATATTTGTTGCCAAGAAGCTCATATCCTAGCTGGCGCCAGCGGTTTTCAAGCAAAGAAGGCTCATGGAGCCGTCCTAAAAGAAGCTCCTGGAGATCATTGGAAAATACAGCGCCCTTATTGTATTTATAAAAGCTGTCTTTTTGAAGCTCCAGCCCAAGAATCCCACATACGTCCGGCATGTAACCAAGGAGAGCTTCATTAATCACCCCAGGAATATAAATAAAAGACAAATACGCAATTTCAACGCCATTAATAGACAGCGGATATACCCAGGCCGTCATGTCTGTTTCTGAAATTTTCAGGGCTACCGGACGGTTCTCTTTTTTGAAGGTTCCGTGCTTTCTCAGCTTTTCCAGCTCTTTAACTGTGGAAACATATCCCTTTTTTGTTTCGTTAGCAAAAAAGATATTATTTTCCAGCCCCCACTGCTTATCCGAGCTGACAATGAGCCTGTAGCTTAAATCCATAATATTACACGGCGCCCTAAAAACCCCAGAAATATAATCGACAATACGCTTTAGCCCTTCCTCCTGGTAAACCATCCGCGTCAGCTCTAAAAGTATATCCTTGATTTCCTCCTGCATTTCCCAAGCCTTCCTCTAAATATCCAGATGATTTATTTTGCAGGCTTGTAGGAGCTTTTTAAGGATACGATACGGTTAAATACAAGGTGCTCCGGCGTGGAATCCTTCACATCCACACAAAAATATCCCTGACGGACAAACTGGAAGCTGTCGCCGCCTTTCACATCGGTAAAGTTTGGCTCCAGATAACACTCTTTTAAAATCGTAAGAGAGTTTGGATTTAAATTCAAAGAACCATCTTCCTTATTATAAACGCCCTTTTCTTCATCAACAAGATTTTCATAAAGGCGCACTTCGGCTTTTGTCGCATAGGGAGCAGCTACCCAGTGGATCGTTCCCTTGACCTTGCGTCCTGTAAATCCGCTGCCGCTGCGGGTCTGTGGATCATAGGTGCAGTGGATTTCCGTAACCTTTCCATTCTCGTCCTTTTTATAATCCGTGCATGTTACAAAATAACCGTTCATCAGGCGTACCTCATTGCCCGGATAAAGCCGGAAATATTTCTTTGGAGGCTCTTCCATAAAATCGTCTCTTTCGATGTAAAGCTCCCGGCAAAAAGGCACCTTACGGCTTCCCAGGGCTTCATTTTCCTGGTTGTTGACAACATCCATATACTCAACCTGGCCTTCTGGGTAATTGTCGATAATCAGCTTCACGGGGTCTAAAACAGCCATCATACGGCTTCTTTTCAGCTTTAAATCCTCGCGGATACAATATTCAAGCATGGCGTAATCAACACTCGAATTGCTCTTTGAAACACCTACCAGCTCCATAAACATTTTAATGGACTCCGGAGTAAAGCCCCGGCGGCGCAAAGCGGCAATGGAAACAAGACGGGGGTCATCCCAGCCATCAACAATCTTTTCCTCAACAAGCTTTTTAATATAGCGCTTTCCGGTAATCACGTTCTGCAAATACAGTTTTGCAAATTCAATCTGCTTTGGCGGATGGACATATTCCAATTCACGAACAACCCAGTCATAGAGCGGACGATGGTCTTCAAATTCTAAAGTACAAATGGAGTGGGTAATCCCTTCAATGGCATCTTCAATAGGATGGGCAAAGTCATACATCGGATAAATGCACCACTCATCCCCTGTATTGTGGTGAGACATACGGGCTACACGGTAAATCACAGGATCGCGCATATTAATATTAGGAGAAGCCATATCAATCTTTGCACGCAGCACGCGGCTTCCGTCTTCAAACTCACCATTCTTCATCCGTTCAAACAGATCAAGGTTCTCCTCCACGCTCCGGTCGCGGTAAGGGCTGTTCTTTCCAGGCTCCTTTAAGGTTCCCCGATACTCCCGGATTTCATCTGCAGTCAGGTCGCAGACGTAGGCTTTTCCCTTTTTAATCAGCTTTACCGCAGCCTCATACATCTGCTTAAAATAATTAGAGGCAAACAAAACCTCTCCGTCATATTTTGCGCCAAGCCACTCTACATCCTCAATAATCGACTCCACAAACTCCGTTTTTTCCTTCGTTGGGTTTGTGTCATCAAATCTCAGATGAAATTTACCGCCGTATTTTTGCGCCAGCCCATAATTTAATAAAATAGACTTGGCATGTCCTATATGAAGATACCCGTTAGGTTCCGGCGGAAACCGAGTGCATATTTCATCATAACAGCCGTCCTCTAAATCTTTATCAATAATCTGCTCAATAAAATTTTTAGAAACTACTTCATTTTCCATATATTTACATATCCTCCCTGAGACTTAAGCTTATCACTATAACCAGCCTTGCTCTGGCAGCAGGGCCATTTCATCCATTTATAATAGCATAGGAGTTTATTCAGGGCAAGGGTGAATATAAAAAATATAGAACGTAACGTAACAGTTCAGCCATGCGGGAATGATAGACTAAAAATCGTGTTTACACGATTTTTAGTCTATTGCTCTCGGCCAAGGGAGCGCCAGGGTATAAGCAAAGGCAGCCGCAAAGCGGCGGAAAGCGCGTTAACGCGGCTTTGCGAACGGTGCGGGCTGAAGAGTTGTTACTATTCACGGCTTCGCCGAGAATAGTAACTTCGCAGGCTCATTTAGAATTTTAAAAGGGCCTGCTCACACCTGTATCATGTTTTTACGCCGCAAACAGCAAGTGTTTGCGGCTGACTGTGAATAGTAACGAAGAGTTACTATAAACCGTTAAAATTTAGAAAGCGCATAGATTTTGAGCGGAAGGTATGATATACTATTAAATACAGAAACTTTCGTGATGTTCCGAATAATTTCGGGATTAATTAACACGTAGGTTGTCTGTTTTTGGCAACGTCCTACTTAAAAAGCAAAAAGGAGGTGAAATTTTGGTTAGTGATGAATTGCGGTCGGCTATATCCGATGTTGTTCAGTCGCAAATCCAGCCGTTGAAGCAGGAAATACAGGAGATAAAAGCGGTCATGGTTACAAAAGATGATATCAAGAACATGGCCACTAAAGATGACCTTAAGAACTTTGCCACCAAGGATGACCTTAAGAACTTTGCCACCAAGGACGACATTAAGAACTTTGCTACTAAGGATGACCTTAAGAGCTTTGCCACCAAGGATGACCTTAAGAACTTTGCCACCAAGGACGACATTAAGAACATGGCTACAAAAGACGATATTAAAGACATGGCCACCAAGAGTGATGTCAGGAAGGCTATCCATGAATCCGAAAACCTTATATTAGGCGAGGTATCCCGGGTACATAGCATTATGCTGCAGCGAACCGATGCGCTTGCGAAAGATATGCAGGCACTCCGTGAAGATATGTCCGAAATGAAGACACAGACGGCACAAATGATGACACTTATTTTGGATCGTTTAGATCAAATTGATGCACGGCAGAATCGAAATGGGAAAATTATAAAAATCAAATAGGGAATCCCGATATAAAACACGAAAGATAAAGCCGCCCCAGGATTTAAAAATAATAAATCCTGCCCGGCGTTTTAATGATATAGTCACAGGTCAGCCATACTATTTTTGCAGTTAGGCCAGCTTCGTATGAGTATGCGGCACGAAATGCCGCCTTTCATGTACAGTGAATGGTGCAGCGTGCTGTATGGTATGGATGGTTCTGTAAAGTAAAAAAGAAAAATACCTTCAGTATGCAGTCAAATCCCCCGGTGCAAGCATCGGGGGATTTGTTCTGCGTTTCGTGTTAAATAAAAAATACCGCCTGAAATCGGCGGTAAATTTAATGTAAAAATAAAAAGCTGCCTAGGGGACTTGAACCCCCGACCTCCGCCTTACCAAGGCGACGCTCTACCGACTGAGCCAAGGCAGCGCACTGTTTGAATCAGCTTTATCAATATACTATATTTTTTAGATTGTGTCAATACTATTTTTCTAAATTTCTATTCTTGCCATCCGAACATATGTGTGTTAAATTTAAATAGTATTTTTTACTCCCATAAGCAAAATCCCCCCACGGCAGCTATCAAATGTCTGTGCAGGCACGGCTGCTTGAATCGTTGCCCGCAAAAATAAACGCCAAAGATAAGGTAGGTATTTAATATGACACAAAAATTGAAAAAAATATTTCCTTTTTTATTAATTATATGTTTCATTTTCACGGCCTGTTCTTCCGCTCCGCCCGTGAAACCGCAAAGCAGCCAGGCTTCCTATGATACCGAAGTCCTCCCGGAAACCTTAGAAAAAGCAGCAGGCCAAAGCAGGGAAATGGCAGAAACATTTACCGTTCCAGAGGAAACCAATGAAATCCCTGCACCCCCGGAAGAAGCCTCCGAAAACCCAGTCAATGTCCACTTTATCGATGTTGGCCAGGGCGACAGTATCTTTATCCAGTCCGGTGGGTCTGCTATGCTCATTGACGCCGGAACAAATGAAAGCGGCCAGGCAGTCACTGATTATCTCGAAGGCTTGGGTATTACCCACTTGAACTGGGTGATCGGCACCCATCCCCATGAGGACCATATCGGCGGCCTGGACGATGTGATCCGCCAATTTGATGTAGATTTTGTGATGATGCCCCCAAAAGAGCATACGACAAAAACCTTTGAAGATGTCCTTAATGCTATTGAAGAAAAAAATCTTTCGATCACTGTGCCAGAAACGGGAGATACTTATTCTTTGGGAAACTGTGAATTTACGGTTCTTGGCCCAGTTAAAGACTATGATGACGAGCTCAATAACTGGTCGATTGTCCTGCGGCTTGATTATAAAGATACAAGCTTTTTATTTACCGGCGACATGGAAGCTTTGGCAGAAGCCGATCTCCTTGCCCAAAAGCTTCCGGTAAATGCCGATGTTTTAAAGGCAGGGCACCACGGCAGCGATACATCGACCTCCGACGCATTTTTAAACGCAGTTTCTCCGGAAATCGCCGTCATCAGCGCAGGGGCAGGCAATGACTATGGACATCCATGCCAAAGCACTCTTGATAAGCTTTACCAGACTGGAACAACGGTTTACCGCACGGATCTTGAAGGAAATATCATTATTTCCAGCGACGGTACACAGCTTGACGCTTCTGTCCAAAAGGAAGCTGACGAGGAAAGTTTAAAAACCGGTGGTGATACTGCCCGCTCTGATACTTCCTATTCTGATACCGCCCACTCTGATACTGCTTCCCTGGCAGAAAGCACCAGCGCCAGCGAGCCATCCGGCGATGCAGCCATTACAGTCCATATCACCAAAACCGGCGAAAAATATCACCGCAGCGGGTGCAGCTCCCTTAGCAAATCCGATATTCCAATAACCCTTGAGGAGGCCAAGGCCCAGGGATATTCTCCATGCAAACGGTGCAATCCGCCGCAATAATACCTTCTTTGGCCTTGCAAAATAAACCATTTTTTACTTAGCTCTCTTTTTCCGCCGTTTTTTCAGGAAAATGACGGCTCCGGCCATGACAAGAGCTGCAAAGATAAGAACCGTCCAGTTTTTATATGTATCCATGTATTTTGTAATAATCCCCCATGAGGCCCCGGCAAAAGCGCCAAGATGGACAAGGACAACATTCCACACAATCGTTCCCGCAACCGTCATTGCCATAAACGGCCCCATGGCCATACCGGACATGCCAGCCGGAATGGAAATAAGGCTGCGAAGAATCGGGATACAGCGGCAGAAAAATACAGCCTTTGTTCCTTTTTTAGAAAACCAGTCCAGAGTCAGCTCCACATCCTCCCGCTTAAAGCGGAGCCATTTCCCCGGCTTTCCCTCAATGAATTTTAACAGGCGTTCCCTGTTCAAAAGCCGTCCGGCAAAATATAAAACAACAGCTCCGATCACTGAACCTATAGTAGCCGCAAAGATAACTCCCCAGATATTCAGTTTTGTATAGGTGGTCAGAAAGCCTCCGAAGGTCAGGATCACCTCCGAAGGAATGGGCGGAAAAATATTTTCCAGGGCAATCAGTACAATAATTCCAATATATCCAAATTGATTAATCATCTGTATGATTATTTCTTCCATAATAAAAATCTCCCGGAAATTCTTTATACCATGTATATGAATTTCCGGGAGATTTATGCAAAAGCTTTAGCTTCTCAGGCGTACGGCCTTCTTTTTAATACGTGACACCGCATTATCTACCGCTTTTTCATCTTTATTCAGCTTTTTCGCAATCTGCCCGTAGCTTAAGCCTTCCATAAATAAATCCAGTACCTTTCTTTCCATAGGGCTTAAGGTCTCATAAAGCTGCTGCCATATAAGCTCACGGTTCTCTTTCATAAAATAAGAATCCTCCGGCCCCGCCCGGTGTTCAGACAATGTATCCAGAAGTACCGGGGCGTTTTCATTATCCTCCGCAGGTTCATATAAAGACACATAGGAATTAAGAGGCTGATGCTTTTTTCTCTGGGAAGCCTTCACCGCAGACAATATTTGCCGGCTTATACAAAGCTTTGCAAATCCGGCAAAGGTCATTTCAAAATCCGGCTTATAATCCCATATCGCTTTCATCAGGCCAATCATCCCCTCCTGGATCAGATCATCGCTCTCTGCTCCAATAAGATAAAATGGACGGGCCTTTTGTTTCACAAGCCCTTTATATTTATTTAAAAGATAATCAATGCCTTCCTTCTTACCATCCTGTATGCAGGAACAAATCTGCTCATCGCTCATCCGATCAAACTGGCTTTCCATCACTGTCTCCTATTCTTGGCACACAGGCCTAATTAAGCCTCTGACGTACAATTTCATAGGCAAGCACCCCGGCGGCTACCGACGCATTCAGGGAATCAATATTTCCCTTCATTGGAATTGACGCGATAAAATCACACTTTTCCCGGACAAGCCGGCTAACACCGCTGCCCTCATTGCCAATCACAATACCTATCGGCCCTTTTAAGTTCAGACGGTACATAAGCTCGCCGCCCATATCTGCACAGGCAAACCACAGCCCTTCTTTTTTAAGGCTATCGATCGCAGCTGCCATATTTGTCACCCGGGCCACAGGCGTATAGTTAATCGCCCCGGCAGATACCCTTGCCACTGTAGGCGTCAGCCCCACGGCTCTGTTTTTGGGAATCACTACCCCGTGCGCCCCGGCCAGATTTGCAGTTCTTAAAATAGCGCCCAGATTATGAGGATCTTCAATACCATCCAGCAAAATGATGAAGGGGTCCTCCCCTTTGCTCCTGGCTGCTTCAAGAATATCTTCAACCTCGGCATATTCATAGGCTGCGCATATGGCAATGACCCCCTGGTGATGCTTCGTCTGGGAAATCTGGTCCAGCCTTTCCTTAGCGACAAAATGAACCATCGTTTCCTGTTTTTTAGCTTCACGCAAAATTGTCCTGACCGGTCCGTCCTGGCAGCCTTCGAGCACAAACAGTTTATCCACTGTCTTTCCCGAACGGAAAGCCTCGATCACCGGATTGCGGCCTTCGACTTTTGATTCTTCATATCTCATTCGTGTAATCCTTTCCTTTAACCATTTTCCAGGGCTGACAGGCCCGTATGAACCAATTCTGTTATCCGTTCATATTCCTGTTTTAAATACAAATAACCCATAAGCGCCTCAAAGCCTGTAGCCATGCGGTAATCTGCCATTGAAGCGTTTTTCGCCATTGTATAAGATTTTGCATTGCGCCCCCGCTTATAGACAGCCTCCTCCTCTGGCGTCAGCACCGGCTCAATCACTTTGATCATTTCCGCCTGGGAAGCCGCTTTTACAAGCGCGCTGGAGCGTTTATGAAGCTTGTGGACCGGGGCATTGGAGCGTTCCACAATAATTGTCCGGATAATAATTTCAAACACCGCATCGCCAAGATAAGCCAGTGTCAGCGGGGAATACCCCCGCACATCCACAGCCTTTAAGCCAAACCTCTCCATAAACTCTCTATTTAACAAATCTATGCTCTTTTCCATTTAACCCCTTCCCTGGTATCCTCAAGAATAATACCTTTTTCTAAAAGCTGCTGCCGTATTTCATCTGCCCGGGCAAAGTTTTTCGCTTTTCTGGCCGCCTGGCGCTCTGCGATCATCGCCTCGATGTCACTGTCTAACATGTCTTCTTCCCGGTCCGTAATAATTCCAAGCACATCACAATATCGGGTGATGGCAGCAAGAACCTTTTGGATAAACGCAGCGCCGGACTTTTCCGACGCCTGGACGTTCGCCAGCTTTACCATTTCAAAAACTGCCGATACTGCGTCTGCTGTGTTAAAATCATCATCCATTGCCCTGTCAAATTTCTGTCCAAGCCCCTCCAGGACCTGTAACTGTTCTTCCTCGGAAGCATTGGCCGGGCGGTCCTCCCCGCCAAGAGATTTCAGCCGGTCCACAGCCGTCAATATACGGTCCAGTCCATTCTTAGCCGCAGCCATAAGCTCTGCGCTAAAATTCAATGGACTGCGGTAATGGGCACTGAGCATAAAAAATCTTAATACCTGAAGGTCATATTTTTCCCCGATTTCCCGCACTGTAAAGAAATTCCCAAGGGATTTGGACATTTTTACATTATCAATATTTAAAAATCCATTATGCATCCAGTAGCGGGCAAAAATCTTTCCATTGCAGGCTTCGCTTTGAGCGATCTCGTTTTCGTGGTGGGGAAAAATCAAATCCTCCCCGCCCGCATGTATATCAATCTCCTCGCCAAGGTATTTTTTTGACATTTCTGAACACTCAATATGCCAGCCGGGACGGCCCTCTCCCCAGGGTGACGGCCAGGAAGGTTCACCTTCTTTTTTCGGCTTCCAAAGGACAAAATCCAGCGGATCTGCCTTTCCCGCCTCGCCAGTCACCTTAATATCTCTGTGTCCGGCTTCAAGGTCATCGATATTTTTTTTCGATAACTTTCCGTAATCTTTAAAAGAACGGGTTTTAAAATACACTGTACCATCGACGGCATAGGCGTGTCCTTTTTCAATTAATGTTTTTATCATATCAATCATGCCGCCAATTTCCTGCGTTGCCTTTGGATGATGGGTCGCCTCCTTTACATTAAGGCTTTCCATATCCTTTTTGGCCTCTTTAATGTAACGCTCAGAAATCACCGATGGGTCGACGCCTTCTTCATTTGCTTTTTTTATAATTTTATCATCCACATCCGTAAAGTTGGAAACATAATTCACTTCATATCCTTTATGCTCCAGGTAACGGCGCACCGTATCAAATACGATCATCGGGCGGGCATTGCCAATATGGATATAATTATAGACCGTAGGGCCGCACACATACATGCGCACCTTTCCTTCCTCTATCGGAATAAATTCTTCTTTTTTCCGTGTCAGCGTATTATAAATTTTCATTCATCCTCACTCCTCTTGCTCTCTCTATCAAGACTATAAATTTCATCAAAAACGGTTTCATATTCATTTTCATGCATATGCTGGCAATGCTTGCACAGCAGCGAAAGCTGAAGGCGCAGCCTTTTGTTTTCTTCCGCTACTACGGTCAGATCCTGAGATACTAAATCTGGAAGATCGGTCTGGTTAAGCTCTATTTGAGGCGCCTTTTCACTGCGGCGTTTCACAATCCGCCCCGGGATTCCCACAACAGTAGAATTTGGCGGCACCTCCTTAAGGACAACGCTTCCCGCGCCAATTTTCGAGTTATCTCCGATTTTAAAAGATCCAAGCACCTTAGCCCCGGCACTGATCATCACATTATTTCCAATGGTCGGATGACGCTTTCCGCTTTCCTTTCCGGTTCCTCCCAGGGTAACACCCTGGTATAGGGTCACATTATCTCCCACAACAGCCGTTTCGCCAATGACGACGCCATGACCATGGTCAATAAACAGGCCCCTTCCTATTTTTGCCCCGGGATGGATTTCTATTCCCGTCTTTCTGGCGGTACGCTGGGAAATCCACCGGGCAAAAAAATAATGTCCTTTCATATAAAGCTTATGTGCCAAACGGTAACGCATGATCGCCTTAAAGCTGGGGTATAACAAAACCTCCATAGACGATTTAATCGCCGGGTCACGGTCACGGATGATCTGAATTTCTTCTTTTATATATCTGATATAATGAAACATCCTCAAACCTCCTATACAAGAAAGAATCCTGCTTTGCAGGATTCTACGCCTGCGGCGGGTCACGCAAGCGACATTTTCCATTCTGCCGCAGTGCGATCCAAAGCGGAGCGTTTTTTCTTTAACAGGAAACGAAGTTTCCTGTTAAAGAAAAAAGCCGCCTCTAACTGCTAGAGGCGGCTTTTGCCACGGTTCCACTCTAATTAGGAGGAGCTCTCCTCCCTCTTAACGCTGTTATAACAGCCGTACTTAACGCGTACAACGTGCCGGAATACTTCTTTAATTCCTCCGGCAGGCTCCTGGGCGCACTTCTTAAAACTTCACGTAAAAGCCGCTTTCAGCCAGCGGCGGCTCCTCTCTGATACTTCCGTCTTAATATCTTCCCAATCTGTGCCTTTATTTATATTTTACTTCTGCTTTATAGGATATTCAAAAACCAGATTTTTGTCAATAGCTTTTAAAGGATTTTCATAACATATATCTGCTGCCAGCGTCTTACACAAATCCATATCATCAGGAATTTCCCCGCGTTCTATCCATTCTCCAAGCATTTGGCATAAAATACGGCGGAAATATTCATGCCGCACAAAAGAAAGGAAGCTGCGGGAATCCGTTACCATCCCCACAAAATTGCCAAGCGCCATATTTCTCGCATATTCCATAAGCTGTGCCTTAATCCCTTCCATGTGGTCATTAAACCACCATGCCGCCCCGGTCTGGATATATCCCTTCCCCGGCGCATTGCAGCAAAAGTTTCCGGCCATGGCTGCGGCCATCGGATAGTCTTTTGGATTTAATACATAAAGTATAATTCTTGGCAAACTGCCGGCAGCTTCCATTGAAGCAAAAAGCTTTGATAAGTCTTCGGCAAAGCTTTGATCCCCCATGCTGTCAAAGCCGGAATCCGCGCCAAGCCGCGAAAACCCGGAAGGCGAATTATTTCTCAGCGCCCCTATATGGAGCTGCATTGTTATATGGCGTTTATAATACATTTCCGAAAGCTTTAAAAGCATATAGGTCTGGTATTTTCTTTCATCCTCCGGAAAAATCTCACAGTTTAATAACCGTGCCTTTAAAATACGATTGGCCTCATCTTCGCCACAGGCGGCAAATATCCCATTTTCAAGGCTGTGATCGCTGATTGTACAGCCGTGGCTTGCAAAAAACTCCAGCCTGCGCTCTAGTACCTTAAGGATATGGGCTGCGGTTATTGTTTCCGGCCCCTCAGGAATGTTTTGTTTTTCTGGAAATACAAGTTTTTGAATATATTCCGGAAAATCACTGGCTCCAATTTTAAGCGCCCGATCCGGCCGAAATGTGGGAAGCACTAAAAAATCTTCTTTTCCCGCCAAAAGCCTGTGATACCTTAAATCCTCTGTTGGGTCATTGGTTGTACACAAAACCTTAACATTTTGACGCCGGATCATCTCCCTGACAGACAGGCCGCCGTGTAAAATCCCGGCACAATGCTCCCATACCTGGTCTCTATTTTTCATTGTCAGCGCCGTATCAATGCCAAAATACCTCCAAAGCTCCATATGCGTCCAATGATAAAGAGGATTTCCATAGGCCGCCTGTACAGCGTAAACATACCGGTCAAATTTTTCCTTATCTGAGGCAGAACCTGTAATATATTTTTCTTCTATTCCAAAACTGCGCATCAGGCGCCATTTATAGTGGTCGCCGTCAAGCCATGCCTGGGTCAGATTTTCATAATGCCGATCCTCATAAATCTCCTGGGCGCTTAAGTGATTATGAAAATCAACCACAGGCAGCCCTGCGGCACATTCAAAATATAAACGCTTAGCCGCCGGCGTCGTCAGCAAAAAATTTTCATTCATAAACGTTTTCATTAAACATTACTCCCCAAACACAATGCCCCAAAGGGTTTTATAAACCGATCCAGGCCCGGACATCATAGAGTTCAGATTCTGGACAACCACCTGATCAAGCCCGCCCCGCCGCAAATCACAGCCCCACAGGAACTGGTCGTCAAAAAGCGGGGCCATAAAATCTGCGATAATCTGTTGACGCTCCTCATAAGGCAGCCCCTTTGCCTGCCCTGCCATCGCTTCCATAACAGGGCATAATGTCTGAAGCCGGGAATCCTTGGACAGCTCTATCCTATTGCCAGAATCGTCCGTTCCCATAAGATAGCGGCACCATCCCGCCAAAACAAGGGGGATCATCTTAAGCCCGGGCTGATCCCGATTTTTGGCCTGCTGCCACGCAGTCACCGTCTGCCCGAAACGTATGGGGATTTTATGGGATGTATCTGTCGCGATACGCGCCGGGGTATCCGGTATAAACGGATTGCGCAGCCGTTCTTTCAACACACATTCAAGAAACCGTCTGGGCGAAAGTATTTCAGGGTCAGATACTACTGGCAGCCCTTCATCAAAGCCAAGTCTGTAGGCAAGCTGATAAAGAGCCACATCTTCCATAGCTTCGGCAATGGTTTCTTTTCCTAAAAGGCAGCCAAACACCGCCAGCGCTGTGTGTAAAGGATTCAGGCAGGCGCATACCTTCATTTTTTCAGCCAGCTCTACATGCATCCTGTCTGCCATAAGAAAACCTGCGGCTTCAAAAGGCGGCCTTCCATTAGGAAACGCGTCCTCAATGACAAGACATTCAAAGGCTTCTGCATTGACAAAGGAAGCAATATATGTATGTTTTTTAGTTTCAATATTTATAATCCCTTCAATACCGTCCTTTTCAAGCGCCTTCTGAACCACATCCGAAGGACGCGGCGTAATTTTGTCAATCATCGTCCACGGAAAGGAAATACGTTCAGGATTATCAATATACCTTACAAAGCCTTCCGGCGCCCTGCCACAGGCCTCCCATGCCCCGGCAATGCTGTGAACCGCCTGCCAGAGCCGCCATCCATTACGGGAACAATTATCCATACTGACAAGTGCCAGCGGAAAACCTCCGCTTTGATAACGCGCCAGCAAAAGCCTGACAAGCAGCCCCAAAAAGCTTGTTTCATCCATAGGATCGCAGGCTTCATAGCCTTTTTCGGTGATAGTAAAGCTGACGATTGAAAGAGACGGATTCTCAAAAATCTCTTTCAGCCGTCTGTCGCTTCCGGGATCTGCATAAAGCGCTTCCGTCACACTATTAACAATAGATTTCTCCATATTCCCGCGGCTGTCCACATTAACGGAAATACTCAGCAGATCATGGGGAATATAAATATCCTCAATAATATCCCGGTCGTAGCCCTCCGCGACAATAATTCCCGTATCTGTCTTGCCCTGCTCCAGCAGCCCGGACATCGCCCGCGCCAAAAAAGCCCGGAAAATATTCCCGGCCCCAAAATGGAGCCACCGGGGCTGCCTGCTTGTCCTTTCCGCAACGGCTCTCCTGTCAAATTCCGGAATATGGTACCCTTTTGACTCCCATACTTCCCTGTCATTATAAATATTTTTATTAAGGCGCATAATTATTTCTCCCCTTCTGAGATTTTGTAACAGTTCAGCCATGCCAAACTGTTACCTGCAAAAGTCCATTAACAATCGCCTGCGCGATGGGATTTTTCCACGGCCTCCCAAAGCCCATTCAAATATGCCGCGCCCAAAGCCCGGTCATAAAGCCCATAGCCCGGCATCGCTTTTTCTCCCCATATCATCCGCCCGTGGTCCGGGCGAACAGGACCGTCAAACCCAATATCATACAAAGCCTTCACAATTTCATACATATCAAAGCTTCCGTCCGAAGACAAATGAGCCGCCTCCTCAAAGTTCCCCGGCCCGACAAATCTTAAGTTCCGCACATGGGCAAAATGGATACGCCCTTTAAGGCAGCGGATCATCTCCGGCAAATCATTTTCCGGGTTTGTGCCATAGGAGCCTGAACAAAAAGTCACGCCGTTATGGGGATTATCCACAGCTTCCATAAGCCTTAAAATATTTTGCTTATTAATCATAATTCTCGGAAGGCCGAAAACGCTCCAGGCCGGATCGTCTGGATGAATAGCCATATCTATATTGTATTTGTCACAAACCGGCATAAGACGTTTCAGAAAGTACACAAGATTTTCAAACAATTTTTCCCCGTCAACCGCTTTATATATTTCAAAAAGCTCCCGTATATGAGAAAGGCGTTTTGGTTCCCAGCCGGGCATTACAGTGCCGTTCATATCTCCGGCAATCGAAGCAAACATTTTTTCCGGCTCTAAATGATCCACCGCCGCCTGGGTATAGGCAAGCACCGTGGAACCGTCGCTGCGTTTTCTTGCCAGCTCCGTTCGGGTCCAGTCAAACACAGGCATAAAGTTGTAGCATACCAGATGTATTCCTGCCTGCCCGATAGCTTCCAGAGTTTTTATATAATTATCAATATACTCATCCTTTTTTGGAAGCCCCGCCTTAATAGCGTCATGGACATTAACGCTCTCTATGCCATCGATACAAAGCCCCGCTGCCTCCACTTCCTTTTTCAGGGCCAGAATATCCTCATACTGCCACACTTCCCCGGGCAAGGCTCCGTAAAGCGTTGTAATCACACCATGAACCCCCGGAATCTGGCGGATTTGTTCCAGTGTTACTGTATCATAACCGCTTCCATACCATCTTAATGTCATTTTCATTCAACAATCTCTCCTTAACGCTTCATTTCTGTTAAGTTCCTTTTGTAATGCCTGTCAATCACATCAAAAACTTCCTCAGCTTGTGTATGCAGCACATCGCCCTTCATTCCCAGCTTCAAAGCTGCGCAGGTATTTCCCCAGTTCATTGCATTAAAAACAGCGGCCTCGCCAAAGATGTTTTCCCCTTTAAGCAAACCCGCCAGAAAGCCCCGACAAAGGCGTCGCCGCTCCCGATACGATCCGTAACCTCAATCCGTTCATAGCCTCTGGCCTCAGAAATAAACGCCTGGCTTTTACAGTTATAAACAGCGGATTTGAATGAATGGCACGACGGCCTGTGTACGGTTCTTTGGGTGGCCGCAATGATACTCATGGGATATTCCTGGGCAAAGGAAAGCAGCATTTCTTCTAATGTGCCTGTCTTTCCAAAGGTTAAACGCATTGTATCCTCCGAACAGAAAAAAATATCGACCATTGGTAAAATTTTTTCAATACAGGCTTTTGCTTCTTCCCCGCTCCATAAATTCATCCGGTAATTGACATCAAAGGAAATCCACGCCTTATGCTCCTTGAAACGCCGTACAGCTTCAAAAGCCGCCTCCCGGCAGGAACCACCCAGCCCCAGGGTAATACCCGATATGTGAAAGCAGCGGGCATTGTCAAAAGCGGCTTCGGGAAGAGCTTTTTTTGTCATTGTACGCATCGAACTTCCCTCCCTGTCATAAATGACATGGGGAACTGCCGGAAAGCTGCCAGGCTCATAATAGTAAATGCCAAGCCGGGCATTGCTTCGCGCATCTTCCATACAATACGCATCCGAAATCCCCACGCGGCGCATAAACTGCCGGGCTAACGTTCCCAGGGAATTTTGGGGAAGCTGCGTCACCACAGCCGCAGAAAGGCCCATAGCCGCAGCTGCGGCCGCCACGTTCATTTCAGAGCCGCCAAAATACCGCTCGAGCAGGTCGCTCTGGCTCATACGGAAGCCTCCTGCCGGGCTTAAGCGCATAAGAACCTCACCCATCGTTATAAGATCATACGTCATCCTTTATTTCCCTTCTTTCGTTTTTATAGTTCCGGCCGCAAAGACCGCTTCGCGGCAGCGCAATAAAATTGTCTCAAAATCACCGCTGTCAATAAGCCTGTCCGGGGCTATCCAGCTCATCCCGCAGGCCGCCACATTGCCAAGCGCCAGGTAATCGCAGACATTTTCCATCGTAATCCCACCCGTAGGCATAAACATGACCTGCCCATAAGGCCCGGCCAGAGCCTTAAGCATTGCCGTGCCCCCACATGCCTGGGCCGGAAAAAATTTCAAAAGACTAAGCTCTTTTCGCAAACCCTGTTCCACTTCATATGGCGTACATATGCCTGGAATTACAGGAAGCTCCTGTTCCAGGCAGTAGTCGATTACCTGCGGATTAAATGCCGGGGTAACGATAAAAGCCGCCCCGCTTTGCTTTGCGTTTTTCGCCTGCTCCACATTAAGAATCGTTCCGGCGCCCACACACAGCTTTGGGGCGGCCCAAACCATCTGAGCAAGGCATAGGGGCGCTTCTTTTGTCCGAAAGGTTACTTCCGCGCAGGTGATCCCGCCCAAAGCAAGCGTGTCTGCCAATTTTCCAGCAATATTCTCATTTTGAATCGTCAGTACAGGCACAATTTTAGCCTGTACCAGCTTATGCCCTATATTTTCTTTCCAATTCATAACGACACCTCTTTTCCTGTTCATAGCTTGACCCCGATTTTTTCCTGTGATACCCTATATAAAGATTAAGCGTTTCAAAAGCAGTATAACAGAGCTGCTCTCTGTATATAAAAATAAAGGAGACACAAAAAATGAAGGAACCCGACAGCACAAAATTTTTGGCCCGGCAATACATGCTCTCAGATTCTTTTGAGCTTTACTACTATGAAGAATACCCAAAATGCGGTGTAGCTCCCCACAGCCACAGCTTTTATGAATTTTATTTTTTCCTGGAGGGCGATATGGAAATGACCATCGACAGCCGCAATTATAAGCTTGCGCCTGGAAATATCATTATTATACCGCCAGGCGCGCTCCACTTTCCTTCCCACATTTCGTCAAGCCGTCCATACCGCCGTTTTGTTTTATGGATAAGTAAAAATTATTATGAAAAGTATTTAAAAAGCTCTGAGGCCTTTGAATATCTTTTTCAATTTGCCCGCCGGCTCAAGGCACCGGTTCAGGGCATTAACCCTCTGCTTTTTAATGATCTTCAAAACAAGATTTTTATCATTATCCGCGAACTCCATGAGAACCGTTTTGGCAAAGAAACCCAGCTTTTAGTGCAGCTACAGGCGCTTTTGCTGAACCTCTCCCGTTTTATTTATGAAAGCTATCATATTTCAAATGATTCTTCCGCCTCACTGCGCAGCCGTATATGTACATATATTGAAGCCCATATCGGCGAGCCTTTAAGCCTTACTGAACTGGCCTCGGCTTTTTATTTAAGCAAATTCCACATTGCTCATATTTTTAAAGAAAGCATGGGGATTTCTATTCACCAATATATCGTCAAAAAACGGCTGGAGGCCTGCAAAAATGCCCTGGCCACGGACAGCTCACTTGAGAATATTTCCGCTCGTTTCGGTTTTGCAAGCTATTCTTCCTTTTTCCGGTATTTTAAGAAGGAATATGGGATTTCCCCAAAGGAATACCGGAACCTGCTGATAAAACAGTTCAAAAAGAATTAACCCTTATAGCCAAAGTCCGGGATAGCGCTCCAGCGTTCCTTCAAATAATGGGCAATCATTTTGGGCCTTCGCTCTCTTGTAAAAATCCCCTTTTTATTGCCCTGGACCCTTCCGGTTCCCTGGCAGGTGGCAAAATCGGCAAAATTCCATGCCTGCTCCCCGACAAAGTTTTTCAGAGTGTCAAATACTTCATGGTTCATTTTGTAATAGGCAACCTGATATTCCTCCGTAAACATCACCGGAAGGGTATCTCTTAAGCCTTCCACGGTATCGGCGCCATATTCGGTCATCATTACCGGTTTTCCAAGGGCATCCCACCACTCCATTTCTTCCCGGAGAGCCTCTTTTGCTTCCTCAAGTTCTCCTCCAAAATCATACCAGCCATAATACCGGTTCAGGCAAATCACATCCGACAGGCGTATCGTTACATCCTCCTTCCAGTACGCGCCTTTCATACATACAATTGTACACGGACGGCGCTGAGGGTCCTGCGCTCTTGCTAAGTCAAACAGCGGTTTGAAATATTCATAAGACCCTTTGCTGTCCGAATCCGGCTCATTGGCCAGACTCCACATAACAACGCAGGCGTGGTTTTTATCCCTGTCAATCAGTTCCCGAATCACTTCCTGGTGGTGCTCAAAAGTTCCTATACCACCCTCTTCATAAGGTTTAAATGTCACAATATCTCTGCAATACGGCGATATGCCGCCGCCAAATTTCAGGCCCACGCCCACCGCCGGGGTTTCATCGATCACGACAATCCCCTCCCGGTCACAAAGACGCATCATATCCTCGCTGTAAGGGTAATGGCTGGTCCTGAAGCTGTTTGCCCCCTGCCATTTCATCAGGCTGATATCTTTAGCGTTCATTACCGGATTAAATCCTCTGCCGCCTGGAAACGTATCTTCATGCTTTCCATAACCTTTAAAATAAAATGGCTGTCCATTTATGAGAAAGCGTCCGCCTTCAATTTTCACTGTACGGATTCCAAAAGGCTGCACATAAATATCCTCGCCGCCAGTTACTTTAACGTCGTACAAATAACCCGCTCCGGGCATCCATAAATGGACGTTTTCAATTTCTATTTCACCGCTAAAGCCTTCGCTGCGGCCCGCCAGCGCCCCTTTTGCATCAAACACCTCGACAAGCACCGGCCGGTCAGTATTTGACAACACAACATCATAGCGGATCTTTCCCACGGTATGCCCGTTTTTTTCAATAATCTGCGGAACTAAGGTGACATCCTGAATGTATTCCCGGGGCGTTGTATAGATTTTTACAGGACGGGTAATCCCGCAATAGTTAAAAAAGTCAAATCTCGGAAAATTATGCTTCTGGTGCTTTACAGGCTCTAAAGCGCCAAAGGGCCGGTCGCCGCCCACCGGCAGGGTCGTACGGTCAATCCGGTTATCCACAGCGATAGTCAGAAGATTTTCTCCCACGCGAATTTTTCCGTCAAGCTCAGCTTCAAAAGGTAAAAATCCACCTTTATGCTCACATATAAGTTCGCCGTTCCAATACACCCTGGCCTTATGGGTCACTGCCTCCATGCGCAGCACGACACGCTGGCTCTTAAAAATCGCAGGCACACATACAGTTCTCTGATAAAAGACCCAGCCGTAATGCTCCCGAAGCGCCTCGTCTTCCTTCATATCATTATAAGATGCAGGCACCGGCATTGTTATGGCATCACCAAGCGGTTCCTTATACCATTCACATTCAAAACCGCAGCCCTCTTCATCCCGCTTAAATGCCCACGTTCCACTTAAATCCATGACACATCTTGAATCTGTTATGATTGGATATAACATTATAAAAACCTCCCATTTCAATCGTTATATATATTTTCACACAGGTTTGTTTTGAAAGCCATTGCAAAATAAATATAAAACATTGCAAATCTTGCTTTCCTGCAAATATTGGGTAGCTATTCAAGAACAAAGAGTTCCGCGAGCGGAACTAACGCGCCGAGCGCGGTCGCTTTAGCGACAAATTTCCGCTTTGCGCGTGTGCGCATCCAAAGCGGAGCGTTTTTATTTAACATGAAACGAAGTTTCCTGTTAAATAAAAAAACCGCCGGACACAAAATCCGGCAGGCTTTTATACTGCTGCTTCATCAGGTTCTTTATCTGTTTTTAAACAAAACATAAGGATTTTAACATATCCCCTTCTATGCGGCTACCGTTTCTCTAGCAGGCACACTGCCTGGGCAGCGATACCTAAACCTTCTCCGGTAAATCCAAGGCCTTCCTCAGTCGTCGCCTTAACATTGATATCCGTCTTGGGAATATCCAGCGCCTGGGCCATATTTTGACGCATCATTTCAATATAAGGGCGCATTTTCGGCTTCTGGGCAATAACTGTTGCATCAATATTACCCACAGCATAACCGTTTTCCTTTAACAGTTCTCCTACATGGACAAGCAATTTAATACTGGAAATACCGCGATAGCGCTCGTCGGTGTCAGGAAAATGCTTTCCAATATCATCTAAGCCCGCGGCGCCAAGAAGGGCGTCCATCACCGCATGAACAAGCACATCCGCATCCGAATGGCCTAAAAGCCCCTTCTCATAAGGAATTTCCACACCGCCGATGATCATTTTACGGCCTTTTGCTAACTTATGTACATCATATCCTGTTCCTATACGCATACTTTAACCTCCATTCGACTATCATTATGTTTTCTATGGCAATGCCAGTTATAAATCTTTTACCTATGCATTATTTTACCATGACAGAACATCGATAGCAACGTTGTCTTTCAGACCGTTTGGCCCGAACCGAGGATGCGGTTAACTGCGCAAATCTGAGATGGCATAGCTGAATCGTTGCCTTTTGATTGCTGGCACCGGGTTCCAAGAGCCAGGACGCCCGTAATATTTGTTTCCAGCACAGGAATGTCATAAACATATTCCCTGCTTAAGGTACACTTGTAAACATCCTTCATCCGCCGGATCTCATAGGCCAGATCCCAGCCCATAATTACGTAATCCGGCGCTTTGCCATTCATCTGCTCATAACTTTCTACATTCTCTTTTAACTGCTTTAATATATTCTCCATATAATAGCTCCCCATTTCCATCACATCTTTCAGCAAAAAAAGCCGGTTTACTTTATATATATGCTGCGGTTTTCAAACATATTCAAAAAGTCTGCAAAAAGCTGAGCTCACATCTTTTTTTGCCCTGCATACTATGATAGGGAAAGGAGTGATTATCAATGTCAAATTGCTGTTTAATTATTCTTTTGCTGCTGTGCTGCGGCAAAAACAATGGCTGCGGTGGAGGATTCAGGCAAAATTCCCGTTCTGGCTCCGGGTGCGGCTGCGCAGGCAACGCCGGGTGCGGGTGCCAGCCAAGCGGCTATATGCCAAACTGCGGATGCCACACAAATAACTGCGACTGCTAATTTTTAATTACAACCGCTCTGCCAGAGGATTTCCAGGCCTTTGGCAGGCGGTTTTCCAAAGCCGGAATACCTGGACTGCGCTGGCCTCCAGATGCTTCTTCGCCGTCTCCGGCTCCATAGCCTCATTCAAATCCATAGCCCGGGGAAGTATTGAAAAGAAAGCGTCAATTCCCTGGCCATTGCACAGCTTCGCATCCCCGGCCACGCAGCCCGCCAAAGCCACAACAGGAACACCGTGCTTCTTTGCCAGAGCCGCCGCCCCGGCCGGCGCTTTTCCCATAGCCGTCTGCCCGTCGATACACCCTTCTCCGGTCACAACAATATCGGCGCCGCAAATTTCCTCCTCAAGGCTTGTTTCCCTAAGGACAATAGATACCCCCGGCTCCAGCCGGGCATTTAAAAAGGTTTTAAATGCAAATCCCATGCCCCCGGCCGCCCCGGCTCCGGGAAAACCGGGATCTGCCCGCCCGTCAATTTCTGCGGCCAGATCAGCATAATGCGAAAGCCATCCATCCATATACTCAATCATTTCCTGGTTTGCGCCCTTTTGCGGCCCATAGACAGCGCTGCAGCCGTCAGGCCCGCAAAGGACATTGGCCACATCACAGGCAACCATAAATTCACAGTCAGAAAGTTCTGGTTTTACATTTTCCTTCGTTATTTTGGCAAGCCGTTCAAGGCCCGCGGCGCCAAAAGATATCGTGCGGCCTTCTCTGTCCAAAAATCCATAACCCAAAGCCATAAGCATACCAGCGCCTCCGTCATTTGTTCCACTCCCACCAAGGCCAATCATAAAGCGGCGGCACCCATGCGCCACAGCGTCTAAAATCATCTCCCCAACACCATAGGTCGTTGTTATCATAGGATTTCTTTTGTTTTCCGGCACAAGCGTAAGCCCTGCGGCCGAAGCCATTTCCATAACAGCCAGCTTCTTTTCCTGTATAATACCGTAAGACGCGCAGACCGGACGGCCTGCCGGGCCTGTAACTGTCACATGCCGCAGCTGGCCGTTAAGCCCCGGAACAAGGGCATCCACCGTACCCTCACCACCGTCGGCCAGAGGGCGCACGACAATCCTGGCGTCCGGATATACCTCCCGTATACCCAAAGCTGCCGCCTCCCCTGCCTCAAGAGAACTTAGGCTCCCTTTAAAAGAATCCATCGCCACAACAATTTTCATAAAAAGCTCCTTTTCATAACAAGTTTTTTTCCAGCGCTTT
Organism: Clostridiales bacterium; assembly: GCA_018369015.1. Classification (GTDB taxonomy): domain Bacteria; phylum Bacillota; class Clostridia; order Lachnospirales; family Lachnospiraceae; genus Catenibacillus. The sequence goes on along the minus strand of JAGZDD010000040.1, from coordinate 3,061 downwards.
GTTCTTAGCTACAACCGAAGCTTCCCGCCAGCGGCCAAATTTATAATAAAGAACAAGCGCCGCCATATTGCAGAAATTTCCAATAATCATTGCATAGTAAAGCCCCCGGTAATCTTTCATTCCATAAGCTAAAACCCAGGAAAGCAAAATACGGACGCCAATATTTAAAAACGCGGAAAACATAGGAAAACTGGAGGAACCCGCACCGCGGACAATACCTGTAATACAGTTCGTCAGCGCCATAAAAACATAGAAAAATCCCAGCGTCCTAAGACCCGTGGCCCCGATTTCTATAATTGCTTCCTCATTGGTAAAAAGCCGGACAGCCAAAGGCGCAATGACAACAAGCAAAAGCCCGAGCGTCACTGCAATAATAACAGACATCCACATACTTAAACGGATACCCTTTTTAAGCCGGTCATGCTTCCCTGCGCCAATATTTTGTCCGACATAGGTCATAATTGCAGTACTTATAGCCATGAGCGGCAGGACGATAAATCCGTCCACCTTGATAATCGTGCTGTTTGCCGCAATAACATCGCTTCCAAAGCTATTGGTCACAACCTGTACAACAGAGCTTCCTGCCGACGTCACAAGCTGCTGTAAGCCCGCCGGAATACCAATCGCTAAAATAGCCTTGGCCAGAGCGCCGTTAATACGCAGGGTTTTTAAGTTCACTGTAATATTGTATCGTTTGCCGCACAGCCGTACAACAACAGCAATGGCAGAAATAAGCTGGGCAAGGATCGTCGCCCATGCAGCCCCGGTCACACCCATGCCAAATACTGCGACAAACAATATATCAAGAATAATATTCAAAATACTGCAAAAAATTAAGAGGCCCAGGGGCCATACAGAATCTCCCATCCCCCGCAAAATGGCGCTGGTCATCTGGTAGTAGAGGTGCCCAATCGTCCCCAAAATAATAATATAAAAGTAAGCCAGGGCATCATCAAAAATATTCGCCGGTGTGTTCATCAATGTCAGCAGCGGCCGCGCAAGCACAAGCCATACAATCGTAATCGTAACAGCCACGCAGCCGGCTAAAAGCAGCGCCGAATTTACCGTCCTATCTACATTTTCCTTTTGCTTTGCCCCATAATACTGAGAAACAACCACCGTAGCCCCTGCTCCCACGGAAACCAAAAAAGCGTTAATCATCATATTCAGGGAAAAGCTGGCGCCTACGGCAGCCAGCGCCTCTCCGCCGACAAATTGTCCGACGATAACAGAGTCTACCATATTATACAACTGAGTAAAAATATTTCCAATAATAATCGGAATCATAAAGGCAAGAAACCCTTTTGTAACATTTCCCTGGGTCAGATCCACCTGCCCTCTGCTTTTTTTCACTGCTTCTGTCATAATCAATCCCCTTTCCACCGGATATGTTAAAAATACCGCCAAAAGACTGCTCCCGGCGGTATTTTTTCTGACCTTCATTTTTATATTACGCCATCTCAACTAAACGCGCAAGCATTTCATGGTGCCGGCGTACCTCCAAAACTTCATCGGCAAGATATTCCATTCCTCGGTCCTGCTGGTCTCTCTGTCCTTCATACTCTGAACATATATAGCCGTCAAAGCCCCCGGCCTTAAGATAATGGATCGGATCCTTATAGTTTACGGCGAGGTCCTCATACTGCCCGGGGCAGCCCGGAATTTCCGTCATTTGATAGAATTTTCCATGAATACTTACAATATAGGGAACAATAGCCTCCATTTCCTTTGGCTCTACCGTACTAAACATCGCCACGCAGTTGGCGTCCTTTAATGCCTGCTCAGATACATCCGGCATTTTTGAGCAAATATATTCCCGGGCAATTTCAGGATTTTTAATCCCCTTATGGATTGCCTCAAGGACAAGCCCAAGCACCTTGGGGTCAGAACCGGTACGAATCATATAATCAAGCTTTGGACGGTTAAGGGTTGTCTGGAAAATTCCCATATCCGGTACAAGCCCTACATATTTTGTATGCTTCCGGTCTGCAAGCTCCACAATTTCCTCCACCATATATGGATTCTTAAGCATCCCATACATAGGAATGTCCGAACGGAGATTAAATGGCGCATGAATTTCCTTTCCGATACGCACCCCCAGCTCCTCAGCCACCGGAAGCGCCATTTCAATACTGTCAATAGGCACTGTACACAGGCAGCGCACATTTTCAAACCCCATCCGTTTTGCAATATATAAATCCCGGATCAGCCGGTCAGCCACTTCCCTGTGATCCATCACATGATCCCGGAACTGGAGAACATCCATATAAATATCCATAGTTACCGCTTTCATCTGAAATTCTGCCATCAGCTCATTCCACTCATTATAAAAATCATCCGGCGCATTGGGATAGCTTTTGACCATAGCGTCGCATATAATCTCAATACCATCGGTTTTTAACTGGTCGTGAACCTCTTTAACCATATCCCGGATATTCATCCTTTTGAAAAATTGTTCCTGCTGATAGCTATATAACGAAACGCCCCTTTTTATCTGGCTCATTTTTACTCCTCCTCTTTAATCCGTCAAGGGAATGTCATAGTAACAAATCACGTTTGTTTTTCCGGCGCCGGCGCCGCTCCCGGGTACCGGAGGATTTTTAATCCATTCCTCATCTGTCGGCATATATCCATAGGCGGCCAAAATGGACTGCTGAAGCCCAATATGATGGATTCCAGGTGCAAGTCCGCCCTCCTTTTCGATATAAAGCATCCCCTCATCGTCAAAATCCCAATGCTCCCACACACAGGTTTTTAATTCCTCAAAGCTTCTTGGCGGTTTTCCGTTAATCTCAAATTTCTGGACTTCTCTTGGATATTCCACGCCATCCACGCTCACATAATATCCGTTGTGCAGCGATAAAATCGCCCCTCTGTAATCTGCAATGCGCACACCAAACTTAAAGCCAACAATTTTCCCGTCTTGCTCCACATTTTTAAGACTGTCTTCGCGTATCAAAAAACTATCAAACATAAACGTTTCCTCCTATTCCTTCACACCACCCAGAGCAATCCCCGCAACAAAGGCTTTCTGGAAAAATGGATATAAAATTAAAATCGG